>CAXUMS010000133.1:0-14051 GCA_964252165.1 uncultured Armatimonadaceae bacterium
GTCGCCGAATAGCCCATAAAGCCGACCGAAACTGTGTAACAGGCTTCGTGGAACGTTTTGCGCGGCCCGTCGTTGTCGTAATCGTACTCGCCGCCGCCCACCCAGCCGCGCTTGTTGAACAGCGCGAGCGCCTGCTTCGGGTTGACCTGATGGCCCGCGTACCGCTCGGACTTGGTTCCGTCGGCGGTTTCCGCATCCGTAACAACATACAACTCGCGGAAAACCTGCTTGAACGGTTGAACCCGCTCGCGCAAAAAGCAGTCGCGTTGCCACTGCTCCCATTTGCCCGATTGAAGCAGATCGAATGGGTGCGCGATCCGGAACGCGGTTGCGGGCGCGACTTTATGCGCTACGCCGTTGCAGTCCTCCATTTTCCCGTCGCCGGTCGGGTAGCCGAGCGTCGGCTCCTTGCCCCCATCCTCAATGAAAACGAGGTTTTGCAACAAGGGCCGCAAAATCGGATGATCTAACAGCGTCGCCAACTCCGCCCTCGCAAAGCGGTCGCCCCGACACATCGCGGCTTCCAGGGATTCCCGCATCCGGGACACCTGACGCGTCAAATCCGTTTTGCGCGCTACCAAAGTGGCGATCTCCGGCTCCTTCTTCACAGCCGGAGGGATATTCGCGAGCGATTTGTTCTTTTTGAGAATGGTCAATTCGGGCAAGCCCAAGCCGTTGATCGCGAGCGACACGCTCACCTCGCCCACGGTTTTCGTCACCGGCCCGTCCTTCAAATCCGCGACAGCGGCGGCCTCCATCGCCCAAGTCAGGCGGTTCGGGTCCGCGTAGCCCGCCGTGCGCGCCAGATTCTCCATGCCGATACGGCCCGCTAATTTCTCGGATTCCTGACGTTGCGCCCCAAACTGCTTGGAGGTTCGCACAAACTCCTGCATCGTCTGGTACCGCGCCAAAAGGTCGGTCTCAAACGCCGCCTCGCCTTTGGGCGGGAGCGGCATCAAGCCCAATGCGCGCAAACTGTCCTGATGCCGCTTGTCCCGAATACGCGCCAAGACCTCGCCCTTATCCAAACGATTGAGCATGGCATCCGCGAACAACTGCGCCCGCTTATGCCCGCCCGCCGACGACGCGAATTTCGCCGCGTCGTCCACCTGCTTCCAGCGCGCCTCGCCTAAAGCGTCGTAGACGCGCGCGAACCACGCGACATCCACGGCCCCCTCGGTCAAATCCTCGGCGGTCAACGCCGTTTTATCCGCAATCTCGGTCGTCCACGCTTCCTTGATCTCGGCCTCCACGCTCCACGAGTTATCCTTCGTGTGCGCATGGAGCCACCAGACCGCCTGCGTAAACCCGTCCCAGCCAAGCGCCGTCTCGACATGCCGCGCCCATTGCGGCGCGTACATCGCGGTTTCGATAAGCCGCTTTTCCGTGATCTTCGCCGCTTTCGCCGCTTTCGCAAACGCGTCCGGCGTTTCGTTCTCGCCCGGAAACGTCACACGGATCAAATGGCTGAACACATTGGAGCGGTTGACCTGCCCGTAATACGAGTAGCCACGCGCGAACGAGTCCTTGCCAAGTCCCGCGACCAGTTTCAACAGCGTGTCCATGCCGCCGCTATACCGGAGCGCGCGGGCCGGAGCGGACGCCGCCGTTTCCGTGTCGCCGCGCGTCAGTTCGACCTCCAAAACGCGCTTGCGGCAGTTTTCGACAAGCGGACGCAAAGCGGGCGTTTTCTCCAAAAGCGGCGTCGCCTTGCGCCCGGACACATCGCGGAAGCCGTTGAACTCGCCGTAGGTCGTGTCGGCGGGGTGCAGAAGTTGCTCGTAAACATCGGCCTCGGTCGCGGCCCCGATTTGGAACGCGGCGGCGACATCGTCAATGGTCGCGATCCGGTTACGGCCCTTTATCTCGCGATTGGGTTGATCAAGCCAGCGCATCAGGTTCCAAAGCCGCGTGATCTGTTCGCTCGTCCAATGATCCGCGTTCTTCAAACGGTGGTTGCGTGCCGCGTACAGGTAGGCAAGCCCGCGCGCGCTCGATCCCCACATCTGCCGCCCGTTTTTGGCCTCGTAATCCGCCATTCGCGCCAGAACAGTCTCGGCGGCGTCCAGGTAAAAATCAACTACGCCATTGGTCTGCGTCGGGTAGAAGCGCTGTAGCCAAGCAAGAAGGCCCGGAGCCAAATCGCTGTAAAGCGGAACCACACTGTAGAGCGGTTCCACAATGGCCCATGCTTCGGGAGCCATCTTAGCGCCCCAACTATTGTTGGTGTTCGCAATAATCGCAAGATCGGTGCGTAGTAATTCCCACCCGTCCTCGTCGCGGGCGGCGTGGGGTCGCGCTTCCCACCACGTTGTTAGCTCGTCATAAACGGGACAGCGTTCCGCGTCCTCTTCCACGGTCAACTTGTAATCAGGGCGCGGGAACGACCACGAGTTCGTCGTGTTACCAAGTAACGTCGCCGTGTTATCATCGCCCTGCCCGATCTTGATTGGCAACTCCTTGTACTGCTCGATAAAACTGTTCAGCCCGCCGATAATTGCCTCCGCCGACAGCGTCGCGTAGGGGAAACGACTACGCTCCACGGGCCGCGTCGCCCACGTCCGCTTGTTGTCGTCCATCAGGCCGAGCGCGTTGTCCAACGTCGGTTTTTCGTGCGCCTCGTTCGCAAGCGGCGCGAGCATCGCCTTTTCCGCATCGGTGAGTTTGTCCGCCCGCGCCGTTGTGAACTGCGCGACGATAGCCCGCGCCTTGTCCGGGGCGCGCTTTTTCTCCACCAATTGTGTCAGCACATCCAGACCGGCGAGACGCTGGTTTGCGTCCTTCGCCCCGGTTAAGCGTTCCGCGCTTTGGAGCAAAGCGTCGTCGTCCTGCCGTAACAAAAGCGACAAAGCGGACTTACGCAAATCGGCGGCCTTACGGGTCAGCAACGCCTCGATTTTCGCGGCTTCGTCCCCTTCCAACTTCCAGCCATCCGCATTGAACGCTTTGAACGCGTTCGCGCGCACATCCGACGACATATCGCCCGCCATATCGAACAGCACGGCGCGCATCGCGGCGGATTTGCTTTTGCTTTTGCCGATAGCGTCCGCCACCTGCGATCGTCCATACCCGCTCATCCGCGCAAGGTACGGGAACAAATCTTCAAGCGGACGCGCGCCCACCACGCGCGGCAGGGCGTCGGCAAGCGCTTCGGCGTGCGCGGTAAGTTTGTCCCACTCCCAGATCACCGGCTCCAATACCTTGCCGTTCGCAGGGAAACGCGGCAGGTTACGTGTCAATCGGTCGAACCGATCGTCCTTTATCACGACAACCGCAGGAGCGGAAGCGATAGGGGCGGGCGTTTCGGGGGGCGCGGCGGCGGCGTCAGCGGCTCCGTCTTCGCTGTATCCTTTCATAACCGCCGCGAGCGACGTCATCGCCTCTTTAAGATTGCTCAACCAACCCGCGACCGGCGTTCCCGGCTCAACATCGTTTTCCAAAACATCGGTGAGCGCCGTGTGATCTTCAGTCAGCGTGGCCGCAACCGCCTTGGGGCTGTCTTCGGACGCCTTGTTCTCATACCAGTTCGACGCCCCAAACGCTTTTTGCGCCATACGCAGATCGGGGTCATCAAACGCCTCAAGAATTGCGGGCTGGGCCTCGTCAAGTTTCAACTCGGTCAGCAGATGCAGGGCGGCGTAGCGGCGGGTCAAAACCGGGTCGGAGAGGAGCGGAACGGCGGCCTGCATCGCCGCGCGGGCGTCGTCGAAAGCGATACTCCACAGCGCGAGGTACACCACCTGCCCGTCGGTCGCGGTCGCGAGAACATCGCCGCGGCCTTTGGCGTCGGTCAAAAACGTTTCCACGGTCTCGGTCGCCGTATTGGCCTGCTTCACCGACAATTTCTCGTACGCGACCCAGTTCATGCCGAACCACACATCGGCGGCGCGAATCGTGGCCGAGAACCGGTACAAATCGTTCTCGCGGATAATCTTGAGCATCCGCCGAAACGCCGTGGGGTGCGCTTCGTCCGCGACCTCTAAAATGCTCTGGCGCAAGCCTTCCTGACGCTGGGCCGCAAGGAGCGTTTTCTCCATCAACTCCCAGCCGTCGGGCCGGTTCGCGGACAAAAGCCCGCGCGTGACGTGCCGCCCCATCGCGCCGGTTTCGTGGTCGCCGCGCGCCGACGCCATCAAAATCTCGAACACCGCGTCACCGTCCGCCCCGCCCGCATTAATCGCGACCGCGAACAATTTGCCAAACAAATCGGCGACATACGCGCCCAGGTACGGCGTCCACGCGGCGAGCCAGTCAATCGGCATTTCCTGGTACGCGCTCAACTGATTCAAAACTTGGCGCAACAGGTTATGCCGTACGCGCCGCACCTCATACGACCCGTCGCCGCCGTTTTGCAACCGGAACGGGCGACGCGCATAACTTTCCTGGTACAGCGTCGGGCCTTCCGGCATCCACCAAGCCGCGAGAAGTGAAGCCAAACGCGGAAACAGCGCGCCGAAAAACGCCTCGCGACCGGGTTTATCCAGCGCGTCCAAAACTGCATGGGCGGCGTCCCGCGCACCGTACTCCTCACGTTGCTGCTTGTTGCGCTTGTCATAGTCGCTGTAGTCGGCGGTGATAAACGGGGTTTCGTCCCCTTTCAATCCAAGCAACGCAAGCGCGGCGACACGCGATGCGGGCGCGAGCGTTTTGATCCGGGCGACTTGCTTCGCCTGCGGATCGGCGGTGGAAAATTCTTTGAGCCGCGCTTCGGCGACCTGCGGATTGAGCATAATTGATGTCCCCTTTCTACCTATCCGCCCGCAAGCGCGACCAGGCGTAAAAACATCACGCGCGTACCCGCTCCGACCGCAAACGTTTCGCCCAGTTCCGTTTTCTGTTCGTCGTCCACGAACACGAAAAACAAGCCGTCCTCAAACGCAAGGAGGGCGGCCCGAACCGCCTCGTCCGCATCCGCCGCGCCCGCGCCGCCCTCGAAGTCGCCGTGGTTGATCTTGCCGCGCGCCGCACCGTCCGCGATTTGCTGGGCGCTCAGCGCCTGCAAAACCGTGCGCGCATCCTGCCGCGTTTGAAACGCCGCGACCTGCGCGCGCACCACGCCGATTAGCAAATCGCGCAGGCTCACCGCGCCGCCCTGCCAGTCCTCCGGCAACGCCATCTCGAAGTTCGGAAACAAAGCCTTGCCGCCGCGCCCGAATTGCTTGCCCTCAATCCGCACCGTGCGCGCCGGTGCGTCGTTCGTTTGCGCCGCCGCCCCTGCCGGTTGATTATCTAAAGTCGCCATTGTCGCTTGCCTCCTATGTTCCTAAACTACCCGGTTCCGCCCGAAATCGGAAAACGTGTCGGAAAACGCGCACGAGGTTGTAGTCGGGAAAGGCGTTAGACGATGGCGACAATTATTCCGCTTGCAGTTACTTATCGCCCTTACCCTTGTGCCGGGCGTCCGCTTGCAACAAGCGCTTGGAGCGCCCAACAAAAGTAGAGCGCTTCTTGCGTCCGTGAGGACGCCCGGCGCGTCCCCGCGTCCCCAGACGTGCGTTTCAACCCGCGTCCAAACCGGACGAACCACTATTATTGTTAAGCACTCCTAACACGCTCGGAAAGTTCCGCGAGATTCATAGGAAATCAGATTGACACAACAAAGCCGCAACCCGCGATTACTAAAAGTTTCCGCCGCAACGTGCGCCTTTGTTATAAAGAAAAGAGATTTTTCGCAACAAGGAGATACGCCATGCCCAACACCCCGAACAACAACGCCGAACCCCGTCCGCGCGTGCGCCGCCGCAAGCCATTGACCGACGCACAAAAACAAGCGGCTCTTGAAGCCTGCCGCCGAATGTACCAAAGACGCGCCGAGCAAGGAGTATGCCGCCCGTGCGGCAAACCGCTCACCGGCCCCGGCTCCACCGCGTTCTTGTGCCGCGCCTGCCTCAAGCGTTTGGGCCGCGAATACAAACGGCGCGCCGACCGCAAACGAAAAGCCGAAGGCCGCATCTACCACGGTCCCAACGTCGCCATCGGAACGGTTCTGCGCGCCACCGTCGTTGTAGACCGCTTCCTGCTTCCCCCCCTCGATGTTCTCAAAGCCGACTTCCGCGCCAAAAACCCCGGTATGCCGCTTCGCACCAACACCCTGATCCGCGAAACCATCCGCGCCCGCTTCGCCGATCCACTCGTACGTGTCGGCCCGCGCCTGTGCGACGGTATCCGCATGCGGGGCGTGCAGTTCAACCTGAACCTCGACGCCGAAACGCTCGCCATCGTCACCCGCCACGCCCGCCAAACCTTCGACAACAACCGCGCCAAAACCATCCGCGCCCTGATCGAAGCCGCCGCCCGCGACATTATCCTGCGAAACCCCGCCGCCTACCCCAACCACCCGCTTTGCCGCGTCACAAGGGGAACCACGAAAAAACCGAGCGGCCTGCGCTAAAACGAGTGGAAATGAAGGCGCGCCCAGGCGGTAGAATACCAAAATGCGCTACTACCGAAGCCCAATCAATCGGGGAAGACGACTTAGCCGCAAAACGCTCATAACCCGCGCGTTCGCCGAAGACGCTACTCTGCTCAAACAACGTATTGCCAATCTTCCCACTCTATGGGACGGCAAAGCAAGCGTAATGGAACTGCGGGAAGCCGGTCGTAACGCGGACCGCCCCGACTGGTGGGTCGCCTACTTCGAGACGCTTTGCTTCAATGCGTTGCGGGGCGAATTTCAACAGCCGGGTGACCGCTTCGGCGCAACCGCGTTTCATCTAAAGCGCAACATCAATTGGGACGTGAAAGCCAAAGCCATCCGGTCCGACAGCCAGATCGTTGTTCTACACGACGCCCGCGCCCTGCGCGAAACGATACGGCAAAACGGCGAGGCGGGCGTCATTCTCGCCCTGTGCGATGTCGAGTACGGCGACACGGACCGCGCCTTTGAAAAATGGCGCACCGACCTAATCAACGACGCGTCCGCCAACCAGAACGAGCGCGAACCGCCCACCGCGACCTCCCGCTACCGCATAACGAAAGCGACCTTGACGCAAATCCTGCTGTTGCGCCTCACCCGAAACGACCTGCCCCAACTATGCCAAACACGCGAGGAAACCAGTAATGCCGAGCCGCGCCCGCACTTCAAGTACACGCTCAATCTGGAAAAGATTAGCGATTACTTCGTGGATCGGATTGTTCTTCACAGCCCCTGATCGAAAAACCGCCTACGGCAACCTCTTGTAAGACGGCCTTCCAAAAGCCATACGCGACACCTGAACCACCTAAAAAATAATTCTCAACACAAGCAAAAAACGCTTGACAAAGAAGGCGCGCTTGCGGTACTGTTCTAACTAAGAAAGCAGGCAGGCTTCACACACCGCCGCGCTTTTGAGTTGCAGGTCTACACAAACAATCTCCCCAATCACCCGTCGCAACGCGTCGGCAGGGCGGTAGTCGCTCTCTAAATTGTTTTACAACGGTTCGCTTCAGGAGGTTTTGCTGATGGATACATCGTCGCTACCTGTTTTTCAAGCGCTTCGCTTTTTGCGCGCTAAAGTTATAGTAGTCGCGCTATGCTGTCTGGTTGGCGTTGCGTCCCCCCTCCCCGTTTGGGCTGGTCATTATGCGCTTTTCTCGCAAACCGGCGGCGTGTGTAATTATGGCCCTGAACCGGAAGGCCCTACGTATTACGGTCCTGTTGAGGGAGGGTATGGCGCGGGCGGCGGCGGCGGAGACTATTCAAACTGCTCCGGCTCCATCACGACGACTTATGTCTGGATAGCGGACGACACAAGCGATTTGCCGCCGAACCAAGTGGTTGTTCGCGAGAGTTGTCGCGTTGCTGCAACCGGTTTCGGCTACTACGCGCCTACTACGCTCGAAGCCGATAACGGTATCGGTTCGCCGTCCGTCTTTCAAAGCGGAGAGGCATATCCTGGCGTTTACTCCTGGTCTAAAACATCTGAAGGAGTTCGTACGCAAATCAAAAGCGGTGGACATACCGTTGAAGTCACTTGTTCGCCCTCCACAAGTGTGGCAGGTTTCGGGCTTCAGGTTGGTTCCAGTGTAGTATATGGTATCGCCGTGGGACCTATCAAGATTGAGTTAGGCGGCTCTACACCGTTCGGAAATCAAAAAGCGGTTCTTACCGGTCAAGAGATCGTCGCACAACTTAGTAGCGGCGGCTTAACCGCCTCTAACTTCTCTTGGGATACAAGCGGCGCTGTATTCAAGAGTTTTGATGTTTCTCAAGGTCAAACCCAAGGCGAAGAGAATATCAACGTTATAAAGAACCAAGGCGAGTTTTCGTTTTTCACTAAGAAAAATCAAATATTGTCTGTGAGTTGTAGCGCAACATTACATACGCCTGAAGGTCAATCGTTCTCAGTCAGCGCATCGGCATCACTAAATTCCATTAAGCCTACTGCCGATTGGAATATAACGGGAAGCGCTACTCGTTTAAATGGCGTAGGGCAGACAGGTCAAGACAGCCCTAATGGTCCAGCCAACGCGACTATGTATGGCCCGTTTGATCCGAATCGCTCAGACCCGGACCGACCGGAAGTTACAATATATCCAGGGCAACGGTGGAAAATGGGTTTTACTTTTGATCCTCCGTTTCTACCATCAGGTAGTGGTGCAATAGTTCAGTTGTATGCAATGACATTCTCTGCAAAAACAGATCAGGACGGAGAGGTCGTTGTAACTACTGTAAACCGTCTGCTTGGGTTAGATAAAGTCTTTCCGTATTCAGACTGGAGCATTACCACGGCGTCGTCTTTTGAAGATGACAGCCCTTCAAGCCCTTTAAGCGCTCCGGGTTTAGGCACGGTATTCTACTCGCAAACATCCAGACAATACGACACATGGCTAATGTTCCGACCTTCTGGTGTCCCAAAACCGGGAGGAGGCCAGTACTCGACGTCCTACATACCTATACGTAAATATCATTGGGAATGGGGTGGTGTCGCGGAGTTACGTGCTACCAAAGGAACCGAAGATTACTTTTGGTATCTTCTTTCCAAAAACGGCGCACCACTGACTGCATCAAGTAGCGAGACGATGGATTTCCCTAGATGGACTCAGCGCAACCCCTAACCAGCGTCTTGCGAGATTAAGTTCAAGCAGACACACCCAACTCACCTTCAGTTTAGGAGGACGGAATGAAAAACTTCGGTAGTGCCACGTACACCACTTGCACGTTTCTGTTGATGTCTTTGTTCATTAGTTCCAATGCTAATGCTCAAACCACCGAGGCGTACCGCCCGCATCACAAGCTCGGCGTCTCTGCGAACAAAGAAAGCATAGCGCAACTAAATCGCTTGCTTGAGGCGCAACTAAATACACGGCGCCACACGCGGCCCTTGACCGATGAAGAGCTGCAAAAACTAGAAGAGCGATACCGTGAAGATGATAACCTTTACAAAGTCGCCTTATCCGAAGCGCAAGTCGGTCGGTTTCAAAAGCCGCTTATGTTCTTGGAAGAACGATTAAAACAAGGACCTGATAGGCAACTCCAGTTCTTCAAGACGGTTGAAGGACTTGCCGATGTTTATACGTTGCAAGGCCGTAATCAGGACGCGATCCTACTCTACCGTTCCCTCGTTACCGAAGACCCTAAAAGGCTTTGGGCGTCGCCCCGCGCCAATGACCTTAACCTTCGTGTTAAATTCGCCCTCGCACTGCAACAAGGCGGTCTTTACGACGAGGCATGGGCGAACTATAGCGAAGGCGTGAAGGACCTCGCGGACCCGAACGGGACCGGGGTCGGTTGGCCGCTTCCTCCCCCCGTAACGCGGGCCGATGTCGGAACCGCCGAATTTACGGTCGCCGCGCATTTGGCAATCGCAAATCGCTTGAAGGGTTCCGGCGACGCGCAGATGCTGACGCACTTGCGCGAAGTTGTCCGGCTTTGGCCCACATACTCTGTCGCGCATTACCACATTGGCAACGTGCTGTACTTTGCAAAAACCGCAAACAAAGCCGAGGCTGAGCGCAACCGGATCGAAGCGTTGAAAGAGTTAAACAAAGCGGCCTTGTATGGACGCGAGCCTATCAAGAAAGCCGTGGAAAACCTACTTTATTGGGACAAGCAACAAACCGAACGCGCCGCGAACATCGCGCGCATGACGAAGCCGACCATCGCGCCGGGCGTTTCCGCTCCGTAATCGTCCCTGCTCTCCGCAAAATCACGTGCAAAAACCGCAACGGCAAACGCCGTTGCGGTTTTTGTTGCATTACCCCTTCCGCGCCTTTTGATTTTGCCATCTCACGCCCGCGCGCCGCGCGGCGGTACAATAAAGGGGAATAGACTATTTCAACCCTATTCCATTTCAAACTTCATTAAAGGATTGTTATTATGTCCGACCCATTGACCACCGGCGATGCCGGAACCGGGACCCTGCCGCCCGGCGTCGCGCCGCCCACCGGCGCGAGCGCGCCCACCGGGAACACCGATGTCGCCCAGGAGCAGAACCCCGAAACGCCCCATAACCTTTACGACACCCTGCAAACATTTGACTACGACAACGGCAAAACCGCAAAGTTTTATTCGCTTCCCCAATTAGAGGCGGCAGGCGTCGGCCCGGTCAGCCGCCTGCCCGTTTCCATCCGCATCGTCCTGGAATCCGTGCTTCGCAACTACGATGGCAAGCGCGTGTCCGAAAACGATATTAAGACCCTCGCCAACTGGGAGCCGAACACGGAGCGCACCGCCGAGATTCCGTTCGTGGTCGCGCGCATCGTCCTCCAGGACTTTACCGGCGTGCCGCTCTTAGTGGACCTCGCCGCGATGCGGTCCGCCGCGGGGCGCATGGGCAAGGACGCGGGCATTATCGAACCGCTCGTGCCGGTGGACCTGGTCGTGGACCATTCGGTGCAGGTGGACTATTCCGAGGTCGCCAACGCCCTTCAACTCAATATGGAAATCGAGTTCAAGCGCAACCAGGCCCGCTACCAGTTCCTTAAATGGGGGACGCAGGCCTTCAACGGTTTCTCGGTCGTGCCGCCCGGCATCGGCATTATCCATCAGGTCAACTTGGAATACCTCGCCAAAGGCGTTCTCAATAAAGGCGACGTCTTCTACCCGGATACCCTGGTCGGAACCGACAGCCACACCACGATGATCAACGGCCTGGGCATCGTCGGCTGGGGCGTGGGCGGTATCGAGGCCGAGGCCGGGATGCTGGGCCAGCCCGTGTACTTCCTCACTCCCGATGTGATCGGCGTTCACCTGTCCGGCGCGCTCAAGCCTGGCGTGACGGCGACCGACCTGGTTCTTCGCATCACGGAAATGCTGCGAAAGGCTAAGGTCGTCGGAAAGTTCGTCGAGTTCCACGGCGACGGCGCGGCGTCTTTAACGCTTACCGACCGCGCGACCATCGCCAACATGGCGCCCGAATACGGCGCGACCATGGGCTTTTTCCCCGTGGACGAGGAATCGTGCCGCTACCTCCACAATACGGGACGCACCGACGCGCAGGTGGATGCGTTCCGCCAGTACTTCAAGGCGCAAGGCTTGTTTGGGATGCCCAAGCAAGGCGAGATCGCATACTCCGAACTCCTGTCCCTGGACCTGTCCGAAGTGGAGCCGTCCATCGCCGGACCCAAGCGCCCGCAGGACCGCATCAACCTGTCCGAGGTCAAAACCAAGTTCGTCGAAATGCTGCAAAAGCCCGTCGCCGATGCCGGTTACAACAAATCGTTCGCCGAACTCTCAAAGCGGTTTATCGTGCTGACCGGCGTGAACGAGGGCAAGAACGCCGACCTTTCCGTTTCCGGCGGCGGCGATCAGGAACCCGCCACCATGCCGCTCGCCCCGGAACCCCTGACATCGGAGAAAAACACCAACCCGGAAACCGAGATCGAGATGATGCAAAACCGCCCCACGCCCGATCGCGTGGAAGGCGGCTTGGCCCAAGAGTTCCCCCGCTCCGTCGCCGACCTCAAGCACGGCGACATCGTGATCGCGGCCATCACTTCGTGTACAAACACCTCGAACCCGGTCGTGATGACAATGGCGGGCTTGGTCGCGAAAAAAGCGGTCGAGCGCGGCTTGTCCGTGCGGCCTATCGTGAAAACCTCGCTCGCCCCCGGTTCGCGCGTGGTCACCGAGTACCTGACGCGCGCGGGCTTGCAGGACTATCTCGACCAGTTGGGCTTCCAAACCGTGGGCTACGGTTGCACTACCTGTATCGGGAACAGCGGCCCGCTCGACCCCAAAGTCGAGGATGTGATCGTCAAGAACGACCTTGTCGTCGCGTCGGTTCTGTCCGGCAACCGCAACTTCGAGGCGCGCGTTCACCAGAGCGTCAAGGCGAACTTCCTGATGTCGCCGCCGCTCGTGGTCGCGTTCGCGCTCGCGGGACGCGTGGATATTGACATGGCGACCGAACCATTGGGTCAGGACAAGGACGGAAAAGACGTGTTCCTTGCCGACCTATGGCCCACGATGGACGAGGTTCTCCCGCTCCTCGACGCCGCCAACGACCCCGAAGTGTACCGCCGCCTGTACGCCGACTTCGAGGCGCAAAACCCCTTGTGGCAGGCGGTCCCGTCCCCGACCGGCGACATCTACGACTGGGACGAAACCAGCACGTACATTCAGGAGCCGTCTTACTTCGACAAGTTCGGTATGGAACCCGGCGTCGCCAAAGACATCAAAAACGCGCGCCCCCTCGCCATCTTCGGCGACTCCGTCACGACTGACCATATCTCCCCCGCCGGTTCCATCAAGCCGTCGTCGCCCGCCGGTTTGTACCTGCAAGGCAAGGGCGTCGCGCCGGAGGACTTCAACAGTTATGGTTCGCGCCGTGGAAACGATCGTATCATGGTCCGGGGAACGTTTGCGAACGTTCGTATCAAGAACCTGATGGTTCCTGGTGTCGAGGGCGGCGTCACGGTTCACCACCCGGACGGCGAGCAAATGAGCATCTACGATGCGTCGGTTCGGTATCAGGCGGCGGGAACGCCCCTGATGGTGTTCGCCGGTCAGGAATACGGTACGGGTTCCTCGCGCGACTGGGCCGCCAAAGGCACCAACCTTCTGGGCGTCAAGGCGGTTGTCGCCGAATCGTTCGAGCGTATCCACCGCTCGAATCTGGTTGGTATGGGCGTTTTGCCGCTTCAGTTCAAGGACGGGCAATCCGCGCAATCGCTCGGTTTGCAGGGCGACGAGACCTTCGACCTCGTCGGTATCGCGGGCGGTTTGTCGCCGCGCATGGATGCGACCCTCGTGATCCATCGGCATGACGGCGAAACCGTCGAGGTTCCGCTCACGCTTCGCATTGACACGCCCATCGAGGTGGACTACTACCTCCACGGCGGCATCCTCCCCTACGTCCTGCGCCAACTCATCGCGCGGGCGTAAATTTCGGCATTGGTATGTAATTGTTGAGCGCGGGGCGCGGCGGGTTTACCTGCCGCGCCCCACATCTTTTTGAGTGACAGGAACACTATACAACACTCTATCGCTGGGCCAGAAACATTTGTTGTGTCCGTGGTTACCCGCCGCTTCAGGTAAAATGTAAACTAACCTTTTGCAGGAGAGTGAGATGGGTTCAATGGATCATGTAGTCCGGCAGATGGACAAAATAGTCTGGCCTTATGCTGACAAGGATTTAGCAACGCTTAGCCTTCTTGAACATCGCATCGCAGAGGCGGGGCGTCGCGAAAGGTTGATTACCTACTCTGATTTGGTGTCCGGCATTGACTTCCGTTTACCAAACATCAACGGTGGCAAGCCGCACCGAATTGTTACCCATGACGGGAATGGGCTTGACCGGAGAATAATTGGGGATTTCTGCGCTTATGCGACCTGGAAAACTTTGAAGAAGCATGGTTTTATGGCAAACGCATTATTTGTGACGCGCGAAGAAGGCAAGCCGGGTGATCAGTTTTTCAAGTGGATGAAACAGTTACGCGCCTTTGATCCCGAACAAGAGACGGACGACGAATTTTGGCTTGGGCAAGTTAAAATCGCGCACGCTTGGTATAAAAACAACCGAGTCCGCAGCATTTAGGTCAAAAGACATATTTGCACTTGATTACGCTTGTTCCAAGTAGCGTAACATTGTTTCTGTAAATTTGGCTTGGAGGTACAGCAAGCTATTTCT
>CAXUMS010000134.1:0-14028 GCA_964252165.1 uncultured Armatimonadaceae bacterium
GGTTGGGGCCGCCCCCGGCCAGAGGGGGAGCCGCGCGGCTTGAGCGATTTAGTCTGTCGCCCAAGTAGACGGCGTCGCCCAAGTAGACGCTAACCAACAATCAGAAACCAGCATAACCGGCGTTCCAAAGCCGAACGACCTCCGAGCTTCCTCGGAGGT
Source organism: uncultured Armatimonadaceae bacterium (assembly GCA_964252165.1). Lineage (GTDB taxonomy): Bacteria > Armatimonadota > Armatimonadia > Armatimonadales > Armatimonadaceae > CAXUMS01. The sequence continues at coordinate 160 of CAXUMS010000134.1, forward strand.
CGTTTTGTTGTCTTAACCTCACCTTAACCTACGCGCGCGCGCGCCGTGTTACACTGCAAAATGGGGCGGCATAACGCTTGTTCGCGTCCGCACCGGACGAAATGCGGCGCGCCCTTTATTTTTTGAAGCGTCGCGAAACGAGAACGCCATTAACGGAGGCGAGCCTCGTTTCCGTGCCTGAAATGAGCCATTAAATTTATGACGCGAAAAAACGTGATTTGCCCCTCTTCCGCCGCGCCGCGCCGCTTGACGCGTCGCGCTGTTTTGTCGTTGTTCGTTGTTGCGGGCGTTCTCCCCCTCGGCGTTATCACCGGTTGCGGTGACAACACGGCAAGCGGCGGGAGCGGGACGGGAACCGCGACCACGGGCGGGACAACGTCGGCTTCCGGCACGACCGGCGGCGGCGGCGGCGCGACCACGGGAACCCTGACAATCAAAGGCTCGGACACCCTGCTTCCTCTCGCGCAGGCATGGGCGGAAGAGTTCAAAAAGAAAAATCCGGGGGCGGACATCACGGTCACGGGCGGCGGTTCGGGTCAGGGCATTACGGGCCTTATCAATGGCACCTGCGATATCGCGGACTCGTCGCGGCCCGTTAAAAGCAAAGAAAAAGAACAGGGCAAAGCCAAAAACGTCGAGATGACCGAAACCGAGGTCGCCCGCGATGGTATCACCATCGTGGTGCATCCGTCCAATCCGGTTAAATCGCTTACGCTCGCCCAACTCGGCGATATTTACAAGGGCAAGATCAACAACTGGAAAGAGCTGGGCGGCCCGGACTTGAAAATTGTCCCCTCCGGTCGCGATACGGCCTCCGGCACGTACGCGTATTTTCAAGAGGACGTGCTGGGCAAGGAAAAATACCGCGCCGACATGATCTCCACGCCGTCGAACAACGCTATCGCCAATAATGTCGCGACCCAGCAAGGCGGCATCGGCTATATCGGCGTCGCCTACGCCACCGAGTTTACCAAAGCGGGCAAGGTCAAAGAGGTTCCGGTCGCATTCAAAACCGGCGAAGCTCCGGTTCCGCCAACGCCGGAGAATATTCTGGGCGGCAAGTACCCGATCTCTCGCGCGCTGTACAACTACACGAACGGCGCGCCGTCCGGTCTCGCCAAAGCCTACCTGGATTATGTGGTCAGCCCGGATGGTCAGAAAATCGTCAAGGCGCAGGGGTTTGTCACGCTGAAATAATAAACGGTTTGGACGCGGCCCCCTCCGCCCCTGACAGGGGAAACCAACGAACAAATTGCGCCCTGTTGAACGCGAGTTTTAACCCGCGTTCAATAAATCACGTTCGTACTTCCTGTACTATCTATTTATGACGACGCAACCTGCCGCCGCCCCAAATCGCCCCGCCGCCGCACCTCGTAAAAACGGCGGGGCGGATGACGCGCGCCCCCTCGCCGGAGCGGGGCGCCCGCCGCTTGCGCGGTGGGGCGAAAAGGCGATCACCGGCTGGATTTATCTGTGCGGCGCGGTTTCGATTGTGTTTGTGGTTCTGATATTCTTGTTCGTGTTCCGCGAGGCCCTGCCGCTTCTGCGCGAATACCCGCTCGCCCGCTTTTTCCTGGGGAAAGAATGGACGCCCGAACCCGGCGACGAAACCGCGCTCCCGGATTTCGGCTTGTTGCCCTTGTTGCTCTCATCGCTGCTGGTCACGCTCGGGGCCGTGGTTATCGCGGTTCCGCTCGGTATCGCGACCGCGCTTTTCATGGGCGAGATCGCGCCGCCGCGCGTGCGCGATTTTCTGAAGCCCGCCGTGGAATTGCTTGCCGCCGTGCCATCGGTCGTGCTGGGCTTTTTCGGGGCCGCCGTGCTGGCGGATTTTCTTAAAAACGCCCTGCATTTATCGAACGGCCTGACCATGCTGACCGGTTCGGTCACGCTCGCGTTCATGGCGATACCGACGATTGCGACGATCAGCGAGGACGCGCTTTCCGCCGTGGGACAGGACGTGCGTAACGGCAGTTTCGCTTTGGGCGCGACGAAATGGGAAACCATTCGGCGCGTGGTCATACCGGGCGCGTTTTCCGGCATCGTCGCCGCCGTGATGCTGGGGGTGGGGCGCGCCATCGGCGAAACCATGGTGGTCCTGATGGTGACCGGCAACGGCGTCGGGTCGAACCTGACCGCCCTGATGAACAAGCCGGGCGGGCCAATCGGCGCATTTCAGCATACGTTCGGATCGTACCTCGAACTGTGCCGGACATTGACCGCGACCATCGCCGCCGAGATGGGCGAGGCCGTGCAGGGCGGAACGCACTACCGCGCGCTGTTTCTTTTGGGCGTGGTATTGTTTATCCTGACGTTTTTAATTAATCTGGTCGCCGACGCCGCCCTGCGCCGCGCGCGTCGGGCTTAAGGAAAGGGCGCATTATCAAATGACAAGCAGTCTTTCCTTAACCGGCTTAGCCGCAAGCGGTAAAACAATCGCGCGGCGGCGTTTGCATCAGACCGTGATGTATGCCCTGATGAGTTTGGGCGCGCTCGCGGTTCTGCTTCCCGCGCTTTACGTGTTCGGAACCATCGCGGTTCATGGCGCGCGGCAGGTGTCGTGGGGGTTCTTAACCCAGCCGCCGCGAAGCGGCGGGATAGCGGGCGGCGTCGCCCCGGCGATTGTCGGGACGTTCGGCTTGATGATGGGAACGATAATTCTTGCGCTTCCGCTTGGCGTTTGCGCCGCGATCTATCTGACCGAGTACGCCAAGCCCGGGCCGATTGTCCGCGCGGTTCGCATGGCGATTGTGAACCTTGCGGGCGTTCCGTCGATTGTTCACGGTTTGTTTGGGTTGGGCTTGTTTGTTTTGTTTTTCGGCAAGGGCCTGGATAACCTGCTCCATCACGACAAACCGGTATGGCAAAACGCGACCCTGCTTTGGGGGGCGGCGACACTTGCGATTTTAGCCCTGCCTATCGTGATTACGGCGACCGAAGAGGCCCTGCTCACGGTTCCGCAATCGTTTCGCGAAGGCTCGATGGGTTTGGGCGCGAGCAAGTGGCAGACCATCTGGCGCGTCGTTCTTCCCGCCGCTCTGCCGGGCATCTTGACCGGCGCGATCTTAGCCGTGGGCCGCGCGGCGGGGGAGACCGCCCCGATCTTGTTCACGGCGGCGGTGTCGTACACCACGAAAACCGGCATCCCAAAACCGTCCGAGCCGGTCATGGCCCTGCCCTATCATCTGTACTATGTGGTAACGCAGGTCGCGAATGCGCCCGCGCAACTGCAATACGGCATCGCGCTGGTTTTGTTGGTTCTGGTTTTCGCGGTGAATTTGTCGGCGATTATCCTGCGGGCGCGGTTGCGGCGGGCGCGGCGATGGTAACAATGTTAAAGATGGAAATAAGAAGGGGTTAAGGTTTAAGTGTCAGCAACGATGAAAACCGACGCGCTTAGGGACGCCCCGGAAGCGGCTGAGACAACGCCTACCCACAACGCGGCTCGCGCGGCGGAGCCGGTGGCGCGCATGGAAACGCGTGACCTTTGTTTTTACTACGGCGCGTTTCACGCCCTGAACAACATCAACCTGCCGCTCTACGACCGCGAAATCACCGCGCTGATCGGGCCGTCCGGGTGCGGGAAATCCACGTTTTTGCGGACGCTGAACCGCATGAACGATACGATTGTCGGAGCGCGGGTGGAGGGCAAGGCGTTCTTAGATGACCAGGACGTGTACGCGCCGGGCGTGGATCCCGCCGAGTTGCGCCGCCGTGTCGGCATGGTTTTTCAAAAACCGAACCCGTTCCCGATGAGTATCACGGACAATATCGCCTACGGGCCGCGTTTACACGGCGCGACAAACAAGCGCGATCTGTCCGATCTGGTCGAGCAGTGCTTGCGTCAGGCCGCGCTTTGGGACGAGGTGAAGGATAAATTGAAACAATCCGCGCTCGCGCTGTCCGGCGGTCAGCAGCAACGCTTGTGTATCGCGCGCACGCTCGCCACTCGGCCCGCCGTGATCCTGATGGACGAGCCGTGTTCCGCTTTGGACCCCACGTCCACGCTTCGTATCGAGGAGTTGATGACGGAGTTGAAGCGCGATTACACGATTGTTATCGTCACCCATAACATGCAACAGGCCGCGCGCGTGTCCGACCGATGCGGCTTTTTCCTTAAAGGCGAACTAAGAGAGTTCGGCCCGACCGAGCGGATTTTCACCACGCCCTACAATAAAGAAACCGAAGACTATATACGGGGCCGCTTCGGTTGATACAACAAATCCCCACTGCCGGTTTAACAAGTCGAAGGCAAGTTATAAAAACATGATCACCACAATTAAACGCGCCAACGGACGGGACGACGACCGCGCCGCCCGCGCGGTGGCTTCCTCCCGTTCCACGCCGCCGACCGGCGACGCCGAGATGGATGAGTTGCGGCGACGCCTCTTGGAGATGGGGTCGGCGACCGAAGAGCTGATCGGCGACGCGATTGCCGCTTTGACCAATCAGGACCGCGAACTCGCGGCGACGATTATCCCCCGCGACGACCTGATAGATGTGATGGACATCGAGATTGAGGCGATGTGCTTGCGTCTCATGGCCCGCCCGCGCCCGCGCGCCGCCGATCTGCGCCTTATCGGAACCGCGCTCAAGGTGATCACCGATATCGAGCGTATCGGCGATCATGCCGTGGACATTTCCAAAATCGCCCAGCGCATGGACAGCGAACTGTTATACAAACCGCTGGTGGACATTCCGCGCCTCGGCGATATGGCGCGCGCCATGCTCCACAACGCGCTGGAGGCGTTTATTCACCGCGACCTGGTTTTGGTGAACGCGGTTATCGCGGGCGATGACCAGGTGGACGCCCTATACTCCCGGATGCGCCACGAACTTCAGGAAATCATGCAACGCGATCCCGGTTCGGTGATCCAAGCGTCGTACCTGTTATTCGTCGCCCATTATCTGGAGCGGGTGTGCGATCATTGTTGCAATATCGCCGAGCGGGTTTCGTTTTTGGAAACCGGCCTCATCCTCGCCACACACCATCCCGCCGAGGACAAGGCCCCGGTTCCGCCCGTCCGTCACACGCCGTAGCGCATCATAAAAATAGTTTTTACAATCACTGTCATAAACGGGCGGCGAGCGTCGTTTAGGTACATGTACGAGAGACCGGAGATCGAAAAAGAACGGCCCCTTTGTCCCCGCGACGGGACAAGGGGCCGCTTTCGTTTGCGCCTCGATGGGTCAAACGTAGGCTAAGGTCGAGACAGGGTTTATAACTGCCGTAGCGTTTCTACGGGCAATTCTAAAACAAGCGAGTCGGGGGCGAGGAGACGAAAGCCAAAGTCGCGGCGCAAATACCAATCGCGCGCTTCCTCATCCAGCGCTTGAAGCATCAACGACTCGATTTGCCCGTGGATTTCAAACGGCGCGCAGTGTTTGCTCAATGACGCGAACCAGAGTACTTTCGCCGATACCTTGACGCTGAAAAGAACGGGCGACCGCTAAACGCCGAATCCAAATGGCGTTCACTTCAACCGATTCGCTGGACAACATAGTCATAAAAATCCGGGCCTACAGTGTAGTAAGCCCGGATCTCGGGCGAACCGGGTGTATCGACAGCAACATAAGTCGCCCCTTCGGACGGTTGCGTTCCGTGTTAATGAAGGTAGGCGTTCATGGAACGAACGCGCTTTTGGCTACCGCAAGTAAACGCAAGCCAGAACGCCTTTAGCCTTCCCTGCCGGATGTAAGGGCGAACCGAGGACGGCGACAGGTGAAGGAGTTCGGCGCTAACGATAAGTGCGGCCTGGTCCACGGTGAACGGATCGGCGGGAAGCGCGCTGGGCGAGGCGGGCGGCGACGGAGGCAATGTCATAAAGCGTTATACGCCGCGCGCAGAGCGTTGGCGCGGGGCTACGTGTCTCTTGCTTCAGGGCGGTCTTTACCGACCACTTTACCGGACGTTGAAGTCTACTGCGGCCAGTGTCATGTTTAGCCGCTTTGCCACACCCTGCGAGGCGGCGTTCTCCCAAGACGTACTGTAAAAGGGAAAGGCCCCTTCCGCGCGCACGGCGCTCGCCCAAGCGGCGACAACGTCCACGGCGTAGCCGCAGTGGCGATATTGGGGGTGCGTTTCCACCCCGGCGCAGTGGACGCTCTTCGAGATACGAACGCTTGCGCAAACCGACACCGCGCCGTCGTCTTTCACAACCGCCGCAAAGGGGCGACGGTACGGAACGTCGGGAAGCCAATCGGCCATCCGTTCGCGCAACAAAGAAGCGTTGCCCGCATCAATAACGGTCGTCTCGCCTTTCGGGGCGATTTCCTCAAGCGCAATGTAGGCCGGACCAGACCACACGTTTTTTACGGGGCCGTGGTCGCTTATTATCTCAAGGTACCGCTCGTAGTGCGAAGGTAGTCTTTCCGCCCATCCCTCCGCGTTTTCCTGACGACATAGTTCCTCCAAGCGGTGGACAATCTCGTCCGGCAGGTCCGCTTGACAGCGACAAATTACGCCCTTCGCTGTCCGCATCAGATGGAAGCGGGGCGGCGGACTCGGTTCCCATTCGTTGGTGCAAACCATCCGTTTCTCGTTGTCCGACTGATAAAGCGCGTCCATGCGCTGCTGAAAGAGCGCATAAAGATTGGAAAGGTTGGAAGGCTGATTAGACATTGTTATTACGCCGAGATGGATGTCATAACGGGCGTGGGATTGGCGGAGTCGTTTGCGTTATGTCCGGCGACAAGGGCGGGTTTGATGTGACAGGCATAGCAACTTCCTATCGGCTACTCGACCTACTTAATCCTACGTTCGACGCATCAAGAGGTTACATAATCATACCGTAATCGCTCACGGGCAATCATCTTTTACCCGGATGCGGTTTTAGGCAAGCCGCGCGCTTGTACAGCGCCTTTCGGTCCGTCGCACGCGGTTTGCGGCAAAAAACCGCTACGTGATATAATCTTTTGTGCGTTTTATCGTTTGCGCGGCGCGTTCCTTCGGGATACGTGTCTGCGAACCAAGGAACGATTTGATGCGACGGAATTTGCGAGGCGCTGAAAAGAGTGGGTCGCATGGCCCGCTCTTTACTTTTGTACGGCGCGCGGGGCATGCGTTTCCTTTTACTACTGGACAGCGTTGATTTCCCTGTGCGGATCAGGACAATCGAGGAGAATCGGGCAATATGAACGCGGAGTTTATTGAGGCGCTGCGGCAAATTGAGCGGGAAAAAGAAATCCCGTTCGAGATTCTCGTCGAGGCGCTGGAAACCGCCCTTGCGACCGCGTACAAGCGAAGCTACAACACCGATTTGGACGTGATAATGCGCGTCGCGGGCGTGGGCGTCGCCGGGAACGCAACGCCGACAGCGGCGCAAACGTCGAACAACCACGCCGCGCTGACCGCGGCGGGAACCGGCGTCGGGGCCGGGGCCAAAGGCGGTTTTAAGGTTTTCCGGCGCATGACGGTGGTGGAAAACGTCCACAACGAACACGCCGAGATCACGCTCGCCGACGCGCGTGCCAAGTACAACCCGCAGGCGAGCGTGGGCGACACGGTCGAGGAAGCGCTGAGTCAGAAGGACTTCGAGCGCATCGGGCGTATCGCTGCCCAAACCGCAAAACAGGTCGTGGTTCAGCGCATCCGGGAGGCCGAGCGCAACAAGGTTTTCGAGGAATACAACGACAAGATCGGCGAGATTATTACGGGAACCGTGTCGCGCCGCGAAGGCGGGGCCGTGATTATCGCGCTGGGCAAACTCGAAGCGCGCCTTCCCATCAAGGAGCAGGTGCCGACCGAGCGCTACCAGTTCAACGACCGGATCAAGGTGTTCGTTTTCGATGTTCGCAACGGCGCCAAAGGCCCGGAAGTGATCGTGTCGCGAACCCACCCGAGCCTGATCCGACGACTGTTCGAGCTTGAGGTGCCGGAAATCCACGACAACATCGTGTCCATCAAGTCGGTCGCGCGCGAGCCGGGACAGCGCTCCAAGATCGCGGTCGCATCGCGCGATGACCGGGTTGACGCGGTCGGGGCGTGCGTCGGGCATAGGGGCGCGCGCGTACAGGCGGTCGTGAACGAGCTGTACGACGAGAAGATTGACATTGTGCGCTGGTCGGCGGAAAACCGGCAGTTCATTACCGAGTCGCTTTCGCCCGCAAAGGTGACCAGCGTTCAGTTGGACGACGACGCAAAATCCGCATTCGTGGTCGTGCCGGATTCGCAGTTATCGCTCGCCATCGGCAAGGCGGGGCAGAACGTTCGGCTTGCGGCCCGTCTGACGGGCTGGCGCATTGACATTCGGAGCGATTCGCAGGTCGCCCGGCAAGCGTTTACCGAAGCCGCGACCGTGCTGGAAGGCGCGGGAGTGCAAGATTTGGACGACGAATCGCTTTTGCCGCCGATCACGTTTGGCGATGAGCTGCTTCCGCCGATCACGTTTGGCGACTCCCTTCCCGAGGAAAATGATGTCGTTGCAACGAATAACGGCGGCGGCGACGCGGGCGAGTCGCTTGCGGCCCTCGTGGATGGGGCCGTGGGCGGCGATGACGCAAGCGGACCGAGCGCGGTGAACCAGAACGACGAAAACGTACCGGCGGCGACGCCCGAGGCGTCGGCGTAACGTGCCTGCGGAATTGGCGGCGTCAAAACCCGCCGCGCCCGCGCGCCGGACGCCGATACGAACGTGCGTGGCGTGCCGAACGAGCGGCGGCAAGCGCGGGTTAATCCGCGTGGTCCGCTTGCCCGAAGCGGAGCGCGACGCGGCGCCGGGCAGTGTGTCGGTCGCGATTGACCCGACCGGCAAGCGTTCGGGGCGCGGGGCGTATTTGTGCCGGGCGCCGGAATGCGTCGCGCTCGCTTTGAAAAAGAAAGCGTTGGAGCGGTCGCTGAAAACCGCGCTTCCCGCAAGTGTCGCGGACGAATTAAAACAATTAACAACGGCGTCGCCGCCTGCGCTTCCGGGTTCCCCGGGGAACGCGAACGACGATGCGGTGTCAAATACAGCGGCGGCTCCGATGGCGTAAAACGCCTGTCGGAACACGCAAGCGGCGGCGGCGACGGACGGGGCGGGGCGATGCAAAATTAGCGCGCTCCCTTCCGCACGGTTTCAGGAAGCGGTGAAGGGGCTGGCGATTTATGCGGCCCCTTTTGTTTCGCATGGCGAAACGGTCACGGATGCGTTGATAGGCGAAAAGCCTGCGGCGCGCTTGTGACAGGCGCAACCCACAACTCTAAGGAGTTACCCATGAGTAACTAAGCAAGCGGCGCCGCGAAACGGCGCGCGTTCGCGACCGCATAGATCTTATACGGATCGTGCGGCGTGAACGAAGAAAGGCCAGGGGGTATGCCAGTTAAGGTATACGACTTAGCGAAAGAGCTAAAAAAATCAAACACCGAGATGTTGGGCGTTTTGTCCAAACTCGGTTTCACAAAACTCAGCCCGACCAGCGATCTTGATGACGCATCGGCGGATAAAGTGCGCGCGGCGGTAGAACCGGCGGCGGCGACAAGCAACGGAAACGGCGCGGCTCCGGCAGCGAGCGGCGCGGGAGAGGCGGTCGAGGTCGCCCCGAACATCTCGATCAAAGATCTTGCCGAAAAGCTCGGCATCAATGCGAACGAGATACAAAAGATTTTGATGGGTATGGGCGTTCTCGCGGGCCTGAACCAGCGGCTCGCGCCCGACGCCATCCAGCGCATCGCGCAAAAATTGAACCGCACGGTTCGTACCAGTAGCGCCGCGCCCGCGCCCGTAGCCACCCCGGCAAACGGCGCGGCGGCGACAGTCGCCCCGGCAAACGGAGCCAAACCGGTGGTCGCGAACGGCGCGGCACCCGTCGCAACCAAGCCCGCAACCGCGCGCGTGAGCGGCGGAACGGCGGCGTCCGCGACGGGCGGCAAGGCCAAGATCGGGTCCGCCCAAACCCTGCTTCCGCGCCCCCCGGTCGTGACCATCATGGGCCATGTTGACCACGGCAAAACTACGCTCCTTGATGCGCTCCGTAAAACGAGCGTGGCGGCGGGCGAAACCGGCGGCATCACCCAGCATATCGGGGCGTACCAGGTCGATGCGAACGGTCAGCGGATCACGTTCCTCGATACGCCCGGCCACGCCGCGTTCGGCGCGATGCGCGCCCGTGGCGCAAAGGTAACCGACATTGTCGTGATCGTGGTCGCCGCCGACGACTCCATCATGCCGCAAACCGAGGAAGCGATCAAGCTCGCCAAAGAAGCGAATGTCCCGATTATTATCGCGGTCAACAAGATTGACCTGCCGGATGCCAACCCGGATAAGGTTCTGACCGACCTGACTTCCTACGAGATCGTCCCGGAAGCGTTCGGCGGCGACACGATCACGGTCAATATTTCGGCCAAAACCGGCGAAGGGTTGCCTGATCTTCTGGACAACATCTTGCTGGTTTCGGAAGCGTCAGTCGAGCCGAAGGCGGACCCGCACGGCAAGTTCCAGGGAACCGTTATCGAGGCCAAAATTGACAAGGGGCGCGGCGCGGTTGTGTCCGTCCTGGTCCAGAACGGCACGCTTCGCATGGGCGACATTGTCTTAGCCGGGACGCATTTTGGCAAGATAAAGGGCATGACCGACGAAAAAGGCGCCAAAGTCGTCAAGGCCGGGCCATCGGTTCCGGTCGAGATTGTCGGCTTCGGAACGGTCCCGGATGCGGGCGACCGTGTCGAGACCGCCAAAGACGAGAAGGAAGCGCGCGCGCTGACGGGAAACCGTGACGACGCCCTGCGGGCTGAGAAACTGGGCGAGCGCAACAACACATCGCTCGAAGCCCTGTACAAAACGCTTCGTTTCGGCGCGGTCAAGGAACTCAATCTCGTTATCAAGGGCGACGTGCAAGGCTCGGTTCAGGCCGTCCGCGAAAGCCTGGAGCCGCTCGGCAACGACGAGGTCCGCGTCCGCGTGCTTCATTCGGGTGTCGGCGCGATTACGGAAAACGATGTACTGCTCGCCGCGTCCGACAAGGACGCCGAGGAGAAGAACTCGCTGGTCGTCGGCTTCAATGTGCCGATTTCGGGTCCCGCCGAGAAAAAAGCGGAGCAGGAACACGTTCAAATCAAAACGTTCGGGATTATCTACGAACTGATTGATTCCGTGACCGAATCGTTGGTCGGTCTCCTGGAGCCGATCTACGAAGAGGCGGTTCTGGGCAAGGCCGAGGTGCGGCAACTGTTCCGGTTGCCGGGCGGACGCTCTATCGCCGGTTCGTATGTCACGGACGGCCTGATCCGGCGCAACGCCAAAGCGCGCGTCCTTCGCGGCAAGGACGTGATCGCGACCGCTGATATTGATACGCTCAAGCGTTTCAAGGACGACGCGCGCGACGTCCAAACCGGGTATGAATGCGGTATCACCCTGCGTGACTTCAACAACCTTGCGGTCGGCGATGTTCTCGAATGCTTCGAGATGCGCGCCGTTCCCCGCACCCTGTAACTGCGAAGCAGGATAGCCAGAAAGTTGATAGCAAGAAAGTTGATAGTCAGAAGAAGCGGCCCCCTAACCCCCAATAATGGGGGGACAAGATAAAGATTGCGGCAATGCCTTTACCTTGCGGACCAGCGGTTTTGCTTATGGCGATGGGCTTTCTTGTCCCCCCATTATTGGGGGTTAGGGAACCGCTTCTTCTGACTATCAACTTTCTTGCTATCAACTTTCTGGCTTTCTAACAAAATGCATATCGGCGTTTTGACGTTGCACCTATCCATTGACGGGGCGGACTCACTCAAGGATAAGCGGCAGGCGATTCGGAGTGTCACCGCGCACCTGCGGAACAAGTTCAACGTGTCGGTCGCCGAGGTGGACAACCTCGACATCTGGCGGCGCGCGACAATCGGCGTGGTGGTGGTCTCGAACGACCACAAGTTCGCCAATCAGGTTTTATCCAAAGTCGTGGACCATGTCGAGGACGACTGGCGCGTCACGCTCGACGATTACGAGACGGAATTCATCTAAGAAGCCAGAGAGTTAGGAGCAAGAAAGCGAGAAAGTCAGAACCTGACGGACGACATAGAACCTATCGCTACCCGTCAGGTTCTGACTTTCTCGCTTTCTTGCTCCTAACTCTCTGGCTCCCCGAAGGGGAACTATATGCCAACATTACGACAAGCGCGCGTCAGCGAAATGATGAAGCGCGAACTCGCTGAGATTTTGCAAAAAGAAATGCGCGACCCGCGCCTTGCGCTCGTGACGATCACGTCGGTCGAGGTTGCGCGGGATTTCTCGGTCGCGAAGGTTTTCGTATCGTCCGTGCTGGGCGATGACGCGGAAAAAGCGGCGGGGATCAAGGCGCTACAAGGCGCGGCGGGCTATCTTCGCGGCATTCTGGGGCGCACGATGGACTTGCGGACGGTTCCGGTTCTGGTTTTTCGTTTGGATACCGGGATCGAGAAGGGCATCCGTATGTACGATCTGCTCGCCGAGGAAGGCCGCGCGATGACCGCAAACCACGATCTCGCCGAGGCGACCGGCGCAGGCAAAAACGCCGTTTACAAGGGCGACGACGACGATATAGCGGGCGGCGTCCCTGCCGACACGACCGCATCGCTGGTCGCCTCCGCGTCGCCGAATGCAACCGACGAGGACAACGAATTAGACGGTGAGGACGACGATGTGTTAGCCGACGAGGATGAAATGGCGGACGACGAGGACGACACATTCGGCGAGGAAGACGCGGTAGCGGACGAAGAGAACGCGGCGGACGACCACGCAGGCCGCGCAAAGGAATGACCCCGTGAGCCAAACTGACGCGGCGACGACTGAAACCGGAACCGATGGGCGCGGGGCGGCGTGGACCACGCCGATTCGGGTTCCGCCGTATGTGCGCGAGCAAATGGACGAGGCGGTTCAGGCGATCTGGGACGCCCAAAATATCGTTCTCGCGTGCCACATCAACCCGGACGGCGACTGCTTGGGGTCGCTTCTTGCGCTCGCGTTTGGGCTGGCCGAGTTGGGCAAAACCGTCACGTGCCTGTCGCGGGACGGCGTACCCGCCTCGCTCGCGTTCCTGCCCGGAACGGAAAAACTCCAAACCGAAACCGAGCGTCGCGATTTCGACCTCGCCATCGTTCTTGATGCGGGCGACCTGTCACGGATCGGCGACAACGCCCGCGCGGTCGCGGAAGCCGCTCCGGTTTTGATGGATATAGACCATCATGTCACCGGCGGCGTTTTCGGGCAAATCCGCCTTTTGGATGGGGGCGCGGCGGCGACGGCGGAGATCGTCTACGATTTGCTGGTCAATCTGGGCGTGTCGCTCCCGTTCTCCGTCGCGCAAAATTTGCTGTGCGCCCTGATAACCGACACCGGCTCGTTCCGGTTTATGAATGTCACCCCGCGCACAATGGCGTTGGCGGGCGAGATGATCCGCCTGGGCGGAACGCCCACGGTAATCGCGGAATCCGTGTTCGAGAACAAACTGTGGGGCGGGCAAAAACTGCTGGGCCGCGCCCTGGACCGTATGCAACGCTCCGGGGACGGCCTGATCGTTTGGTCCTACGTCACGCAGACCGACTTCGCCGAGTTTGGGGCGACCGACGAGGCGACCGAGGGCGTTGTCGGCGCTTTAAGGGCCGTGCAAGGAAGCGACATCGCCTTGTTCCTGCGCGAAATGCCGTCGGGTAAACTGCGCGTTTCGCTTCGCTCCCGTAACCCGTTCGATGTTTCCCTTGTCGCCGCTCACTTCGGCGGCGGCGGGCATCGCCTCGCATCCGGCTGCACCCTGGACGGCCCACCCGAAGCGGCGGCGGCGGCGCTGGTTGCGGAAACCGAGCGGCGGTTGACGGCGTCGGGCGTGGATTAACAACCGTACCGCTTACCGCGCGGCTTAATCACGAGGGGCTGAAGCCCTCTCGCTAAGCGGCGCGGCGCCTCAATCCCGCTGAAGCGGGAAGCGGAG
>CAXUMS010000135.1:0-13723 GCA_964252165.1 uncultured Armatimonadaceae bacterium
GTTGGGGCCTCCCCTGGCCTGAAGGGGAGCCGCGCGGCTTGAGCGATTTAGACTTACGTTAAGTAGACGGCTACGACAACACGTACACGCGAACGAAGAACAATCTCAGGCGATAGAGTTTAACGGGGATGTGTCGAGGTGGGCGAGGAGATCTGCGGGGTCATCGTAGAGGGCGAGCGCGCCGGAGAGGGCTTCGTCGGGGAAGCCGCCGGAGCGGAACGCGATCACGCCCACGCCGACCGGGCGCGCGGCCTCGATGTCGTACGGGGTGTCGCCCAGCATTAAAGTCGCGTTTGCGGGCGCGCCGCTTTTCTCAAGCGCTACCCGAACAATATCGGGCGCGGGTTTGGAACGGTCCGCATCGCCTCCGGCGGCGCGGTCGGTGAGGAACGGGGTCGCCCCGGCCCGCTCCAGCAACGCGTCTGCGAGTTCGGTTTCGCCGGAACTTGCCGCGATAATCGTCAGGCCGCGTTCATGGAGCGCGCGGAGCAGGTCAGCGGCTCCGGGCAGGGCTTTGATATCGGGCAAGTAGTTGTCGCGAAAAATGCGAAGCCAAGCGTCCCCGAGGCGCTTTCCGGTCTCGCTTTCTTTTTCCACCGAAACAAGGCGCGGCAAGAGTTGATCCGCCCCCATACCCATGAGCGGGCGCACTTTCTCGTAGGGAATAGTAAATCCGTTCTCCGCAAACGCCTCAACCCAGGCGCGCGTATGGGCGTCGTTGGTGTCCACCAGCGTCCCGTCCACATCCACCAATACAGCGGTGATCTTGGTCACATCGTTCTCCTGTGGGCTTTTGTGAAACACGCCCTCTCGTTTGTACCCGGCGAAGCGCGAACGCAGACAGCAGACACGGAAGACGCAACTAATCGTCGTTCGCCCGCCGGAACTTTTATGGTAAAAACACGGGCCGCCTATGGCATCATTCTTTAGTTTGGCGTGTCATTTGCATTCTCGGATTGGCTCAGGGAGCAGTGAGTGCGTGGGTGAGAATCGTCGGCGTTTCTGCCGATGATTTATCACAGGGCGACGAACGCTATTGGTTTGAGTCGTACGTTCTGTTTGCATCAGTGGGCCTGCGAGGCGCTACGGGCGCAATCGTCCGTAATTGTCCGCAATAGTCTTAAAGAATTTTGAGCGATTGTAGAAATCCGCGTGATTACTCGGTATGAAAAATCTTCCGGCAAAGGCCCGTGCATTTGTAATTTTCACGTACTGCCTCGGCGGGGCGGCGGCTCTCGCGCTCGCTTTCCTTGCAGGGCCGTTGCGCCTGCTTCACCTGACGCACCGCATGACGCCGGTTCAGTTTTCGTTTGAGGTCGCCCTTTTCGCCGTGTTCTCCATTTTAGCGAGCGGCCACAAAATCCATGTTGTCCGCCGCAAAGACAACGATGATGCCGGTTCTATCTCGCTTGGTTTCGCGATCATCTTCACCGCACTGCTTCGTTTCGGACCGGTGGGCGCGGTCGGCGTTGGGCTTATTTCCACGCTGAGTTCGTGCTTGTTCAAGTTTGGAAAAGAGGACGCAAGTCAAAGTGAAGGCGGTTGGCTCTCGTCATTAGGCGCTTGGTTCCACGTCAAGCGTCACCCGTGGTTTCAACTGTTCTTCAATGTCGCCGTCAATCTTTCCGCGACCACCTGCGCGTCGCTTTTGTTCTTGGTGTTGAACCACGGCACGCTCGCCATCAAATCCGCTCAGTCCTTACCCGCCCTGATTCTCACGACGCTGTTGTTCTTTTTCGGCAACACCGGAATGGTCGCCACCGTCTTGGCCTTATGCACAGGCAAGCGCGCCTGGGATGTTTGGAACGAATCGTTTTTAGGAACGTTCCTGGGCTTTTTCCTGGGCGCATTCCTATCCACATTCTTCAGCATCGTACTGGGCGATCAATTAGCATTGTCTATGCTTTGCACGGTTCCGGTCGCCATTGTGACGTATATGGCGTACAAGCGCGACACGGACCGTGCGACCCAACTTGCCGAGCGCACGCAGAAGCTTGCCGAGCGCACGCAGAAGCTCGCGGATTCCTACTTCGGCATTATCAATTCGCTCGCGCTCGCTATTGACGCCAAAGACCGCTACACCCACCAGCACGTTACCCGGGTCCAACGCTACGCGGTTGCGGTCGCGGGGAAATACGGCTTGAAAGGCGATGATCTCACAGCCATCGAAACCTCGGCCCTGTTGCACGACATCGGGAAACTCGGCGTCCCAGAGTACGTTTTGCTCAAGCCCGGTAAGCTGACGGACGAAGAATTCGCCAAAATCAAAGAGCATCCGCGTATCGGGGCGGACATTCTCGATTCCGTCACGTTCCCGTGGCCGGTTCTGCCCGGCGTCAAGTACCACCACGAAAAATGGGATGGGTCCGGTTATCCCGAGGGTTTAAAGGGCGAGGATATTCCCCTGCAAGGCCGCATCTTAGCCGTCGCCGATGTATACGACGCCCTCACGTCGAACCGCTCGTACCGCAACGCCTGGAATCACGAGAAGGCGTGCAACACGATCCGCGACGACGCAGGCAAACACTTTGACCCCCAGGTCGTGGACGCTTTTCTCGGCGTGATTGATGAGGTTGTGGCGCAAATGGCGGCGGAAGGCTGCGGGCCGCTTTTATCCTCCGAGGAACAGCAGGCCGCTTCGGTTCAGGCCGCCGAAAACGAGGCCGTCGGTTTTGTTCCCGGCGGGGTCGCGGGGGCAACGCCCGGAGCGGACAACCACAACGGCAACGCCGCGCTTGCGCCCCCAAGCGGAACCGTCAGCGGCGTGAACAACGCGCCGGTTCTAACGCCCAAAGCCCATAAAGCCGCTCGCGATATTCAGCGCGCGTCGTCCGAGCTATGGGCGCTGTATGAAGTTTCGCAAACGCTGTCATCGAGTTTGGGCTTGCAGGAAACGATTGAAATTCTCGCGCGCAAGCTTGCCGCGATCCACCCCCCCGGCACAGCCTGCGTGTTCCTGCTCCGCGACGACAACGGGCAGGAAGGCGATTTGGTCACGCGCCTGCGGGTTCGGGCCGCTATAGGCGTCAACCACGAGTTCTTCGAGAACAGTCAAACCAACAATGTGGACAGCCAGTCGGTTCAGGTCGCGCGCAAGCGAGTGACCTACCGGGGCGTTTTCGACCCCGAGGACATTATGCCGCGCTCGATTCAGACAACGCCGTTTGAAGAGTTGCGGGCGGCGGTCATCGCGCCGATTATTCACCAGCAGGAAGTGCTGGGAACGATCAATCTGTACCACCCGGACGCCGATGCGTTCGGAGCGCACGATCAGCAGTTGCTGGAAATGATCGCCGAGCGCGCCGCGATGGCCCTGTACAATGGCCTTCTCTTTGACCGGACGCGCTCATCGGCGATGACGGACGCGCTGACCGGCCTTGCCAACTCGCGGCATCTGACCGAGAGCGTGCAGGAGCGGTGCCGCGCCAGCGCGGAACAGGTAAACCCGCGCCCGTTCGCCCTGCTCTGCTTGGACCTGGATAGTTTCAAGCCTATCAACGATAACTTCGGTCACCTAAAGGGCGATCAGGTTTTGAAAGACCTTGCCCAGATTTTGCGTGACTGTGTTTGGAAGAAAGATATTGTGGCCCGCTACGGCGGCGACGAGTTCCTGATTGTTCTCGATGACGCGGGCGCAATCGAGGCGCGCGAGGTCGCGGAGAAAATCCAGAACGCGGTTGTCGGCTACGATCCGGGCTTGAACCATCCGAAACTGGGCGTTCTACGGCTCGGCGTCAGTATCGGCTACGCTTGCTTTCCCCATGACGGCGGCGATGTGCCAACGCTGTTATCGGTTGCGGACCAACTGATGTACCGCGATAAAACCGAGCGCAAATTGGGGCGTCTCGCCGACACTCACGCCCCGGCAAGCGCGCCGCCGACCGCGACCGATGCCGCAGTTCTCGCCGCTCCGCTCCTAACCAGCGGGGACCGCGCGCGCACCTTTGGCAATGCGGCGCTTGCGCCCGTCGCCGCTTCGCTTCCCCAAGCGATGGGTCGTCCGACGCTGGTTCTGGTATCCGAACCCGTCAACGACGACGAGACCGAGGAGGCGTTGCTGTCGCCCGAGTCTCATGCGCCCGCACCGTCGCCGCTTCATTTGGTGTAGCGCGGCGCGCATTGTACAACAAAAAACGCCCTCCTTCGTTATGTTTAACAGGTAACGAAGGAGGGCGTTTTGTTCCAGGACGTAAGTTCGGTTTAGTGAACGCGGGCTAAAACCGACGTTCACTAATTTCTAAAATGTGCCGGTGAAGTTCAGCGGCCCGCCCGACGCTTTCTTTTCAAACGTGGACGAGCGAACTTTCTCCTGCAATAGTTCGTAGAACCGGTCCTCGTCGGTGGGAAGGCTCGCCCAATCATCCGTCCAGGCGGATAAAAGCATGGCGTTGGCGAGTTGGACGCCGTGGATGCCCTCGGAGCCGGAGGCGAGAAGCGGCTTGCCGCCTTGAATCGCCCCAACCCAATTGCGCGTGATGACGCGATGCTCGGCGGGGTCGCCTTTGGGAACCGGAATTTCGCACCGCCATACTTCGGGCTGTGTGAACCCTTCCTGGCTGGTTTGCAAGAACGCGCGTACGGATTGGTCGGTTCGCCAAAACGTGAGTTTGTCGTCCTCCATGCGGAGGCGACCCCGATCCCCGATAACTTCGAGCGAGTTCACGCCGGGGGCCTCACCGGTCGTGGTGATGAAAACGCCGTTGGCGCCGTTCGGGTACTCGACATACGCGGTCACATCGTCCTCGACCTCGATATGGTGATGCTTGCCAAAACCCGCGAACGCGCGAACGCGGGACGGCATCCCGCAAATCCACTGCCACAGATCCAGATTGTGCGGGCATTGGTTGACCAGAACGCCGCCGCCCTCGCCCGCCCACGTTGCGCGCCAGCCGCCCGAATCGTAGTACGCCTGCGAGCGGAACCAGTTGGTGATAATGTACTGCGTTCGTCGCAATTCGCCGAGTTCGCCGGACTCTACGAACTTTTTCGCTCGCTGATGAACGGGACGCGTGCGCTGATTGAACATGATGCCGAAAACTTTATCCGGCGTTCGCGCGGCGGCTTCGTTCATTTCGCGCACCTGACGCGCATACACCCCGGCGGGCTTCTCGACAAGCACGTGAAGGCCGCTTTTAAGCGCAGCGATGGCAAGCGGCGGGTGGAAATAGTGCGGCGTCGCGACAATCACCGCGTCCACGGTTCCGGACGCCATCAGGGCGTCTGCGGACTCGAAGAATTGTACGCTGTCGCCTAATGCGGCTTTCGCCCGCGTGAGCGCATCCGGCGATGAATCCGCGACGGCGACCAGTCGCCCGCCCGGAACCTCGCCTTTGGATAGGTAAGCGACATGCCCGCTACCCATCCCGCCATACCCGATAAGCCCGATACGAACCTCAGCAACCGCCATAACTTTTCTCGTTCCACTTCTTCAAATTCTTGATCTCGCGCCGCATCCAAAAACGTGCAAAGCGTTGCGCAGGAGAAAAACAAAGTTTACCCAACGCGCTGGGCAAAATCGCCTCAGCGTCAGCCGACCGCGAGAACCGTTACCGATTGCGTGGGAAGCGTCGCGGTAATTGCGGTTCCATCCAGACGGAACGCCGTAAACGCTTCCGGCTTTATGGCGTCCGGGGCATCAAACGTGTTGTGCGCGTTGGACAGGGACGCGGTCAGAACGCGACCGGTAACGGATGACGCCTTGTCGGTTTGCGCCAAGCCGCGCAACTCGCAAACGATCTCGGCGGGGGAGTCGGGGCTGAGGTTGCACAGCGATAGGTGTAAAACGCCGGACGCATCGCGCGAGGCGGACGCGCTAATCTGCGGTAGCGACGTATCGCCGACCGTGTACAAGTCCGAGGTCAACGCCGTGTCCACGCGCACGGCGTTCTGGTGAACACGGAACATCTCGAAAACATGGTAGGTCGGCGTCAAAACCATGCGCGGGCCATCGGTTAAAATCATCGCCTGAAGGACATTGACGGTTTGCGCGATATTGGCCATATGCACGCGGTCGGCGTGATCGTGGAAGATATGGAATGTCAGGCCCGCGACAAGGGCGTCGCGCAGGGTGTTTTGCTGGTACAAAAAGCCCGGGTTGGTTCCCGGCTCCACATCGAACCACGTTCCCCATTCGTCCACGATAATCCCGATGCGCTTTTCCGGGTCGTGGCGGGTCAGGATGGCGTCGGTTTTTTGCAAGATGCGCTCCATATCGCGCGCTTTCCGCATCGTGGTAAACCACCCGTCCGACGTAAAATCGGTCGCGGAGCCTTTGGCTTCCCAGGTTCCCGGAATAGTGTAATGATGGATGCTGAGGCCGTCCATCTTTGAGTGCGCTTCGCGAACCACGATCTCGTTCCACGCATCATCGAATCCGCACGCGATTTTGTACAATTTTTTGTCGCCAAATGTGCGGCAGTAGCCCTGATATTTTCGGTATTCCCACGCGTACTGAAGCGCGGTCATGTCGCCGCCGCACCCCCAGTTTTCGTTTCCGACCGCCCAGTACTTGATCGGCCACGGCTCCTCACGTCCGTTGGCGCGGCGCGCATCGGACTGCGGGCTTTTGCCGGACATGGTCAGATACTCGATCCATTCCGCCATTTCCTGAACCGTGCCGCTCCCGACATTGCCGCAGATATACGGCTCACAGGGGAGCATCTCGCACAGATCGAGAAACTCGTGTGTCCCGAAGTGGTTGTTTTCGACCGTGCCGCCCCAATGGACATTGATCATGCCGGGGCGCGCCGGGCGCGGTCCGATACCGTCCTTCCAGTGGTATGTGTCCGCGAAACAACCGCCGGGCCAGCGCAGATTGGGGATTGCAATGGCCTGGAGGGCGGCGACAACATCGTTGCGGATGCCGCGCGTATGGGGGATTGGGGAGTCTTCCCCGACCCAGATTCCCTCATAAATGCACCGGCCCAGATGCTCGGCGAAATGCCCGTAGATGTGGCGCGAAATAGTTGCGCCCACGCGGTCCGCATTGACAATAAGCGTATTCAAAAAAATATCTCCGGTTTCCGCGAAAAGCGAATGCGCGGCTACCGGAGATATTTCAACGCGCGCGGTGCGTTATCCTATATCCTGCTCGGCGGCGAGCGCGTCCCAAACCGATGCGGGCAGGGGCGGGGCCGTCACCGAGGCGACATCTTCCTCGATCTCCTGCGCCGAACCCGCGCCGAAAAGAACCGTGGAAACGCGATTGTCGCGCAGAATATATTGCGCGTTCAGCACGGGGAGCGGAACGCCCATTCGCTCGGCGAACGCATGTGCGCGGCGCGCAACTTCCACGTCCTCGGACGGGCGCGGAACCTCGTTAGATTTCCACCACGACATCCCCGTTTTCGTCCACGGCGCACGAATACGACGCAACCCGGCTCGATGCGTCGTACAACGCTTTGCCGGTCACCACATCGAACTCCCAACCGTGCCACGGGCAACGAATGATGCGCCCCGACAGGTCGGGTCGGAACTCGAACACGCTGCCCGGTCGGTGCGTCGCGTGCATATGGCCGAGGCAGAGCGGCGCGCCCTGATGCGGGCAAACGTTTTTGATCGCGTAAAACTCGCCATCCACATTGAAAACGCCCAAAGATAAACCGCTCTGCGGGTCATCCACGACCCGCTTTCCGCCGGGCGGCAAGTCGGTGGCGGCGCACACCACGATTTTCCCGCGATGCCGCGCTTTGGGCGGCTTGGCCTCGTCTATGATGCGAAACGCATGGTCGAGGGCGGCATTCTCCGAGCCGTAGCCGTCGAGTTTTATATCCGCGCCGGGGCTTGTCGCTGTGATTGGCGTTTGGGCTGGGGGTTGCTCCACGGGTTTACTCCTTGCTCCGCATTCGGCGCTGGGTTTCCTCAAGCGACGGTAGACCGTATAGTTCGGCGGCGTTATCATAGAACACGCGGCGGCGCAGGACGGGATCCATTGACTTGGGGAAAACGCGCCGCGGGTCATCGAAATCCCAGTGCGGAAAATCGGATGCGAAACACACCGTCCGCTCGGCATGGATCATATCGAACATTTGGAGCAGGTGACGCGGGTCGTCCGGCTCTTCGAGCGGTTGCGTGGTCAGGCGAACGTGGTCCAGAATGTACTCGGACGGCGTCCGCTTCAACCACGGCGTCAAACTACGCAGGGCCTTGAAGTTCTTGTCCAAACGCCACATCGTATGCGCGAGCCACGCGATCCCGCCTTCCACCAGCACGAGTTTCAGGTTGGGAAAATGCTCAAAGACGCCCTCGGTGACCATGCTGATCAGGTGCGCCTGAAAGGTAATCGGGATACCGCTGTGCCACTCGAAGTAGTTGGACGGACGACCCACCGGTGTGGACGAACTCAGCGCGCCCTCGGCGCCCGGATGCAGGGCGAACGGCAGGTTGAGTTCGGCGCAAACCTCATAGATAGGGAAGTAGCGGCGGTGTCCGTACAAGTCGAAACTCTCGCCGCTCACGATAATCTGAGCCATGCGCGGGTGTGAGGCTTTCGCCCGGCGAATTTCCGCCGCCGCCGCTACGGGGTCGTTCATGTTGACGCAGATCGAGCCGAGGAATCGGTCATCCACGGAAAGCCATTCGGCGATCTGCCAGTCATTCCACGCCCGCGCTTTGGCCGAGCCGACATCAATATTGGTGGTAAGGCTGACGCTGATGCCGGGCGGCTGAAGAACGCCGTTCACGATGCCGTAGCGGTCGAACAGGTCGGAGGCGGCTTGAACCGGATCGTCGCAGGCGGCGTCGCGGCGCTGAACGCCAAACGGGTTGGCGTAGCCTTGACCGGGTTGCCCGCCCAGCCCCTGCCGCATCGCTTCCTGATACGCGGCGGGGATGTACGGCCCTACCGGAATTTTATCCGCAGTGGGGTGAATATCACAGTCAATGATGGGGATTTCAAGAACGGGGTCCGGGCTTTTTGTAACCGTCATGGTTAGGCTCCTTACGCATCAAAAAAGACGGGCGCGGACGCCCGGTGAGAACAGCGACGTTTATTGATGTATTATAAGATTATTCTGGGCGTAATCGCGCGACGCCGAATGATATGATGCGACGCAGATTGACCTCAGGCTATGGGTTACTCGATCAATCTTGTGGAAAACTTCGGGCCGCCGTTCCAGGTCGTTCACGAACAGGTTGTTTTAGCGCCCGCGCAGGGCTTTTTGCCGGTTCAAAATCGCGCCCGAAAGATCCTATTTGTTCTCAGCGGGGAATGCCGCCATCAGGTCGTCGGCGCCCGGGGGGCGGGGGCCGACGTCCGCCTGCGCGCGGGCGATGTTCTCGCCCTGCCGCACCGCTGTGAGCAACGGTATCACGGCCTTGAGCCGGGCAGCGCAAGCCGCCTGCATGTCATCCGCTTGTCGTTCGATCCCGAACAACTGCCGCTTCTTTCGCTCGCGCCGCATAGCGGGTCTGGCAAACCGCTCCCCCGACCAGCGGATTCCCCTGACGCTCCGGGCGTACGGGATGTCCCGCTTGACCTCGTATCAATGGCGGAAGCGTGCCTGCGGGAGATCCGGTATGTGCGTGGCGGAACCGTCCACGACGCCGTTTTTCAGGAAACCCTGACGCACCTTCGCGACGAAGCCCGCCTTGGCGCGCCCGGCTACCGTTTGCGCGTTCACAGCCTTTGCGCCGGTTTGATCGTTCTTTTATATCGGAAACTTACCGAGCGAATTATGACGTCTTTGGCGCTCGAAAGCGAAACGCCCGCGCCGGAGTTCCATGTCGGCAAGATCAAGGATTATATTCGCGGGCATCGGAACCGGCAACCGCGCCTTGCCGAGGTTGCGGACCATGTCGGGCTGACCGAAGAATACACGGCCCGTTTGTTCAAGAAGGTTACCGGCATGACGTTGTCCGAGTACGGGCGTCGGTTGCGCGTTTCCGACGCACAGAACCTTTTGACGACTACGGAGCGTAACTTGGGCGAAATCGCCCGCGCGACCGGCTTCGCCTCGCTCACGGTTTTCAGCCGCAACTTCAAGCGCGAGGTCGGCGTCACCCCGACGGAGTTCCGGCAACGTTTGGCGCGGCAGATGGGCTAAACGAGCGCCGTGTTAAGCGGCCCCCGAACCCCCAATAACGGGGGACAAGAAAGGCCAAGCGCTACGCCTTCACTCTGATCTCAAACCGCATCAGCCTGTGGCGATAGGCTCTTGTCCCCCCCCTTTTTGGGGCTTAGGGGGCCGCTTAACGTCGTCAACCCGCTACCCGCGCCGCGTGCGCCGCCAATACCTCGCGGCGCACCACCGCCATTGTTTCCGCGAACCGATTGCGGACGAAATCGCGGGCCTTTACGGCGCGAGCCTTTGCCTTGTCGGGGGCTTGCGCGAGCGCGAGAACCGTGTCCGGGACACGCCGCAACTCGTCCTCGTGATCGAGATCGAAGAGCCAGTCGCCAAGCCCAATATCGCGCCACATAATTCCCTTGTTGCTTTGCTCCGCCCAGCGGCAAACAAGGGCCGGGATCCCGTTTCCGACACACATCACGGGCGAATGCATTTCGCTTCCGAACAAGCCCGCCGAGCGCGCGTACACGCCCAGCGCCTCATCCGGGAGCCAGAAGCGGTCCCGGTACACGACGCGCGTCCGAATGTCGCCGGGAAGACGGTCCAGCAGGTTTTCCTTTATCACGCGGATTTGCGTTTCGTCTTCCGGGCAAAGCAAAACCTTCATCGCGGTTTGACGCGCGACGGCGATAATGGCGTCAAGGAGCGGGCGGTGATCGTGTTCTTTCATCGCCTCGTTGCGGGCGTGTTTGACCGGGTCAAGCGGCGTATGCTTGGCGGGGATTTCCCAGAACGGCGTGTTCCGCAGGCGCGAGATACAGCACAAGAACCGACCGGTTTCAAGGTCGCTTGCGCGCAAAAACGCGTCGGCTTTCGTGTCGTCGCGCAGGTTATAGGCGAACGCGACATCCGGCGCGAGGCCCGTAACGGGCGCACGGACGCCGTCGTTCTGCGCGGCTTTGAGTGACACGGAATCGCGGAAATAGGCGAAGCGCGCCCGGCTCAGGGTTTCCTTTTCGGGAATGCCGTACAAGCCGTACGTCACTCCATAGACGCCGAAGGGGCGTCCCGTCCGACGCGCGAAGCCTTCCGCCTCCTTCCACGCGAGCATCGCCGGACCGGAGCCGTGGAGCAGAAAATCCGATGCGTCCATCGCAACAGTAAGTTCGCTGTTCGACGCCTCGCCGCTTGGGGAAACGGTCCCGTACACGATGCGAAGGCGCGGAAACTTTTGGCGTATCATCGCTTCAGCATCGGCGGGAACGGGTGTGTACGCCCAAAGCGTCACGTCGGCCTCGGGCAGATACTCGGCAAGCAGAGCGAGCGCTCCGGGCGTGTGCGCGATGTCGCCGATGTTCACGGCCTGCCAGGCGGAACACAGCAAAACGCGCGGCGCGCTACGTGTCTCAGCGCCCATACTGATACGCCCCCCGGTCCGGCGAAGTAGCCACGGGACGCGGCTTGCCATCGAGGTCAAGAAACGGCGTCACCGGCAGGCGCGCCCCCGCGCGGATCGCCGGACTGTTCGCGCGAAGGTGAAAATCAGCGGTTTTGAAGTCCGTGGACAGGTTGACAAACAGCGGGTCGGCGATCACATCATTGGCGCCCGTGAGTTTCGGGGCGAGGCCGCCAAAGTAGATGTTGCTCGCGCGGACGACGTTCGTGCTGTTTTGGTCGTCACCTCCGGAACCGACCGAGTTGATGGGCTGACCGGGCCGGGACACCAGGATATTGTTGACAACATGCATATCATCGCTTTCTTGAACGAACATCTGGCCCCAGTTGAGTTCGGGCGACGCGCCATTGTAGTAGGCGGTGTTGTTGATAATGTCTACCCTGCATCCCCGGAGCGATTTGTAAACGTTGTCGGTCGCGTCGAAATTTTGGGTTCCGAGAAGACCAATACCCGACGTTGCGTAGATCACCCACCAGCAGTTGTTGCAGACCGTGTTGTTCTCGATAGTCACCCCGTCGCAATCGCCGGTTCCGACGCCCCCGCCGCAACAGTATTCGATCAGGTTATCGGCGAAGCGCAGATGGTGCGGCTTGTTGACCTCGTCGCCGCCGCTTCCGCTGATGCCGTTTCCATTGGTCAGCGGGTCCACTTTGTCAATAAGGTCTGGGGGTTTTTCCTGTACGGATTCGGCATTGCCCCGGATGTGTAAACCGCGCACCTCAAGGTATGCCAGAGCCGGGGCCGTACTGGGTTCCTTGCTGCTTCCCCGCCCAATCTTGATCGTGTTCCACGCGTCCGATGTCAAAATGGGATGCTGACCGGGATAGTTCTTGAGCGAAATCCATGCGGCGGGCGTCCCCGCTCGCCGGAACGCGACCACAATGACGCCATCAGTGCGTCGGTCGGAAAACGAGGCCGACGATTCCGCGGCGTTTTTCCATGATGTCGTGTAAAGAAGAACATGGTAGCCCGCCGCGCCCTTCACAACGCCGTCAAGCGCCGCCGCCGAGTAAAGATCGTGGATCGCGTGAGAACCCGCCCAGTTGAACAAAACGCCGACGGTTCTGGTGCGCCTGCGCTTCAGACCCTGCGCCATCGCGTTCGGCGAATAGTTGAGGTGAGCGGCGATCTCGGTGGTACGGCGACGCGTCGCATCGGAAACGCGCGTGTTCGAGCGAGCGCCGTTCAGCGCTACCGACACGGCCATTGCGCTGGTTTCCGCGCGGCGCGCTATATCGCTAAGAGTTATACGTTTGCCGCTCAACCAGGTCTCCTATCCAAACTTCCGATTTTTGCAGTATACGTAACAACTCCGCCAAAAACAACCGTGCGCATCAAAGCCGCCGGGTACGAGCGCAATCGTCCGCTTTTCAAACAGCGCCGACCGAACAAAAGCCGCTTGCATTGCGTCACAATCTGTACCGCGTCGGCGTTCTTGAAAACGGAACGCCGCCCCCGCACAAAAACCGGGCGGGAGCGTTATACTATGAACAGAACAAGTTGGTGAGCGGCGTCGCCCTGACGCACAAGCCGCATCGGTCCTCCTCAGAGAAAGAGCGCTATGCAAAAGATATGGACAGTGGCTGCGGCGGGTGTCGCCGCGGTAGGTGTGGTTGCGGCGGTTCAGGCCGCCCGTTTGCTTCTCATCCGCCCGGATATGGCGGTCGCGGCGGGTCCCGCCGCCCCAAAAGAGCCGAAAAGCGCGCTTGACTTCACGGTGCGCGATATTGATGGCAAAGAGGTCGCCCTCGCGAAATACAAAGGCGACGTTGTTCTCATCGTCAACACCGCCTCGCTGTGCGGCAACACGCCGCAGTACGCATCGCTCGAAACGCTGTACCAGAAATACAAAAGCAAGGGCCTTCGCATCCTCGCGTTCCCCGCCAATAACTTCGGCGGGCAGGAGCCGGGAAAAAACAACGAGATCAAAGAGTTTTGCACGTCCAAGTACAAAACGACCTTTGATCTTTTTGATAAGGTGAGCGTCGCGCCGGGCGCAAATCAAGCGCCGCTTTACGCGTACCTTACGGACAAAAACACGAACGGCTCGTTCAGTGGTCCTATCGAGTGGAACTTCGCCAAATTCCTGGTCGGCAGAAATGGCAAGGTGATTGCGCGCTTCCCCGCCGGTAAAGACCCCCTCACCCCCGATGTCGTCGCCCCCATAGAACAAGCCCTCGCCGAAAAAGCGCCCGCAATGCCTCGCAAGTAGGTTTGGTTTGTCGTTTGGTTTGTGCGTTTCGGTTTGTGGGTGCGCTCA
>CAXUMS010000136.1:0-10872 GCA_964252165.1 uncultured Armatimonadaceae bacterium
TCGCGGCGCGGACACGGCGCGAGCGGCGGCGACGCCCGCCTGCTTCAGTGGGGACGACTGTCCGCGCTTACCGCAACGGGCGGGGTCGCGTTCGCGTCGCTGTTCCTGATGTGGCTGATCGCGAACCACGAGTTCCAGGTGGCGTATGTCGCCGAATATTCCGCCAAACGCTCCGCCGCCAAGTACCTGTTCGCCGCGTTCTGGGGCGGGCAGGAAGGCTCGATCCTCCTCTGGACGTTCTGGACATCGGTTTTGGGCGCAATTCTCGCGTTCCGGTCCGGCGATAAAACATCGCGCGTGTGGCCCGTGTTCGGCATTGCGCAGATCTATCTGCTCGGCTTGCTCTTGCTCAAATGTCCGTTCGCGCTCGGCCCCGGCCCGGTTCCCGCCGATGGACGCGGCCTCAACCCGCTCCTCGAAAACCCGTGGATGGTCATCCACCCGCCGATTTTGTTCTTAGGGTTCGCATCCACGGTTATCCCGTGGGTCTGGGCGGTTTATGGTCTCGTGTACCGCGACTGGGATGGCTGGGCCAAATCCGCCATGTCGTGGACGCTTTTCTCGTTCGCCACGCTCGGCTTCGGTTTGTCGCTCGGCGGCTACTGGGCGTACGAAACGCTGGGTTGGGGCGGCTTCTGGGGCTGGGACCCGGTCGAGAACTCGTCGCTCGTACCGTGGCTGTTCCTGACCGCGCTCCTCCACGGTATCCCCATCCAGCGCTCCAATGGCGGTTTCAAGGTCACGAACTTTTTCCTTGCCGCCGTGCCGTTTATCGCGATGAACTACGGCACGTTCCTGACGCGCACCGGCCTGTTAGGTGATTTTTCGGTTCACTCGTTTTCCTCGCTCGGCGAGGACGGCTATAAAGCAATGCTGGGCGGCGTGCTGGTTTCGCTCCTGATCCCGATGGGCCTGCTCGTCTACCGGTTCAAACAGATTCCGAAACCGGTCGCGTACAGCCGCGTCGTTACCCGCGAGTTCGGTCACTTCCTTGCATCGGTTCTGCTGGGCATCACGGGCGTCCTTGTCACCATCGGTATGTCGGCTCCGCTTCTAACCAAACTGGTCGGCAAGGCCGCCAAAGCCGAAGCGCCATTCTATGACCAATCGCTGTATCCGATTGCGCTCATCCTGACGCTTGCAATGGCGGCGACGCCCTACTTTGCGTGGCGCGCGACCGATGGCGCGCTTGCGCTCCGTCGCCTGTTCCCCGCCTATGCGGCCTCGATTGCGGCGACCTTCGCGATGTTCCTCGCGGGCGGACGGCAACCCTGGATGTTGCTTCTCTTCGCGACATCGGCGTTCGCCATCGTCACTAACCTGATGCTGGTCGCGCCGCGACTGCGCCGCCGCGAAACCCGCAAAACCGTGGGCGGCTATGTCGCGCACATGGGCGCGGGCCTGACCCTGATGGGCGTCGCCTGTCTGGTCGCGTTTACGCGCACGACCGAGCGCGTCATCCTGACCAAAAACCAGCCGGTTATCGTGGACGGCTACACCCTGACCTACAAGGGAATGACCACCCAACCGTACGACCGCGAAAACAACGCCATCCGTATTTTGGTCGAACACAAGGGCAAAACGGTCGAGGCCAACCCGCGCTACTACTTCGCCGCATGGGACAACAAGGACACGCTTTTCGCCAACCCGCCCGCGATCCAGCATTTCCCGTGGGGAGACCTGTATATCGCGTACAGCGGCGGCCCGCAAAGCCTTGATGCCAACGGCGTGGTCAACCCGAACAACGGCTTCACCATGCAAAAGCCCGGCGATTCCCGCGATCTGGGCGGCTACAAGTTCACGTTTCTGGGCGTCGAGATGGACGAGCGCGCCCGCGAAACGCTCCGCACCAAAGGCCCGAGCGGTATGAAGGATGTGCCGGAAATTACGTACACCGCCGGTATGGTCGTGGACTACAACGGGCAACGCGTGATTGCGCGCCCGCAGTTCAAAGAAGACGGCAAAACCGGCGGCTTGTACTCGGTTCCGTACCCGATTCTCGGCCCGGAAGGCGTACAGGTGATGCTCCGGTTTGTGCCGCCGACGCCGGGCGAGAACATCGCCGCCGTGCAGTTCCAAACCATGAACGCGCCCGACGAAACCGAAGCCGTGATGGTGGATGTTTCCACCAAGCCGCTCGTCTGGTTCGTGTGGCTCGGTACGCTCCTGTACAGCATCGGCGGCTTGATCGCCTACCGCCGCCGCGCCGTGGATCTCGGCCTTGTCGGAGCGACCGCAACTCCGCCCGGCCCGGTCGCAACCACTACGTCTCAACCGTAACGCTTCGGTTTTGTGTCCGCCCCCGCGCCCACCTCTTGCGGCGCGGGGGCTTTGTTTTGCGTTGACCCATCTATGAACCAATCAGTATCACCGCAACCCGCTCGTGTCGCCCTGCCGCTTTTGCAAACCGAAATCCGCGCTTGTACAAAATGCGAGGTCGCCGGATATATCCCGGAAGCGCGCCCCTTAACGCAAGGGGATTGGGATGCGCCGTACATGGTTATCGGGCAGGCCCCGTCGCGGACCGCCCATGTCACCAACACGTTCTACCGGGGACCGGCGGGCGAAAAGTTGCGCTCGTGGTTTGTGGAGGCGGGATTTACGCCCGACGATTTCGGAACGCGGGTTTACCTCGCCGCCATTACCAAGTGCTTCCCTGGTAGGCTTCCCGGCTCTTCTAAGGACCGGCTACCGTCGCGGACCGAGCAGGCTTTGTGCCGCC
The DNA here is from genome assembly GCA_964252165.1 of uncultured Armatimonadaceae bacterium. Lineage (GTDB taxonomy): Bacteria > Armatimonadota > Armatimonadia > Armatimonadales > Armatimonadaceae > CAXUMS01. The sequence goes on from CAXUMS010000136.1 coordinate 2,723, forward strand.
CGTGGCTCGATCAGGAGCTGGATCTGGTGCGCCCGCGCGTTATCATTCTCTTTGGCGGTCTCGCCATTGGAACGTTCTTATCGCGCGACCCGCTCGCCGAACTCATAGGGCAAACCTTCGAGCGGAACGGTCGCTTGTACATCCCGCTTCCGCACTCGTCCGGCGCGAGTACCTGGCTCAACAGCCCGGACAACCGCGCGCTTCTGCAAAACGGCATCGCGCGTCTCCGCGAGGCGCGTACACGGTTCGGCGTGTGATCAGCGCGCAACTTACGGCAATCGCTCGACCCGCAGAACGACGTCCACCCCCCCAGTGGGTACGGCGACTTCAAGGCGCACGGCCTGCACACCCGGAACGAAATTGAAAACCCGCGTCGCATCGCCCCGTAAAACCTGCTCGGTTTCGCAAACAACGAACGCTCGCTCCTTACGTATCGTCACCCGATGGTCCGACCACTCAACGACTTCGTCGCCGCGCGAAACAACGGGCAACACAAACGTCGCGCCCTCGCTCAGGGCGTGAAAATGCACGGCGTCTTCGGCGAAGCGCGTTGTCAACTCAAACGCGTCCGTTGTTTCTTTTTCCACGTTGGTCAGCCGTCCGCGCGCGGTAACCGTATTGCCGCTCGCCTCCACAATCGCCGCAGGGTCCAGCGCGCTCGAAAACGCGCCCTGCTCCAAACGCGGCGTCAAAACGGCGACTTCGTCAGGCGAACGCGTCTCCGCCATGTTGCGCGGTTCGAAGCGAACGTAGTCGCTCATACTGGAAACGCAAAGCGGGCCGGTATCCGCGCGCCAAAGCATCGTCATCGCCCCGCCGCTCGCGTGGGAACCCCACGCGCCGTACAGGGCGTCGGAAACCGTGAACGACGCCCGCCATTCTCCCAGCGAAACGAAAGTGACGCCAATCGGCTCGCGTTTCCATATCCCGCGCGCTGTATCGCCGGGCAGGTCGCGTCGTTCGCCTGCGAAGTAACCGCTGTCGAGCGCGGATGCCAACGCTTTGGCGTGGGCGAACGTGTGATGAATACATGGCGGGCGACCGTGCGACCGCAGGTGCGGTCCGCCGTAGAGCAAGCCGTCGAACGTGCAGGAGCGCAGATACTCCACATTGCGCCAAACCGCCTCGGCGATACGGTCGTCAAAGCGCGCGTACGGCATCAGTCCGGCAATTCCGTCACTCGTCCGGCTTCCCCATAATGTCCATTTGAAACTGCGCGAACCCCAGCCCGCATCGTACGAGCCATCGGGAAGAACGAAATCCAAATGGGTTTCAAACGCCCGCAAAACAAGCGCCCGCGTTTCCGTATCGTTCGCAATCTCCGCATACAGGGCGAGGTTTGGGAGCGATTCTTCCAGATTGTACAGCGCGTCCACGGCGTACATGCCGCGCGTCGTTGGCGTCCGCGCCCCCTCGCCGAACAAAACCCCGTCGGGTAGGAAGTAATCGCGCGCCCAAAGTCCCCATTTTCGCGCGATTTGCAGAAGGCCGTCATCGCTCAAAACGCGGCTTGCGCTCGCAAGCGCCGCCGCCGCCGAGATGGGGTAATTGATCGTGCCATGATCCGCCCAATCCACGCCGGAAATCCAATGCGCCGCGCGTTCCAGGCGGGTTGTCCAGCGCGCCCGCGCCGCGTCATCAAGCAGGTCGCCGTGCAAATGCAACGCTTCCGCAAGCGCAATCGCCCCAAAAACCGTGATGCCGTTCCATGTATTACCAATCACATCATTGACAAACGAGCCGTCGTCCCGCGAAACCACATCGGACCATTTCTGCACCGCAACCGCTGCTGCGACCCATTTGTCGTCGCCGGTCTCGCGCGCCCGCGCCAGAAACGGGTACAGCGCGTCGCCGCAACGCCCATGAATAAAGCCGCAGTCCGGGCAGAGTAATCCGCCGTGTTGGTCAGCGTCGCCGGGCGCATAGACTTGGTGGCGCAATAAGCCGTCGCACCAATCGGCGAGCAGGCTTTGGATCAATGCTTTCAAAGAGTGTGACATTGAGAACCTTCTGAGATAGCAGTGTGGGACGCGCGTAATGTTCCGTGCCGCCTTCCGGTAGTCCCGCGCTGATCTTTGAACAAAATGTTTGTCAGTTATCGGTTAGCAAGCCCCCCAACCCCCAATAAGGGGGGGACAAGAACAAACCCATTCGGCGCAGGCTTTACCATTAGGCCGCAAGGTAAAAGCGTCGCCGTTATCTGTTTCTTGTCCCCCCATCATTGGGGGTTAGGGGGCCTGCTAACCGACAGAACCAAAAAGCCCAGCGCAAGAAATGTTGCGCTGGGCTTTTACCCTTGTTCCGTTCCGCGTGACGCGTTACGCCGCAGTCACAACGGCTTCCGTCAAAGCGGCGGGGTCCGTGATCGGGTCCATCCGCTTGGTCGCGACCGACACATACGCGGTCGCGGTTGTCGGTTTGCCGTATTCCAGGTTTTCGATATGCTCGGCGTCGTCCGGGTCGGACGGGTCAAGCGGCTGGACAAAGCGCTCGTAGCGGTACGGCTTCTGGGCGGCGGCGATCAGGGCGTCGGTTTGAGGATCGCCCGCCGACCCGATAATATGCACCAATACCGGCGATAACACGGCCCGCTCGGCGGCGAGCGCAAAGCCCGACCCGAAGAACCCCAATTGTCCAATCGCGGGCAGGAACGCCTGCATGATCCGCTGGGCCAGCCGCGCGTGTTCCTCTTCGCCGGTCGCGAGGAACAAACGCAGGAGCGCGTCCGCCATCTGCATATTGTCCGGCACATCTTTGGTGCCGAACTTCAGGTTCCCGATAGCGTCCGGGCGGTTCACCGCATCGAACAGGGCCGAACCGCGCGGGTCTTCCAGATGACCGCGCACCCAGTTCGCGATGTCCTCGGCATTGATCAGGTAGTCCACGCCCTGACCGGCCTCGTACAGATCCAAACAGGCCGCCGTGACATCGGCGGCGTCGGACAGCATCCCGGTCGGAACACGTCCCGCCTCCTCGATAGCGTCCTCATCGGTCGTAAAGAAGTGGTCGAGCGCGCCATCGGGCTTAAGCAAATTCGCCACGATAAAGTCCATGCCGCGTTTGGCTTTCGCGAGATACGACACGTCGCCGGTCGCCTGCCACCACGACACATACGCGCGAACCGCAAGCGCGTTCGGGCCGCACAAAACCGTGCCGTCCACGGTCGGCGGGTTCCACTCGGACCGCTCGGCGAGCGGCTGGGCGTAGTACTCGTTGTCGGCGGCCTGCGAGCCGCCCCACGTCCCCTGAGATGCATTGTAGAGCGTGCCGTCAAGGTAGCCAAACGTTTTCTCCGCCGCCGTCTTCCATCGCTCGTCGCCGAGCAGCTGGTACGCGCGGGTGAACGTTCGGGCCAAAAGGGCGTTGTCGTCCAGCAGTTTCTCGAAATGCGGTTCGCGCCAGTCCGGGGTTTGCGTGTAGCGGAAAAAGCCGCCGTCCACATCGCACATCTCGCCGTTCGCAAGGCCCGTGAGCGTCTTGTCAATCATGATCTTGCAGTCGGCGGCCTCGGCCTCGTCGCCAGTCGTAACCGCGCGGCTGTACTGCTCCATACACAACTCCAGCGCCTCGACATGGGGGAACTTCTGCTCGCGCCCAAACCCGCCGAACGCGAAATCGAAATTTTGCTTCGCCCCGGTAATCGCGATCTTGGCGACCTCGAAGCCGACATTCAGCGACGCATCGAGCGGCGGGGCCGTGGTTTGCGCCTGCAATTGCTCGCGTTGCTGGGCGACATGCTGGGCCAAGCCCTGCGGGTTGTTCTTAAATTCGTTCAACACCTGCGGCAAAAGTTGCGCCATATCGTTGGGCGCGACAAACGTTCCGCCCCAGATCAGATCGCCTTCGGGCGCGAGAACGCACGTGGTCGGCCAACCGCCGTGGGTGTAGCGGGCGTTGACATCGGGCCGCTTGTCCGAATCCACCCGGATTGGAATCAAGTTGTCATTGATATACTGGGCGATTGCCTCGTTGCCGTACGTTTGCTCGTCCATCGTGCGGCACCACTGGCACCACACGGCGGTAAGCGACAGCAAAACGGGTTTATTAGCGGCTTTGGCTTCAGCGAAGGCGTCGTCGGTCCACGCGCGCCAGGAAATTTGGGTCATTGGGGGGTTCGATTTCCGTTCGGATTGTTTTCAAAAGAAGGGGAAGGGGCGTAAGCGTTGCGTCGCGCGCTCGGTTCGGCGCGGCGACGCCCGCCCGGCGATCCCGCAAGCAGTATACAACGGCGAAGCGGCGCGGGGCAAATCGGCACGGTCGGCGAACCGAATCAGACCACGGTTAGTAAGGCTTCGAGACGCTCCCTGAACTCCGCATTCTCGGGCCGCCGTGCGTAATCTAACGCCGTTCGGCCTTTTGCGTTCACGGCGTCCGCACGTGCGCCGTGCGCGAGGAGCAGTTGCACAACCGGAACCGGATCGGTAGGCCTTTTGGGCCATTCGTCCTCGTCCCATTCCTCCTCGTCTTCGTCGTCTTCCCCAACCGGATCGCCTCGCTCTATCCTCGCTTGCTCATTCGCCTCGTATTCGCGCTTGCTCGCAAGGTACTCCTCGTCATCCTCGTCCTCGTCTATCTCAGCGTAAACCGTGGAGATAAGTGGCGTTTGTCCGTCTTTATCAACCGCATTCATATCGGCCCCGTGCGCGATCAGTTCCGCAACGGCTTCCTCTTGATACCAGGCGCAAGCCATGTGTAAAGCCGTGCCGCCGTTGTCGGTCTGATAACTTACATTCGCCCCTAAATCCAGTAGAAGCCGAAAAACAGCCATGTGGCCTTTCGCTACCGCTTGACCGAGCGGCGACAAATTATACTCGTAAGCGGAGCGACCATTTACGTCCGCGCCGCTTTCAACGAGCAAACGGATCATCTCTACTTTTCGTTGATGTACTGCCCATTGAAACGGTGTTAAAGCCTCCTGTTCGGAATTGACGCCGTTTATGTCTGCGCCGTGTTCCAAAAGAATACGGGCTACACTCGGGGTGTTTGCTATGGCGCACAAACAAAGCGGCGTTCGCTCGTAGTATTTTTCATCCCCTTCTAAATCAACGTCCGCCCCGCGCTCGATTAGAAGGTTTGCCATCGCCACCCCTATCGGTTCATCGTCCCAAAGCGCGGCGTAGTGTAGCGCGGCAATCCCTTCTGAGTTCTTCTTGTTGGGATCAGCGCCCGCGTCAAGCGCATGTCGCATCCCTTCAATGTCTTCGGCTTGGACTGCGGCGCGAAGGTTTTCGTCTATGTCTACGGTCTCATCATTTTTCATTACTCGACCACGCCGCCGTACTTGCGTAGCAAACCGGCAAGGACGGTCTCGTCGTCGTTTTCGTCCATGTGAACGGTGACCAGCGTCGCGCCCGCCCGCAGGGCTTCGTGGTGCCGATCGGCGGCGGTATCGTGGACGCCCATATCCTTCAGGTAGCCGGTGACGCCGCCCGCCGTCGCGCCCGCCGCTGTCGCGCCCGCAAGTCCGGCGAGGGCCGCCCACAGCGGCCCTGCGGCAAGCACCAGCCCAACCCCGGGAATGGTCAGAGCCGCCGCGCCCGCGATTAACCCGAGACCCAACCCGAAGGCGGCGCCGCGTCCCGCGCCCGCCGCCGCGTCCGCCTCCGTGGTCGTGGTGATGCCGCGCTCGCCCTGCGCGGCGATGGGAGAATCAATAAAGCCCGATGTGGACGATTGCCCGCGCCGGTCGTCGGTTGCGGCGTTCATGTCGGTGGGCGTGGGCGGGTCCTCGGTTTGCACCTCCATAAATCCGTCCTTGTCCACAAACGATGTAGTCGCGTGCGCGCTCTGGCTTGTCACCTCGGTATCGGACGAGCCGAGCGTGGCGACGCTGATTTGATTCGCCCGAACGCCGTGGTCGGATAGCGCGCCTATGGCTTTTTCCGCGTCATCCGGGGTCGCGAACGCGCCGGTGACAAGCAGTAAACGCTCCGCAGGCGGCGTGGTAATGGCGGGCGTTTCCATCATGGCGGCGTCGCTTCCGTATATTTTCGCGCCGGATGCGTTTTCGGGAGTTGATATATCGGGGTTTGACATAAGGGGGAACAAGCTCCTGTGATGAACAAAACGGTCAGCGTCAAGCGACCGAACAGGTATGCTACGGTTATACCCGCAAGTTTTGCCCGCGCAACGAAAATAATTCCCCAAATTCTGAACATTGCCCGCTTGCTTGCGTCTTTACGTTCAGAATATCTTTGTGTTTTCCTGACCCCGAAATGAGGCTTGACCCGAAATGAAGAACAAAAGCAACCGAACCGCGATAGCATGGGGCGGAGCCGCAACATTGCTCGCCTTCGGCTTGACCGCGCATCCCGTTATGGCGCAGGACGCCGCGCCGGTCGCGCCCCCGGCAAGCGCCGCCGCAGATGCGTCCAAGCGACAACTGGACGCCACGCTTTCCCAGATCAGCAAGGGCGCGGGCGTCACCGTGGTTACGAACGCCACCCTCGCCAAAACTCTGGTCACGCCGCCCGCCGAGGCCGCGACCCCGGCGAATTTTGAATCCCAGATTGCCGAACTCGTGAAAACCCTGCCGCGCGGCACGACGTGGGCGCGCTTGATGCTTCCCGCATCCCCGAATGCGCGTGGTTACAGCGGCGATGCGGTCGCCGAGTACGCTCTTGCCCAGTCCAAACTCTTTGGCGCGGTCGGCGGCGCGGCCCCGGCGGGAACTATCGAGGTGCTTGGCAAAAATGTCGGCGCGGACAAGGCGGAAACGGTCGCCTCCGCCCTTGATCTCAAGCCGGTTTACATCATCATGAACCCGAAGCAGATGCAGGCCGGGATGGATTCCAGCGACTGGGCGAAGATGACGCCCGAACAGCAGAAGGCGGCGGCGGATCAGCAGGCGCGGCAGATTCTGAACATGGACCCCGCCGCCCGCCAGCAATACATGGGCAATATGATGCAACAACAGCGCGCCGTTATGGGTTCGCTGATGCAGAACATGACGCCGGAACAGCGCAACCAGTTTTTCCAAACCATGCGCGGCGCGATGGGCGGCGGCGCGGGCGGCCCCGGCGGCGGCTGGGGGGGCGGTCGGCGCGGCGGCAACTAATTACACCAAAGCGTTGATATAAAAAGCCCTGTTTCTTCATCTGCGGAGAAGCAGGGCTTTTTTTGCGCCAAATGACAGCGGCGCACACAGTTTTGCGAGGCGCTTTTGCGAGGCGCTGTAATAAATGCGCCCGACCTTTGAAGCGTAAAGGAGGTCGCCGCGCGAACGTCGAACCGTAAGCGTACAGTGATTTCCCGCCGTTTGGAGTTGCTTCCGCAACAGCGAATAACGCGACGGGAACGGACAAAGGTAATAAACGAATGATTAAAGTTGCGATGATTGGCGCAGGCAGCGTCGTTTTCAGCAAGAACCTAACGGGCGATATTCTGTCTTATCCCGAGTTCCGGGACGCCACCTTCTCGTATATGGACGTAGACGCCGAGCGGCTCGAAGTCGGCGCGGCCCTGTGCGAGAAGGTAGGCAAAACGCTGGGCGCAAATCCGACTATCGAGGCCACCCTCGACCGCCGCAAAGCGTTAGAGGGCGCGGATTTCGTTATCAACATGGTGCAGATTGGCGGCTTCAACTCCACCCTGGTGGACTTTGAAATCCCGCGCAAGTACGGTTTGAACTTCACCATCGCGGACACGACCGGGCCGGGCGGGACATTCCGCGCGCTTCGCACCTACCCAATGCTTAAGGGCCTGGTTGAGGACATGATGGCGGTTTGCCCCAAAGCCGTTCTGCTCAACTATTCCAACCCAATGAGCATGAATATGCAGACCATTACGCGCAACAGCGATATTCAGGCGGTCGGTCTGTGCCACAGCGTCCAGGGGACGTTTGACGGCATCATGCGAAATATCGGCGAGAAACCATCCGATGTCGCCTTTATCTGCGCGGGCATCAACCACATGGCGTTTTATCTCAAGATCGAGAAAAACGGCGTTGACCTGTACCCGCGTTTGTTCGAGGCGTCGAACGATCCCAAAATCTTCGCCACCAACAAGGTCCGATATGAATTGATGCGTCGCCTGGGCTACTTCGTCACCGAATCGTCCGAGCATAACGCCGAGTACAACTCGTTCTTTATCCCGCGCGGGGCGGATGTCATCGAAAAGTTCAACGTCCCGATTGACGAGTATTTGCGTCG
>CAXUMS010000136.1:10882-13698 GCA_964252165.1 uncultured Armatimonadaceae bacterium
GGTGCGACGGCATCGTGGACGAGTTCGAGCGGCTCAAAAAGTTCAGCAAGACCGACGAGCCGATGGACTTCCACAAGTCGCACGAATACGGCTCCACGATTATCCACAGCATCGTGACCGGCACGCCGTCGGTAGTGTACGGCAATATGCCGAACAAGGGCGCGATCTCGAACCTGCCGGACAACGCAATCGCCGAGGTTCCGACCCTTGTGGACCGCTCCGGTTTGCAATTCACGACGGTGGGCGATCTGCCGCCGCAACTGATCGGCTATATGCAACCGCACGTCACCCAGCACGAACTTTTTATCCGCGCGGCTATGGAAGGGCGTCGCGACCATGTCTACCAGGCATGTATGTTCGACCCGCTCACGGCGGCCACATTAACGCTCGACCAGATTGTGGAAATGTGCGACGAACTCATTGTCGGACACGCCGATTTCCTCCCCAACCTGGACGCCAAGAAGACGCTGGTGCCGACCAGCGGGAAAACGTTCGCGCCGCCCACGCCCCAGGAGTTGCGCGCGTCGTGGGATGCCGCCCAGAAGGAAGGCCACGAGGACGACATCACCTCGTGGCAGGTCTTAGGCCCGTTCAAGAACGGCGGCGACAAGATCAGCCTATCGTTTGCCCCGCCTGTCGAGGAGGCCCTTTTAGGCGATGGCGCGCCGGACTTCGCGGCCACGTTCACCGTAGGCGACTTCACGCTCACGTGGAAGCCTGTGGAAACCAGCAAAAAGGGCTTCGTTAATTTGACGAAGGCGTTAGGGGGCGCGGAGTATGTGGTCGCCTACGCATATGCCGAGATCGAATCTATTCATCAGCGGGAAACTGCGCTCCGGTGCGGGAGCGATGATGGCATCAAGGTATGGCTGAACGGCAAGGTTGTCCACGAGAACGACACTCAGCGCTCCCATGTCGCTGGGGAAGATAGCGCGCCAATCTTTCTGCAGGAGGGAACCAATCGCCTTCTCCTCAAGATCACCAACATGGTCGGCGGCTGGGGCTTTAGCGCCTCTATCCCGCGCGCCAACTTCTAGACCGCGAAATCAAGAAGAGAAGCCGCTTCTTTTCGGCTTCTCTCCATTACCATAACGGCTTAAGTGTCGCATTCTGCTATGAACAAATCAAGCCTAGTATGGGAAGAGCGTATAAAAGACCTTTTCCTCGCAAACGTCAACATATCGCCTTTTGCTTCAGGGTGTCTTGACGCGATCCGCGCCGGAGCGGCGGGCATTGTTCTTCTTAACCATCTGCGCGCTTTATTTTTCGTAGATTGGGCGGACGTTGAGCGCCCTAACCTGTTCAATAAAGGTCTTTACTTTCTATCAAGTCTCGGTCATCTATCCGTGATGGTTTTCTTTGTTTTGAGCGGTTTTTTTATAGCGGGAAGCGTCTTCAGGTCCTACTTTAGTAACAAATGGTCATGGAAAATCTACCTTGTCCAACGTTTAACGCGTCTCGGCATTGTTCTCCTTCCGGCTCTGGTTTTGACGCTGTTTTGGGACCGCCTCGGTATATCTGTCTTTGGGCAGGAAAGTGTCTACGCAGGATTGCCGTCCGATAGGTTTATTCTTGGCCCTGTCCTCGCCAATAGCAGTACGACAACGTTCGCAGGGAACGTCTTGTTTTTGCAATCCATTTTTGTTCCCGCATTTGGAAGCAATGGGCCTTTATGGAGCCTGAGTTACGAATTTTGGTATTACATCGCATTCCCCATTGTTCTCTTTCTGGCGCTAGCCCAATCTTGGCGGCAACGTGTTTTCTGTTGCGCTATCTTAATTTGCCTCGCGCTCTTCGTTAAAGAAGCAATCGCATCACGCTTCCTAATATGGTTACTTGGCGTGGTCGTGTTGCTGTTGCCGCCGCAATTCCAAATAAAATCGCGCAAAAACGCCATCGCCGCTATTGCAGTCGCCTCACTCCCGTTTGCGTTTTTTTGCATCCTACAAAAGAACCCGAGACTGGAAGCCGCGATAGACTTTTTGGTGGGGACGGCCTTCGCCTTGTTGCTTTATGTAATTGTGCGGGTTGCGCCAATAGCGAAGGTGGCGACGGAGACAAAAGCGACATTGCGACCTGTAGCAAAAAACGGTATCGCTCACCAGATGGCGGCTTTTTCTTACACCTTGTATCTGACGCACATGCCGTTCATCGTCTTCATACACGCTGCGATAAACCAGCAGTACCAAGCGAAGTGGCAACCAGACCCTTTGCACCTTTCCTACGGAGTTGGCTTGGCATGCCTTGCCATCGCGTACGCCTGGGGTATTGCCCAACTAACCGAAGCGAGAACTGATGTAGTGCGTCGTAAGATTCAGTCTTCACTAACGCTACAGAACCAGCGTTCCAGCGGATAAAAGAATTATTAACAAAATGTTATGAAATCTCTTGACAGGTTCTTAGTACAGGGGTATTATTCTTCTTGTGACCGGCTACAAGCCGACGTGAGCAAGCGAAGACGGAAACGGAAACGCAAGCGAACGCCAGTATAAAGCCGAGGTCATTGCACTTTAAGATCCTGTATAGCGTTCGGTTTGTATAGCGTTTTGTGGTTGTTCTTTCTTTGAAAGAATCGCCTGAACCGCCGACCAAGGGCTTTGAAAAGAGTTCTTGACAGCCGGAAGTTGTCATGGTATAAAGTATTGTCGCCGGGGCCAACGCTTCTGCGGTAAGAACGATGTGTAGCGCAGGACGGGCAGTACGACCGCCGCAACCGCTAATTCAGGGTTGTGGTTTTTGTTTGCCTTTTCGGTTACGCGTTTTGCACCTTTAACAGTTAAATAGTGTATTTTTGTATGTTGCATGATGATTAGCAT
>CAXUMS010000137.1:0-1884 GCA_964252165.1 uncultured Armatimonadaceae bacterium
CCGCGCGGCTTGAGCGATTTAGTCTTCCGCCAAGTAGACGCTAACGACAACCAAACTACGACTTGGTGACGCCGTCAATGGCGGCGTTTAGTTTGGCGAGACCGGCGGCGTCGGCTTTGAGGTTCACGAACGAATCCGCGACCTTCCAGTTGCGGTACACGATCACCGTGTTCTTGACCGACGGCGACGTGTTGACGCTGTAGTTCTTCACGGCCTCGTCGTTGGTTGCGAGAACCGCCATACCGACCCCTTCGGTACCGGGCGTTTTGGCGGCGGCGCGGACGGCGGCCTCGGTTTTGGCGACATTCGCGGGGGCCGCAAGGAAGACGACCAGGGCCTTGAACTCTTTATCCTTGTGCGTTTTCATCGCCGTGGACAGGCTCTTGGCGATGGGAAGGACGTTTTTGGAATCGTCGCCGTTCACCCATGCCTGAACCTGCGGGCGGTTCTCGAACGTGCAAGGGAAGCAGTTCGTGGTCCCGGCGAGCGGCCCGGCGATATGCTTGGGGTGGAACGGGGAAACGGACGCGCCGACCTTGAGGCCGGACGCAAGCGGGGCGGCGAGAACCGGAACCGCGACAGCGGCGGCGGCAAGCCCGGAGAGAACGGTGTTGCGCGAAATTCGGAACATGATAATAAGCCTCCAAAAAGTCTACCGACGCGGCGAGATAGCCGCGACTGTTACCTTAAACGTTTATCAGGCGGCGATAGTTCCGGTCTCGGCTCCAGGGCGCGGGTTTGCCGTGTCGCCTCCCAACTGACGGGTGACCAGATCCGCGAACCGGTAGGCGCGTACAGGAACTTCCGGCGCGATTACGGCTTCCAGCGCGTCGGCTTTTGGCATCACTTTCTCCGCTTCGGCCCCCAGCGCGCGCAGGCGGGCGAGCTTGTCCAGGGGGCGCTTTCGAGCCGGTTCCTCGCCGTCCTTATCGCGTGGCGCGGCTCCGGTTTGTCGTTGCGCCGAGCGGAGCAGGTCACGGAGCATCGGCAAAAACGGGACTTGCTCCTGCTCGGGGTCGCGGGCGATATACTTTGCGGAGATCAGCCACATCGCCCAGAACAGGCTGAGTACATTGCGAAGTTCGTCGGCGTGTTTTTCGCGGTCGGTTCGGGCGTCCAACAACGCTTGAAGCGCGGCGGGAACGGCGTCCGTGTAGCCCCACTCGGTCGGCACGGACTGACGCGGCAGGTTTGCGTGGTCGAACAGAACGCGCGTATCGGCGGGCAGAGTCGCCCCGGAGGCGCCGTGCCAGTACCAATCGGTTTCGTACGGTCCGGCCTCGCCGTCATACACCGCCATCAGGTAGTAGCCGCCCTCAGCGGGCGCGTTTTGCGGCCCCTCGACAAACAAAAGCGGCGCGGCGATAGCGGATGCATAGTCACGCCGGGCGGCGGCGAAGTCGTCCAGATGCTCGTCGCGGACGACAACGTGGATGTTGAGCGAACTGTACGCGTCGTCCTCGCCGCCGAAACCCTCATCGTTTCCAAAGTGCGCCAGATACGCGGCGACCACGCGCGCATCGTTCTTCAAAAGTTCGGTGATGTTTCGCAAAAGGCGCGCGACCTCGGCGAAGCGGTCATTGCGCGACGGGGCGCGCGGGGTAAGTTCAGTTTCCAAAAGGGTTTCCAGATAGCCTTTCATGCGCTTGCGCGCTCGCTCCAGCCGCTTGCGAACCGTGGTCGCGGTGACGCCCAAAAACGCGGCGGTTTCATCCTGATTGCGCTCGCCAAAATAAAACAACGTGATAACCACGCGCTCGCCCGGCGTCAACGCCACGAGAGCGTCGCGGACACGCCGATTGCGCTCCTGCGCCTCCTCGCGGTTCAGCAGGAGACGCGCCGGGTTATTATCAACAGGGGACATTGCGAAGCGGAAGGGTTCCG
>CAXUMS010000137.1:1894-13650 GCA_964252165.1 uncultured Armatimonadaceae bacterium
TGTCGCCTGCGCCCGCAAGCGTTGAAACGAGGGAATGTCGTTTTCGCCGTGCGCGGTCGCAGTATTTGAACGTGATACGGCGGAGCCATGCCGGAAACGTGGCAGGCTCGCGAAGCGCGGGCAAATCGCGCCATGCCTGTAAAAACGTTTCCTGCGCGACATCGTGGGCAAGGTGGAAGTCGCAAAGGATCGTGTAGGCGTAGCCGACCACGCTATCCTGGAAGCGTCGCACAAGGCTGTCAAACGCCTTTGCGTCCCCGGCCTGAGCCGCCCGCAACGGGATCAACTAACCCGCGCCATTGTTGAGTTGCATCAATGTGGTATCGTCTCCTTTCACGTATAAAGCCCCGTGTTCTTCGGTCGGCGTGACATCAAAAGAGGCAATTCAGAACAAAAAAACCAAACTATTTTTAGCGCGGCGATACAATAAACTATATAGTTCATGGACGAACGAGGAGGCTACTACCATTCCTGACCAAGACATACTTAAAGTTGCGCGGACGCCGCGCTTGCACGACACCGCGAACAGCGAGCGGGCAATGCTGGTCGCGCTTGAAACGCGCGAAAACGAAGACACGCTGGACGCGCGGCTCGATGAACTCGCCGAGCTTGCCGAAACCGCCGGGGTTGCGGTTGCGCTCCGGATCGGGCAACGACGCAAAGTCATTGACCCGGCTTATCTCATCGGGCATGGCAAAGCCGATGAGCTTTTCGCGCAGGCCAAAGAAGAAGATATCGCGCTCGCGATCTTCGATGACGACCTGTCGCCGACCCAACAGCGGAACTTAGGGGAAACCCTGCAAACCCGCGTGATTGACCGCACGCAGTTGATTCTCGATATTTTCGCGCAACGGGCGCGAACCCGCGAGGGGAAGTTGCAGGTCGAGTTGGCGCAACTGACATACCTTTTGCCGCGCTTAGGCTCGCTTTACACCAAGTTCGAGCGGCAACAGGGCGGTATCGGCGTCCGAGGCGGGTCCGGCGAAACCAAACTCGAAACCGACCGCCGCAAGGTGCGCGAGCATATCACCGAGTTGGAGCGCGAACTCGACGAGGTGCGGAAACAACGGCGGCAACAGCGCGCCTCGCGCCGCAACCTGCCGTTTCCAACCGCCGCGCTTGTCGGGTACACATCGGCGGGCAAGTCCACGCTTCTCAATACCCTCTCCGGCAGTGAGATCTTCGCGGACCGGATGCTGTTTTCAACGCTCGACCCGACTACGCGCCGCGTGGTTCTGCCGGACGGGCGCGGTATCCTTCTCACCGACACGGTAGGCTTTATCCGCAACCTGCCCCACGACTTGGTCGCGGCCTTCCGCGCAACGCTTGAGGAGGTCGCCGAGGCGGACTTTCTCATTCATGTCGTGGACGCGTCCGCGCCCGAAGCGGATCGTCAGCGCGATTCGGTTATGGAAACGCTCGAATCCCTGGGCGCGGCGGATAAGCCGACAATCACAGTTTTCAACAAGTCGGACCGCATCCACGATCAGTACGAATTGCGCTCCCTCGTGACAACGGTGCCGAGCTCGGTGTACATCTCGGCGACCAACCGCGAGGGTATCAGCGCCCTGATGGATCGCATTATTGACACGATCAAATCGCTCGTGCTGACGATGCGCCTTGCTATCCCGTACTCCCGCTCCGAAATGGTCGCGCTGTGCTACGAGTACGGGCGCGTCCTGTCCGTGGATTATGCGCCGGACGCGATCCATGTCCACGCGGAACTCGCCCGCTCCCTCGCCGGACGCCTCAGCGAGTTCGAAATAGAGCCGGTAGCGGACGGGGCGGCGTCAACGGACAAAGAGTGAAGCCGAACGCCCGTAACGGTGAACGAACAAGCGCAACTCGGGATAGGGCGGGTATGATGACGCTAATCACACCGTTAATATACGGTGATTGCGATGAACCGAGGGGCGCCTGTTATGATGCGACGAACGGTGAAATCTCTGGCGCGCCGCGCGGCTCCGGGATTCTTAAAAGCGGTTAGCGGAATTCTACTGCGCTCCGCGCCAAAGGCGTGGCGGTGGCTTAATCCGGAGAGCGAGGTATGGTACGCCCTGTGGCGCGAAGCCGAGTACGCGCCGCGCGCTGTGGCCCGCAAACTCGTACGGGCGCAAGGGGCTGTTGTCGGAAGCGGCCCCTTCCGAGGCATGCGCTATGTGGGCGAAGCGGTCGGCTCGATGGTATCGCCGAAACTGCTGGGCAGTTACGAGGCGGAATTGCATCCGTGGATCGAGGAGATTATCGCAACGCCCTACCAAAGCGTGCTTGATATCGGATGCGCGGAAGGTTACTACGCTGTCGGCCTCGCCCAGCGCCTGGGCGGCGATGCCAAAATACTCGCCTACGACACGGACAAAAAGGCGCAGGCTTTATGCCTAAAACTGGCGCGCTTGAACCATGTCGCGGACAGTGTGACCGTTAAAGGTTTGTGCGATTGGGACGAAATTGAGCGGGAAAGCGTGGGCAGAACGCTGATCGTGTGCGACTGCGAGGGCGCGGAATTAGATCTGCTCAACCCCGAAAAAGCCGCCTCGCTTCGCCATAGCGACATTCTGGTGGAGTTGCACGATCTTGTGGATCGACGGATCACCGCGGAGATCACGGCGCGTTTTTGTGATACCCACGAAACCCGGATCATTTTTAGCCGCGATAAGTCCGCCGCCGATTATCCCGTCTTGAAAGATTTCTCGGACCGAGAGCGCTATCTCGCCTTGTCGGAGTTTCGCCCCGAGATGATGCGTTGGGCGTTTTCGCGCGCAAAAATGCATGCATAAAAGCGCAGGCGCAGAGGGATTTTCATTTATCTTCTGCGTCGCTCGGTTCATTTGGGAATTTGACGGTTATTCCTGCTGACGCGCCTCGCTATTCGCCGCCGCGCCGGACGGACCTGAGGCGGACGGCGACGGACCAAACAATATCGCGGACAGAAACAAACGGCGCAGGCCGGGCCAGAGCGCGCGGAAGTTCGGGTCTTCCAGAAAAATAATGGCGTGGCCCGCCCCGAGGGGTTCGTCCACGACATACGCCGTGTTCGCCAAAAGGTCCTCCGTGTTGCCGGGCCATGTCCAACCGGACAAGCGCGAAGGCCCCACCCCAAACGTGACGGCGTTCGCGCCACGGTCGCTTTTCTTCAGAAAGGTCGAGCCGGACAATGGAACCGCGATCTTGCCGCCCGGATAGCCATAGCCCAAAAAATGTTCCGAGTTGATGCGGGCTTGGAAAATCGCGCCGGGCAGGTACGTCGGCCTCGCGGCTTTCTTGGGCTTTGCGGCTTTGTCGTCCGCGCTCGCGCCTGCGGGCTTGTCGGCGCTTGCGTCCGCGCCGACCGGGGATGCGGAC
Source organism: uncultured Armatimonadaceae bacterium (assembly GCA_964252165.1). Lineage (GTDB taxonomy): Bacteria > Armatimonadota > Armatimonadia > Armatimonadales > Armatimonadaceae > CAXUMS01. The sequence goes on from CAXUMS010000137.1 coordinate 5,237, forward strand.
GATATATCGGCGTCTTTAGCGGTCATCCATGTTCCGCCACCGCCCAGACCGATGGCGACGCCGCCTTGCCCGATCCACGCTTTCAGGCCCGCGAGACCGTCTTTGCCTAGCGCGCTCGCGTAGCCGAAGCCGTCCGGGAAAATAACGACATTATAGCGGTACAGGTCCGGCGCCCGGAGCCGACTTGTGGACAGCGACGTGAACGGGATATGGGCGTTGTCGAGAACGTACCAAGTGGCCCCGTAACTCGTGATGTCTACATTGTCGCCCGCGACCACGGCGACGCGCGGGGCGGCGAGCGAGACGAGCGACGCGGAACCGAGGCCGACCGGGGCGTCGTCGCTGTAGCCGGAGCGCACGGCGGTCACGGAAACGTTCATCGCGCGGGCGAGCGTGTCCAAACGGGCGCGAACGTTTGGTGCGTTGCGATTGGCGCGTACAACGAAGGTTCCGCGCGGCCACATCCGACCGTCCGCACGGAGCGGCTTTTGAGCGACCGCCACGCGAAATCCCTCGTTTTCGAGGCGCACGGCGACAAGCGCGGCGGCGTCCCGGTCGAACGGAAACAGGAATGCGGTCGCATTCGCCGCCCCGCTTACGCCACCCGCACCGCCCGCGAACGATGCGGCGAGCGCGACGCCGTCCGCGCCGAGCGCAAGCGGCTCCGAGGCGACCGGGGCGGTATCGCTTGTGTACGCGGCGTCCGCATCGAACGTGTATGGCAGCGACCACGCCGTGGTGTCGTAAAAATCGTAGTCTTCTTTGGGTTCCGCGTCGTTCGCCCGGTCGTTGCGCTCGCGGCGGGCGAGTTGCTCCCGGACAAACGCCCGGTCAAACGGGGCGTCCGGCTCCAGAAACGCGCGGGCGAGATGACCGTCCGGCTGGGCCATTTCTATCACAAGCGACCCGGCGGGAAAGGTTCGCGACCCGGCGTTTTTCGCCGCTTTGCCCGTCGCGGGAAGATAAGCGTGCGCGTTTTTTGTCGTGAACGGCGCGGTCGCGCGCCGCACCTCGACGCCGATGCGAAGTAAAAGTGACGCGAGTTCGTCCGCGCGGGCCGGGTCGGTTCCGGGCGCGATGATCACGCGGCGCAGGTCGCCGGTTCGGCCCGCCTCGATCGCGCCCTTGCGGAACGCGTAGAAATCGCGGAGCAGGGCCGCGCGGTTCTGCGCGGCGGCTTCGATGGTCGCCATACCGGTGACGAAATGGCGCGCGGTCCCGTCGCGCAGGGTTGAGATCGTGCCGTCGTCGCGGCGCCGGGCCAGACTGCCGCCGCCATCGGTTTCGTACGTCATCCCGATAGAGCCGGTGAGGGTCGTAAAACTATCCAGATAGCCGGGGTAAAACAGATCGAACGTTTCGCGCGTGACATACTGCCAGCCGCGCGCATCGAATGCGGCCCCGTTCGCGCGTCCGAAAACATCCGTCCACTTGGCGACGCGGGCGATATCCACGGCTTTGTTGGTCGGGTTGGAGTTCGGCGGGAAAAAGTACGTTTCCGGTTGCCCGTGCTGGTCCGCGAACACCTGCGGACGCCACCGCAGAAACGCCCGCGTTTCCTGCCGCAACTCGGGCTGGGATTGGGCGAGTTTGTCGCGGTTCATGTCGAAGCGGTAGTGGTTGTACCGACCGGCGACCGCCCACGGGGTTTGCTTCTCGAACGCCGCCCCTTCCGGGCTGCCGACCGCGACCGAGTTGTTATAAACCACGAACCGCTCGTGACCGTCGGGGTTGAAAACCGGGTTGACGATCACGACCGAGTTTTGCAGCGCGTCCGCGACATCCGGCGCATCCGAGGCGGCGAGCGTGTACAGGGTCCACATCGCGGTCTCGAACGATGCGGTTTCCGATCCGTGGATGCACTCGTTGATCCACGTAATCGTGGGCGTTCGGGCGATAACGGCGTCCGCTTCCGATGCGCCGAGCGTGCGCGGATCGGCGAGTTTGGCGATATCGCCGCGAATTGCGTCAAGGCGCGCGATGTTCGCGGGCGACGACACGATAAATAAACGAAGCGGTCTGCCCTCGATAGACGTTCCGTATTCCTCGACGCGCACCCGGTCCGGCGCGGCGGTCGCGAGCGCAAGTAGGTAACGCTCCTGATCGCGGAACGTGGAATGCCGGTCGCCCGGCTCGTAGCCCAGAACGTCGGACGGGCGCGGAACCGACGCGCGGTACGGCTTGTGAACGTAAAAGTCGAACGGCGCGGCGCGCTCGGCGGCGGCGGGCGCGGTTTGTTGCGCCCGCGCCGGACGTGTTACCGCAGGACTCAACAACGCAAGCGGAGCGGCGGCGACGGCGAAGGTGAAAAAAGCCGCCGCCTGGGTGCGGCGGCGGCGGTTACGGTTGGTACGGTTCGGCAAGTTTGGTTTTCAATCCCTCGTAATAAGCGACCAGATCGTTCTCGTCCGGCCCCTCGACAATACGGCGCCACACTTTGACAAACGGCAGGGCCTGCAGGCCGCCATCACCGTAGGGGAAGACGAGGCTGGAATCGAACCAGTTTTCGTCGAAACGCCACACGCCGCCCAGATCGCGCGCCAATACCTCGCCCACATAGCACCCGTTGTAGAACGCGACAAGGCGGCGATGTTCTTCCGGCGTTTCCGAGTCGGCGAGTTGGGCGTCCGAGGCGCGCAATAATTCCTCGATAACTGCGAGCGACGCGGGCGAATAGTCGAGAACGTGGCCGCCCGGCGCGACGCGTAAAATCAAAGCGTGGGCGTAGTCGCCGATGTTGTCGTCGGTCAGGCGCATCAGAGTTTAGCCGCCCAGATACGCTTTTTTGACATCCGGGTTGGTCCGAAGATCCGACGCCTTGCCGGACAGCGTGATGTGACCGGTTTCCAGTACATAGCCCCGGTGCGCGATAGCGAGGGCCTGGTTGGCGTTCTGCTCGACCAGCAACACGGCGGTCTTAGATTCGCGGTTGATCGTTTCGATGATGCGGAAAATGTCCTGCACCAACTTCGGGGCGAGGCCGAGCGACGGTTCATCGAGCATCAGGAGTTTGGGGCGGGCCATCAAGGCGCGCCCGATAGCCAGCATCTGCTGTTCGCCGCCGGACAGGGTTCCCGCCGACTGCGCGATCCGCTCCTTGAGGCGCGGGAACAGCGTCAGGGCGTGGTCGAAATCCTGCGCGATGCCGGGCTTGTCGCGGCGCAGATACGCGCCGAGTTCCAGGTTCTCGCGCACGGTCATGTTGGAGAAGATGCGCCGCCCTTCCGGGCAATGCACCAGGCCGCGACTGACAATCGCCGCCGCGCTCGCGCGGGTCACATCCTCGCCCAGAAACGAAACGCTTCCCGCTTTCGCCCGAACCAAACCGGACGCGGCCCGCAAAAGGGTGGACTTGCCCGCGCCGTTCGCGCCGATGAGCGTGACAATCTCGCCCGGCGAGACGGTAACCGACACGCCGCGCAGGGCGTGGATCGCGCCGTAGTACACATTGAGGTCGCTTAAAACCAGCATCGGGGACGCGGCGGCGGCGGCGTCACTCGTCCCGGCGGGCCGAACTGCGGAAGCGGGCGTTGTGGTCATTACTTCCCCTGCCCCGCAAACGGAACTACGCGCGCGCCGGTGTTATCGTCCACGCCGTCGCCGTCCTCGTCGTGGGACGTTCCCAGATACGCGTCTATCACCTTCTGGTCGCTCCGGATATCTTCGGGTAGACCGTGCGCGATAGGTTGCCCATAAACGAGAACCGTGATCTTCTCGCAAACGCCCATCACCACGGTCATGTCATGCTCGATCAGCAAAATGGTCATGCCGAACTCGTCGCGCAACCGGCGAATGAGGCGCATCAGATCCTCAGACTCCTGCGGGTTCATGCCCGCCGCGGGTTCATCGAGGAGAAGCAGTTGCGGCTCGGTCGCGAGCGCACGGGCGATCTCAAGGCGTCGCTGATCGCCGTACGGCAGGTTGCGCGCCTGCTCGTTTTTCCACTGGGCGAGGTTGAGCAACTCCAGCAAGCGCTCGGAGCGTTTCGTCGCCTCGGCCTCGGACCGGTCAAACGACGCGGTACGCAGAACCGTTCCTATCAAACCGACCTTTTCGCGCGTGGACGCCGCCGTGCGGACATTGTCAAGCACGGTCAAATCGGGGAACAGGCGAATATTCTGGAACGTGCGGCAAACGCCCATGCGTGCGATTTCGTGCGGCTTTTTTCCGGCGATCTCGGTTCCATTGAACCTGATCGAGCCGGAGGTGGGCGCGTACACGCCGGTCAAAAGGTTGAAAACCGTGGTCTTGCCCGCGCCGTTCGGGCCGATAAGCCCGGCGAGGTCGCCTTTTTCCAGCGTCAGGTTGACGCCGTTGACCGCGACAAGTCCGCCGAAACGCTTGGTAACATCTTTCAAGGCGAGAACGGGCATGGGAAAGAAGCGGAGGACCTTTCTAAACAGGAGGCGAACGCGGGGATGAATGACCGATTATAAGCCGTCTACCGACTTTGTGTCAACCGGAAACGCCTTTTTAACCGTCTTGCATGTGAAACGCCGGCGGCGAAGGGTAACATAGGATTGCGGCGCGCGATCGTTTGGGCGCCCTAAATTTCAAAGGCAATAACAGTACCCATTAAACATGAGCGATTTGACAACCAGCAACAACGACCAGAGCGGTGGCTCATCTTTGGTGCGCGAACTTCTCGGGCGGCGCGTTTATGTGCATACCATTGGGAGCGGGGCGAACGGGACCGGCGGATCGGACGGGCGCGAGGAAGGCTCGCTTGAAGGCTTCGACGGAACGCTTCTCAAGATAAAAGGCGAAAACCTCCGGGGCGGCGAGGAGTTTTTGTATATCCCGCTCGTCAGTATTCGCGTCATCAAGCCCGTAGTGGAAAGCGGCGTTCGGCGTCCGAATTTGCAGGACCTGCCCAGCCTCGGCTAAACCGGATTTGACAAGCGTACACGCACACGGAAGCGAGACGGGCGCGGTAAGGGATACCCTTACCGCGCCCGTTTCGTTTTTGGTAAACCGGAGCGTTACTTGATGTTGCCGTTCAAGCCATTTGGGAAGAATGCGCCGCCCGCCGGGTTCGAGCCGCGTACAATTGCGGCGACCTGAGCCGCCGAACGAATAATGGCTCGGCCCTGCGTGTCGGTCGGGAAAAAGTTCCCCGACGCCGGAAGTTGGTCCTGAGAATCTATGGCCGTGCCGGAGATGCCTTTGGCGACCGACTGAAGTCGAATGTTGCCACTGTGGAGCGCTTCAACCGCCAAGATGCGCGACGCGGTGAAGACGACATCGGGCGTGGTCAAGAGCCGCGCCGCGCCGCCGTAGGCGGACACGCCAACATCCTCAAAAGCGCGCGATAACCCGAGGAACTCGGATTCGTTGGCGAAACCAAGACCCAGCGCATTCAGGTTGATCGCGGGCTTGGCGATAGCCTGCGCGCCGAGCAGGCTTCGTATCAGCGTGACATGGTTTAGTTCATCCGCCGCGAGTTCGCGAGCGGTCGCCTCGGTCAGCGCATCGGTGAAGGTGACACGGCTTCCGCCTACCGTTACGCCCGGCGTACCAACCGAGCCAGAGATAAGGTTCGCGGGAAGCCCTTGCCCTGTAGTCGCGAAAAGGTAAAATTCCGCCTCCAGGTACTCGAGGTTCAGGGCGAAATTTAGCACGTCGAACTCGGTTGCGGTTTGCGCCCGCGCCGTGGTCGGAACGAGAATGCCGCCGCCGATGGCGAGAAGCGCGCCGGTGACGGCTGCCTTAGCGGCAAGATTCAATGCGCCGCGCCGGTCGCACCGGGTAGCGCTTTCGTTTTCAAGCAGTTCCATCTCGGCGTTCCTGTTTTCTTGCGTTAATTCCATGATAGTTGTTCTTCCCTTTTTTACTTGACGTTGCCGTTGAGGCCGTTCGGGAAGAATTTTCCACCCGCGGGGTTGTCGCCGCGCACAATCGCGCCTACTTGCGTTGTGTCGCGCGCAATAGCGAGGCTGTTGGCGTCGCCCGCGAAGAAGTTGGACGAGGTCGGGACTTGATCGAGCGCATCAACCGCCGTCACGCTGAGACCGCGCGAAACCACGTGATAGCGAATATTCCCAGCGTGATAACCCTCGGTAGCCAGGATTCGCGCGCCGTTCTCGCGAACATCCGCGGTTGTCAAAAAGCGCGAACCGCCCGCGTACGCCGATGTTCCCACATCCGTGAACGAACGAGCGAGATTCAAAAACTCCGCTTCGCTTCCGAAACCCTGACCGAGCGCGATCAAGTTGATCGCGGGCTTGGCGACGGCGACATTACCGAGGAACGATTTGAGAAGAAGAATGTGCGCAATTTCGTCGGTCAAAAGCTCGGCGGCGGTGTCGGAAAGGCGGCTGTCCGAAAACGCAACGCGTGAACCGCCGGTGGTCGCGCCAACCGTTCCTTGTCCGGTCGTAAGCGATGCATCAATTCCCCGCCCGGTGGTAACGTAGCTGTAAAACTCCGCTTCCAGGTATTCGAGGTTCAAGGCGAAGTTGAGCGTGTCGGTTTCAACCTGCGTCAGGCCGGGCGCAGGTCCGAGACCGGACGACGGGCTGGGGCTGGGGACCGGGGAGTTGAAGGGAACATTGTCATTGTCGCCGCTTCCGCAACCCGCCATAATTCCCGCGGCCATCAATGCGACGCCCGCGCCCATTGCGTTCAGCACATTTCGGCGGTTAATCGGCGCAACAATGCGGGCCGCATCCGTTGCGTCCGCCGCTTCGCCGGTGCGGAGCGATCCGCCCCGTAGCGTTCGCAGCTGATCCTGTAAATCCATTCGCGTTCCTTACTAAAACTAAAAAGGTTTCCGCACAAGGACGCGTGGCTATCGAAGGCGGCGCGCCGGTGGGGAAAAGAGGAGGTTGAACTACGGAGCCGCTATGTGCAGTACCAGCAGGGGCGCGGCTACCATCGGGCCGTTTATACCCAGCCCATTGTACCCAGCAAACAAGATTATGCATGTATACGATGCTTTGCCAAATCCACACTACAAACAAAACGAAAAGGATTATGGGACAAATACGCTACCTTTGAGAACGCATATCAGAAGATCTTGCTTTCATACATGGCTTTGGGTTGCGCTTTTCACAGCGGTAATCGCCAAGAACTTTTATTCACCAAAAGTATTAGTGGCTTCGGCATCTCGCCTTTTGAATTTGGAAGCGGTATACTATACTCATAAGTCTCCTGAGGTTATTGTTAAACCATCGCCTCAAAAATCGCCTAGCCTTTATTTGTCTTCCTGCGAGATGCCATCCGTTTTCTGGATGAGCATCTTTTTTGTTTTTGCGGGGCCTTATCATGACAACGCTTTTTCTTCGGATGTTCGCGCTCGAAGGGCTTCTCCTCATGGCCCTTTCCGCGCCGCCGATCCGGCGCAAGGTCGCGCCCAATCCGCTTTACGGTTTTCGCACGCCTAAGACGCTTGCGAACGAGCGCGTTTGGCGCAATGTTTCCCTACAGTTCCGACACGTTATGATTGCCTGGTTCGTTTTTGTTTGCCCTCTGGCTTTTCTTTCTTAACGTTGTAGCGGCGGTCGCAAGGGTTCAAGTCCGAGATGGGGACGGTGGTAGTGGTAATGCTCCAGGAGGATCGTGACGCTACTCGTTAGCGCGGCTATGTCGTGCGGCTATGTCGTGCGGTTTGTACTTGTTCCAGCCCAGGCGCTCGCTTCGCACGGTTCTGTTGAAACTCTCGATGAAACTTTGCTCGTTCTTCTTGTAAGGACGCGCTACCCGGTGGCGGTCGCAGAACAAAGAAACATCGGCCAGAAACGCCCCCTTGAACTCCGGCCCGCCGTCCGTCTGAACCAACTCTACATGGCCGGGTACGAACCGGCGCGTCATGCACAACTCCAGGAACACGCGACCCTCCTCGGCGGTGAGCGCAGCAGGGGCGAGGTAGATGTCGGCTTCCTTGCTGAAGATGTCCACAGCGATAAAGCGGTAAAGGCGAAAACCGCCCCGAAATCAACCGTGTCCCTCTGTACAACCTCGCGCGGCGCGAACGCCTCTGGCGCCGGCCCACGCGCCTTGTTTTTCTTCCACTTGGAGCGGATCACCTACTTCTCCGCCAGCGCCTCGTAAATCTTCGGCACGGACAGGTGGACGCGTGGACGCCATGTTCTTTCTCCAAGAAGTAGAAAAAAGTAAGCGATCTTCTGTCCACAGCAACCTTGTTCACGCTCTCGCAGAAACCAGACCTTTTGCTTGATGAGAAGTGGCGTTTGGCGCGCGGGGTGCGGCGTCCGCTTGCACTGACGATACGTTTCCAGAAACGGAAGCAGGCCCTGTTCCTTGATGGTTTTGAGCCACAGCCCGACAGTTTCCCGATGCACTTCCAATACGTTCCGCAATTTTGGTGTTGTCCATGCCTTGCTCGTGCAACTCCCAAGCGAGCGTTATCTTTGTTCGCGTGTTCATAAACAGTAGACAAAGCAAACAAAGCA
>CAXUMS010000138.1:0-13526 GCA_964252165.1 uncultured Armatimonadaceae bacterium
CGACGCGGGCGAGATTTTGCTGGAAGGCAATCTGATAACGCCCCGGTCGCCCGCCGACGCTATCGCGGCGGGAATCGGCATGGTCGCCGAGGACCGCAAGGCGCAAGGGTTGGTTCTTGGCATGTCGGTCCGGGAAAACACGTCGCTTGCCGCGCTGTCGTCGCTGGCGAAATGGGGATTTGTGGACCGTCTGAGGGAAAACAAAGAAGCGCAGGACTATGTCGCCCGGCTTGGGACCCGGACGCCGTCTATCGAGCAGCGGGCGCGAAACCTCTCCGGCGGCAACCAGCAAAAGGTGGTTTTAAGTAAGTGGCTGCTGACGCAGTCCAAACTGCTGATTGTGGACGAACCTACGCGCGGTATTGATGTCGGCGCAAAGGCGGAAATCTACCGACTGATGAACGCGCTCACCGCCGAGGGCATCGGCATTTTGATGATCTCCTCGGAACTTCCCGAGGTATTGGGCATGGCGGACCGCATTTATGTGGTGCGCGAAGGCCGAATCGCGGGCGAACTTGGGCGGGCCGAAGCGACCTCCGAGAAGATCGGTCTGCTCGCGCTCGGAACCGCCGCCCCCCCGCCCGCGCTTCAATCCGCTTAACTTACAAGGACACTTTCTACCGCTATGACGCTTCCCCTGCAAAACGAATCCGGAACGCCGCCCCAACGAACCATTGCGCCGCGACCGCGCTTTTCCTTTTGGGGGGTAAATCCAGGCGTTCTTCTGGGCTTCCTGCTTATTTTGATCGCGCTCTGGGTCACAACGCCGTCGTTCCGGCAGGTCGCCACGTTGCAAAACCTCGCCCAGCAGGTTTCCATTAATATGATTATCGCCGTCGGCATGACGTTCGTCATCATCACGGCGGGAATTGACCTGTCGGTCGGCTCGATTCTCGGCTTTGTGGGCGTTATCACGGCGATTGTTCTGATGGCCCCGAACCTGGTCGGGCCGCTCGGCGACACCGTTATGCTGGTCGCGTGCGCGGCGGGACTGATCGGCGGCGCGTTTGTGGGCTTTCTCAACGGGGCCGCTATCGCCTATCTCCGAATGCAACCGTTCATTGTCACGCTTGCGACTATGTGGGCGTTCCGGGGTATCGCCGCCGTTCTGACCGATGGCTCGCCGGTCGGAACGGTTTCCCCGGACGCCCCGATGGCGATGGCGCGCAACACGATTCTGCAAAACAAGTTCACCATGCTCGGCATGGGCTACGCGGGACCGTTTCCCATCTCCGCCTTGATCGCCCTTGCCGCCGTGGTTGCGGGACATATTCTGCTCAGCCGCACCGTTTTCGGCCGGCACGTCTACGCCATCGGCGGAAGCGCGGAAGCGTCGCGCTTGTCCGGCATCAATGTCGAAAAGGTCCGGCTCAAAGTCTTCACCCTGTCCGGCGCGCTCGCGGGCGTCGCCGCGATTCTTTTAATGTCCAAACTGGTGAGCGGGCAGCCCACAGCCGGTCAGGGCTACGAGCTCTTCGCTATCGCCGCCGTTGTGGTGGGCGGGACCAGTTTGTTCGGCGGGTCGGGAAGCGTCATCGGCAGCGCCGTCGGGGCGTTGATTATCGGCGTTATCAACATGGGGCTGGACCTCCACGGTATCAGCGCCTTCTGGCAACAAATCGTAACGGGTTTCATTATCCTGATCGCCGTTTTGCTCGATGAGGTGATGCGGCGACGGCAGGGATAACAATCGAATTTTCGCGCAACGTAAGGACACAAAAACACTTTGGCTACTGGTAAAAAACGCCCTGCCGCTTCGGATATTTCGACCCAAAAGCGGAACAAAACGCTCGCCGCCCTTTTGCTGACAAGCGCGCTCGCGTCGCCCTTCGCCGCTTCCGCGCAAACCCCGGCGAAAAAACCCGCCCGCCCCGTCGCCGCTCCCGCTCCGGTGGATGTGTCGAAAAACAAAACGCTGTATCTGGTCGGCTACGCCCACCTCGACACCCAGTGGCGCTGGGCGTACCCGCAGGTGATCCGCGAGTTCATCCCCGACACCATGCGTAACAACTTTTCGCTGATGGAGAAGTATCCCGATTACATCTTCAACTTCAGCGGGTCGCGCCGCTACGAGATGATGAAGGAGTATTATCCCGACGATTACAAAAAGGTCAAACACTACGTCCAAACCGGGCAGTGGTTTCCCGCCGGGTCGTCGGTGGACGAAGGTGATGCCAATGTCCCGTCCGCCGAGTCGCTGATACGCCACACGCTGTACGGCAACCATTTTTTCCAGCGCGAGTTTGGCGTTATAAGCCAGGAATTCATGCTCCCGGACTGTTTCGGGTTTCCGTACGCGCTCCCGACCATTCTTTTCCACAGCGGCGTGACCGGCTTTTCGACCCAAAAACTCACGTGGGGGTCGGCAATCGGCATTCCGTTCAAGGTCGGCAACTGGGAAGGGCCGGACGGCAGTCGCGTTATCGCCGCGTTGGACCCGGGCGCGTATGTTCACGATATTACGGAAGACCTGTCGCTGAACACCAGTTGGCTCGCGCGAATCCAGAACACGGGCAAAACGTCGGGCGCGTTTGTGGATTACCATTATTACGGCGTGGGCGACCGGGGCGGCGCGCCGGGTCCCGATTCCGTTTCGTGGGTGGAGAAAAGCCTGAAGGGAACCGGCCCGGTAAAGGTGGTTTCGTCCCGGTCCGACGAGATGTTCCTCGCGATCAAGCCGGAGCAAAAAGCGAAACTGCCCGTCTACAAGGGCGAGATGTTGCTGACGCAACATTCCGCTGGCTCGATCACGTCGCAATCTTACATGAAGCGGTGGAACCGCGAAAACGAGCAACTCGCCGATTCCGCCGAGCGCGCGGCGGTCGCCGCCCGGTGGCTGGGCGGCCCCGGCTATCCGTCCGAGCGGCTGTACCAGGCGTGGAACCTGACGCTCGGTTCGCAGATGCACGATATTTTGCCTGGGACGAGCCTTCCCAAAGCGTACGAGTTTTCGTGGAACGATGAGGTGTTGGCCCTCAACCAGTTCGCGGCTATCGCGAGGGATTCGGTCGCCGCCATCACGTCGGCGATGGACACGCGCGCCGTGGGAACGCCGATGGTGGTTTACAATCCGCTTTCTATCGCACGTCAGGATGTCGTCGAAGCCACGGTTAAAGTCGTATCCGAGGGCGGCGTTCAGGTATTCGGGCCGGACAACAAGCCGGTTCCCACGCAGGTTTTGAGCCGTTCGGGTGATACAGTTCACCTCTTGTTTTTGGCGCAAATGCCGTCCACCGGGTTCGCGGTTTTCGATGCTCGCCCCGCCGCGCTCACTGACGCGTCCGCCGGACCCCTTTCCGTTTCCCAAAATCAGCTGGAAAATGATCGGTTCCGCGTCACGATTGACAACAACGGCGACATCGCCTCGATCTACGACAAGATAAACCGACAGGAAGCGTTGAAAGCCCCCGCCCGGCTCGCACTGCAAACGCATAACCCCAGCCAGTTTCCCGCGTGGAATATGGACTGGAGCGACGCCCAAAAGTCGCCGCGCGCGTATGTGGACGGCCCGGTTACGGTTCGCGTTGTGGAGTCGGGTCCGGTTCGTGTCGCTATTGAGATCGAGCGGGAAACCGAGGGTTCGCGCTATGTTCAGCAGGTGCGACTGTCGGCGGGCGCGGCGGGCGATCAGGTCGAGGTCGAAAACAAAATAGACTGGCAAACCGGCGTCGCCACCTTGAAAGCGTCGTTTCCGCTGACGACCGGCAATTCCAAAGCGACGTACGATCTTCAGGTCGGAGCCATCGAGAGGGGAAACAACGACCCGAAAAAGTACGAAGTTCCGCAACATATGTGGTTCGATCTTACCAAACCGGACAGCAGTTACGGCGTCGCGGTTCTCAACGACAGCAAGTACGGCTCGGACAAGCCGGACGACGACACGATGCGCTTGACCCTGTTGTACACGCCCGGCGTTCGCGGCGGCTATCAGGATCAAGCGACCCAGGATTTCGGGCGGCATGACATCCGCTACGCGGTCGCGCCGCATGCGGGCGACTGGCGCAAGGGCGAGGTGCCGTGGATGGCGAAGCGGTTCAACCGTCCCCTGCTCGCGTTTGCGGTCCCGGCCCATGCGGGCGCTCTGGGGAAAACGTTCTCGCTGATTTCGACCAACAGCAAGCAGGTGGAGATCGTCGCCGTCAAGAAGGCCGAGGACAGCGACGAGATTATTGTCCGCCTGCGGGAACTTCAGGGCAAAGCCGCCGACGGCGTGCAAATCAAGATGGCGGGGGCGATAATCGCCGCCCGCGAGGTCAACGGACAGGAAGCCCCGGTCGGGGCCGCGACTTTGCGAAACGGAGTTTTGACGACGCGCGTTCCGGCCTACGGCTTGAAGGCGTTCGCGATCACGCTCGCCCCGGCTCCGGCGAAAACAACGGCGACGCAAACCCGGTCCGTGCCGCTTCCGTTTGATCTGGACGCCGCGAGCCGGGATAAAAGCCTGACCGATGGCGCATTCGACCGGGACGGGCGCACGTTCGCGGGGGAACAACTGCCCGGCGCGCTACAAACCGGCGAGATTCCGTTCACGCTCGGCTCGACCGCAAACGGCGCGAAGAACGCCGTGACAAGCCGTGGGCAAACCATCGCGCTTCCCGCCGGATATGGGCGCGTTTACGTTCTCGCGGCGTCGTCGGACGGCGACGTTCCGGCGCAGTTCGCCGTGGGCGGACAATCCGTCAAGGCGACGGTTCAGGACTGGGGCGGCTATATCGGGCAATGGGATAACCGGCTGTGGCTGGGCAAGGTGCCGGAACTGACATACGACTGGAACAACCCGTGGGGTGGACTTACGCCCGGTTATATCAAGCCGGGCGAGGTCGCCTGGTTCTCGTCGCATCGCCACAACCCCAAAAGCGGAAACGAGTTTTACCAGTACAGTTATCTGTTCAAGTACGGCTTCGACCTGCCGCAAGGGGCGGCGGCGAGCCTGACATTGCCGAACGATTCGCGCATCAAGATCTTTGCGGTAACGGTCGCGAAGCAAGCTGACGCGACGGTCGCCGCCGCGACGCCGTTGTACGACACGCTGGACGACCGGGGCGGCGCGCGCACGCCGCAGATCTCGCCCGCGCGCGGCTCGTTTAACGATGTCACGACCGTCACGCTCGCGCATCCGATGTACTGGCGCGCGGGCGGTTTGCACTACACACTGGACGGAAGCGAGCCTACCGCAACATCGCCCGCGTACTCCGCCCCGCTCCAATTGAATGACCGGGTGACCGTCAAGGCGGCGGAGATAGACGAGGCGGGACGGGTCGGCCCGGTCGCGGTCGCCACGCTCGATATTCACGACACAACCGCCCCCAAAGCGGTCGCGGCGGAATTTCTGGAAGAACAATCGCAGGTCACGCTTCGGTTTTCCGAGAACCTCGACAAAACAAGCGCAGGCCAAATCGCCCACTACCGCCTCGCGTCCTCCGCATCGCAGGTGAAATCCGCGACATTGTCGGACGATGGGCGCTCGGTGTACTTGATCGTGAACCGCCCTCTTTCCGGGAAAACGCAATTGACCGTGAGCGGAGTCAAGGATACTTCCCCGCAGGGAAACGCATCCGCGTCGCAAACCCTCGATCTTGCGCCGCTGTCTCCGGTTTTTGAAAGCGTCGGCCCGTCGCAGGCGGGCGTTCCACAGCGGACGCCGGTGGACGGGCTACCGGTAAAAGCCCGTGACGCCTGGACGATGAACCTGTTCGTCAAGGTGGATAAGCAACCGGGCGACCTGACGCTTATCGCCGGATTCGGGCGGGCGCGCGACGGCGGGGCGGGGGCCGGACGGTATCTGGCCAAATTCGCGGACGGCATTCGCTTTTGGAGCGCGAACCGGGATGTGGCGACCGATACGCCGCTGGATCTGGGGAAATGGCAGATGCTCACGGCGACATACGATGGAACCGCGCTTCGCGTGTACAAAAACGGCGCCGTTCTCGCTGAAAAAGTCGTGGACCTTGCGGACGACCGCCCCGAGGTCAACATAACGCCCAAAGACGCGTGGGACGGAACGCGGATACTGGCGGGCGAGGTCCGAAACATGACGGTTTGGAAGCAGGCGCTGACCCCGACCGCCGTTCAGCAGCTATGGGAGCAAGGTAAAACCCCATGACGCTTTGGCGGCGGCGACGTACCCGTCTGGGAAGGCGGCCCCTACTGCCGCTGATGATCGTCGGGATGCTGATGCTTCCGCTTCTGCTGGGGCCGGGCGGCGCGATGCGTTGCCTGGCCCATCCCGGCAATGTCGCCGCCGCCCTCGCGAAGGTGCAGCCGGACGGGACCTTTGAAATACGGTTCCGCTTCGATCTGCTCGCTTACGCGCTCAGCGAAAAGCCCAACCATGTCGCCGACGGCCCGATGAACGCCCTGCTCGACGGGCCGCCCGCCGAACTCGAAACCCGTCTGGGCGAGGCGAAAGCGCGGTTCCGGCAAAACTTCCGCGTGGGCGCAAGCGGCCCGGAAGCCATTGATAAACTAACGTTCCCCAGCGCGGCGGATGTTCTTCAATCCGTAAAAGGCGTCCGGATGCGTTTGCCCGTTATGGCGTCCGTAGTTGTCGCCGGGCATCTGCCGCCCGGCGCGAAAACCATCTCGTTCCAGTTCGACGAGGCGTTGGGAACGCTTATTCTGACGACCGAGTTTCCCTACCAGGAACCGATCTCCGAGCCGGTGGAAGCGGGTGCGTTCAGCGACAAGCAACCAATCCCCACGCCGGACGCGGTCGCTCGGGCCGCCGCCGAAATTCAAGCGCCTTCCGCCGCTTCCCAGACCGAAGCGTCGCCGCCCCCGCCGCGCGCGGCGATGGCGAAGCCCGCCCGTCCCGCGCCAAAGCGTAGCGTCGCCCTCTCGTCGCCAAGCGCAAAACCCGCGCCGCGTCCGGTAGCGGCGACAGCGGCGGCGAAGCCCAAAGACGGTACGCGCCCCGCGTTACTGACCATCGCGCCGTCCCCAAAACCTGTTGTTCCGCCGCCTACCCAGACAGCGAAGATTGCGGTTGCGCTCCCGCGTAGCGTGGTTGTGAAGCCGCGCCCGTCTCCTCCGCCTGCGCTGTTATCTTCTCCGGCGGCGACGCCTTCGCCGGAACCGGCGCGCGCGGCTTTTTCTCCCAACTCAACAAAGACGCCGTCGGCGCCGCCCGCTTCGTTGCGCTGGCTGACGCACGTCGGGCGGTACATCAAGATGGGCTACACGCATATCCTGCCGGAAGGGCTGGATCATATTCTGTTTGTGCTGGGGTTGTTTCTCCTGAGCGCCCAAATCAAGCCCTTGCTCAAGCAGATTACCGCGTTCACCCTCGCCCATTCCCTGACGCTTGCGTTATCGCTCTACGGCGTGGTCCATCTTCCCCCTTCGTTTGTCGAGCCGGTGATCGCCGCCTCGATTGCGTTTGTCGCCGTGGAAAATCTGTTCACGTCCGAGATGAAGGCGTGGCGGCCCGCCGTGGTGTTCGGGTTCGGCCTTATCCACGGAATGGGCTTCGCAACCGCCCTGCAAAGTCTCGGGTTGCAACACGACAACCTTTTAACCGCCTTGCTCGGCTTCAATGTGGGCGTCGAACTTGGTCAACTATCCGTGGTATTAGCGGCGTTTTTGATCGTCGGTTGGTTCCGGAACCGCCCCAACTACCGCAAGTTCGTGGTGTTGCCCGGCTCGGTGGCAATCGCGGCGACCGCCGTTTTCTGGATGTTCCAGCGCATACTGTAGAAAAGGGGTCTGGTAGACATCGAAGTCGTTTAACGTTAAAGTAAGAAACGCGCTCAAAACCGGGCGGGCGCGGGGCGTTTATCAGAACGCACGTCGGTTTTTGTTGCGCTTGTCACGCCGGGTGCGGCGGAGGAGAGGCTAAGGAAAATGATGCGTTTCGATCTTTTCGTTGTTGCGGTTTTGCTGTTCGCGGCGGCGGTTTCCGTTTTTCCTGCGGCGTCTTTGGCGGCGGATCAAGCGCCGCCTCAAGTATTGCCTCTTTACGCTCCGGGCGCGCCGACGCTGAAGGGCCAGAATGAGAAAGAGGTTCTGACCCCGCCCAACCCGAAGCCCGGACAATACTACAACATTAAGAACGTCCACAATCCGACCATCACAGTTTATCTGGCGCCCCAAGAAAAGGCGACGGGAACCCTGATAGTTGTCGTGCCGGGCGGCGGTCACCGTGAGTTGGGATGGCCGAACGAGGGCATCGCCATCGCGCAGTGGCTCAATGATCGCGGTGTCAGCGCCGCGGCGCTGAAGTATCGCCTCGCCTTTACGCCGGGCTACAACTACACGGTCGAGGGCGAAGCGCTTCAGGACACGCAGCGCGCTTTTCGGATCGTGCGCGCCCATGGCAAAGAATGGGGCGTTAACCCGAAGCGCGTCGGCATACTCGGGTTTTCCGCAGGAGGCGCGCTTGCCGCGCTGGTTCATATGCGTAACGATGCGGGGAAACCGAGCGCAACCGATCCGGTCGAGCGCGAAAGTTGCCGCCCGGATTTTGTCGCGCTCGTTTACGCGGGTTGGGCTACGATGCAGTTCGCAATTCCGTCCGATGTCGGCCCGGCGTTCCTGACCAGCGCGGGCCTTGATGACGCGTTCCATGCAAAGCGGACCGTGGAATATTACAACCTGCTCTTTGACGCCAATATTCCAGCCGAACTGCATATCTACGTCCACGGCGGTCACGGCGGCGCCATTAGCGAGCGCGGCGGTATCCCGTTTGGCGCCTGGCAAATCCGCTTCCAGGAATGGCTTGCGGACCTGGGCTACCTCAAGAAATAAGACGGATCGGGGTTTGTTTCATCCGGGCCTGCGCGAGCGCCCTAATCAAACCGAGCGGGCAAAGGCGTATGAAACGTATGTCGGTAGCGTACTCGCCCGGCCCGCGTTTGTGGGTTGCCACTGGTTCTCCAATACACCGATGAGCCGCTAACAGGCCGCTTCGACGGTGAAAACTACAACATCGGCTTTGTTACCGTCACCGACACGGTTTACCCGGAGATGCGCGACGCGGCCCGGCGCGTCTTGTCCGAGATATACAAGCCCGTAGCGGTGACACGTCCGCAACAAGCGGGGGCGCCGCCGTCCTCCCCAGCAAAAGCGAAGTAGCGAGTAGATGCATTCTTCTATGAACGACGTAAACAACCTAAACAACCAACTTCCCCGTAACTCGGTTCCGCAACGATGCCCGTCCAGCGCGATCCTTGCGTTTTTGGACGACATTGAGGCCGCCCGGCTCGAACTTCACAGCCTGATGCTGTTGCAAACGGGCGCGGTTCTCGCCGAAGGCTGGTGGGCGCCGTACGCCCGCACTGCTCCCCATATGCTTTATTCGCTGAGCAAAAGCTTTACCTCTACCGCCGCAGGCATGGCTATCGCCGAGGGACGATTTTCGCTGGAGGACGCCGTGATCTCGTTTTTCCCCGATGATGTCCCGGACGAGGTAAGCGGCAACTTGCGGGCGATGCGCGTGCGGCATTTGCTCACGATGGCGACCGGTCATGCGCAGGAACCCACGCTTTGGAAAACGCCGCCGGGCGGTAGCTGGGCGCGGCAGTTTCTAACCACGCCGGTTGAGAAGGAGCCGGGAACGCACTTTTTGTACAACAGTCCAGCTACCTACATGGTCGCCGCCCTTGTAGAGAAAACAACCGGCGAGTCTCTCCTGAACTATCTGACGCCGCGCCTGCTCGCGCCGCTCGGCATCGAAGGGGCGACATGGGAAACCGACCCGCACGGAATCGCCGTCGGCGGGTGGGGATTGAACGTTACCACCGAGGATATCGCCCGCTTCGGCCAATTTTATCTGCAAAAAGGCGTTTGGAACGGCGAACGCCTGCTTGCCGAGGAATGGGTGGATCAAGCGACTTCCAAGCAAATCAGCAATGGCGATGACCCGAACAACGACTGGAATCAGGGGTACGGGTTTCAGTTCTGGCGCAGTCGCCACGGCGCGTACCGTGGAGATGGCGCCTTTGGGCAGTACTGCCTCGTGATGCCGGAGCAGGAGGCGGTTTTAGCGTTCACGAGCGGCGTTGAGAAGATGGGGTCAATTCTGGAGCTGGTTTGGGAGCGTCTTCTCCCCGGCCTGAAAGAAACCGAGCATGCGTCGGAAACACCCGCAGATTACCAACGGTTGAAAGAACGGCTGGAAAGTTTGGCGGTCACCGCCCCGCAGAATCAGACGGCGTCACCGCCGCCCCTTGCGGGACAGGTGTCTGGCGCGGTTTACCGGTTCGCCCCCAATGACCAGCAAATCGAGTCAGTGACACTTGCGTTTAACGGGGCTTCGTGCCTGCTGACGTTCCAAGACAGCGACGACAGCGGTGATAAAGAAACGCACCGCGTCGAGGGCGGGCTGAGCGACTGGAAGCAAGGGACTACTACCTTCCTTCAATCAAGCATCTGGCCGAGCCGCCGACCGCCGACCCAAGTCGTCAAGACCCGTATGCGGGGCGGCTGGATAAACGGGAACACGCTGGTCTTCAAACTGTGTTACTGCGAAACGCCCTTCAGCCCGACGCTCACCTTTCACTTTGAGGACGAGCGAACCGTGACGCTCAATATTCGAGGAAGCGTCGGTTTCGGTCCGTCCGAGCGACCTCCGCTTACCGGCAAGAAAGAGTAAAAAGGGGTGAATGGCTAACCCGCTTGCCCCGACGTTCCTGACACCTTCAATGGCGTATGGTTTCTTGTTGCTGGCGAGGAGGCCCCCTAACCCCCAATAAGGGGGGACAAGAACAATGCCAGTCGCCAAAGGCTAAACTGCTGGGCGTTATGGTAAAGGCGTCGCCGCAAGGTATTTTCTTGTCCCCCCCTTATTGGGGGTTAGGGGGCCATCTTCTCTCCCTTTTTGCATCCTTCATCCCTCATCCCTTCCCCGCCCTTCCTCCGGCAACCGATCGTACAGCGCGTTTTCCGCCCCGGTCCTTAGCGCCCAGCCGGAATCGCCATAGCTCCAGTGCCACCATTCGCCCGCGTAGTTGGTCAAGCCAACCGCTTCCAGCGTTTCGATAAGCAGGCGGCGGTTGGCCTGCGCGGTTTCGCTTAAACCCTTGCAAACCGTGGGCGCGCTGGTTTCGTCCCATTCGTACGGCGATGTCATGTCCAGATACTCGTCGGTTCGCACCGCAAACAAACATAAATCCACGGCCCCGCCGGTCGAGTGCGGCGGCGGGCAAACATCGTCGGGCGGCGCGCTCATCTGGTTCGTAATCCGGTGCAGGGTGGCGCGGCTCCAAGCGGGGTGACGGGCGGCGAACTCGGCGCGCAACGCGTCGTACATGAACCGTTGCTGATGAAGCGGGCGGAAACCCTCGATTATCTTCAGGTCCACGCCGTCCGGCAGGTTGTCGGCGGCGCGGGCGAGTTTTTCGGCGACGCTTTGGCGAACGCGCGGCGTGCGCGGCATATCGGGGAACTTGGGGTGCGCGGCGGCGAAGTGAAGGCGCGTGGACAGCGTACGCGGGTCAGCAAGCGGCTCGCGGTTGTCGCGTATCGGCACGGCCCGAAGTTTGGTCAGCGGTTCTCCAAAGGAGCGAGGCATAAGCGGTTTCCCTTTCTCGATAGTATACCGAGGAGGCGGGTGTCGGGTATTCTCAAAACGCGCCACACGTCGCAAACCAACCCGGCAAGGAGAAACAAGAAGCGGAATGAACCTTCAAATTCAAGGCAAAGGCAAAGTTACGCTATCCAAAAGCGACTTTGCGGCGGCGGGCGGCGAGGGAAGCGTGTATGTTCGTGGCGCAACCGCATACAAACTCTACGGCGCGCCCGACGCACACGGCGGGTTTGCGTTCGCGCCGCACAAGATGATTCCGCTCGGCAAAATCCAGGAATTGTCCGGCTTGTCGCTGCCCGATATTATCCGACCCGAGGACGCGCTTTTGGACGGAAACGGGACGCCGGTCGGCTATACCATGCGGGCGGTTACGGATGCGGTTTGCTTGTGCCAAACGTTCCCCAAAGCGTACCGCGACCGCAACCATTTGAGCGCGGACGATATGCTCCGGCTCGTCCAAACATTGCAGGCGGGCGTGCGGCATGTCCACGATGCGGGCGTTTTGATCGTGGACCTGAACGAGATGAATTTCCTGGTGGACAAAACGCACCAGCGCGTGTTTTTCATCGATGTGGACTCGTACCAGACCGTTCATTTCCCCGCGACCGCGCTGATGGATTCTGTCCGCGACCGGCACAGCGCGGTTTTCAGCAAGGAAACCGACTGGTTCTCGTTCGGCATCGTCAGTTTCCAAATGCTGATGGGAATTCACCCGTACAAGGGCAAGCACGACACCCTGAAAACGCTCGATGAGCGGATGCAAAACAACGTGAGCGTGCTGAACGCATCGGTGCGCCTGCCCGCTGTCGCGCCGCCGCTCACGGTTATACCGGAGGCGTGGCGCGATTGGTACCGCGCGGTTTTCGAGCGGGGCGTGCGAATTGCCCCGCCCGACGGTTTAACGCCGGTTGTCGCGCTTGCGCCGGTGACAACAATCCGCGTCGCCGGAAGCGGGTCGGACAACTTCGATATAGAAGACGCGGGCCGCTTCGATGGCGCCGTTGTCAGCATTTGGGGAGCCGTGACGCTGACCGCGAGCGGCGTTTACGTGGGCGCACGGCGGGTCGGCGACGCCCCGCCCGGCGCGGTGTTGGGCGTCACGCCGCTCCAAAACGCCCCGGTTCTCGCCCATCTCGAAAACGGAAAAGTTATCCTGACTGATGTTTTACGCAAGCAAACGCTTCCGCTCGACCTTGCCGGGCAAGAGGTGACGGCATCGGACGGGCGGATTTACGTCCGGCAAAACGACAAACTGCTGGAGGTGACGCTGACCGAGTTGCCCAACCGCTTGCTCGCGGGCGTTCAGGTGGTCGGTCAGGTTTTGGGTCAGGCGACCCGCTTGTTCGAGGGTGTGGCGATTCAAAACCTGCTCGGGGCCGCTTTCGCGGGTTTGCTTCCCGCGTCGGGGCGTTTCGTCGAGGTTCGCGTCCCCGAACTCGACACGTACCGAATCGTGGACGCCCGCTACGAGCGCGGCGTTCTGGCGGTGGCGGGCGAGAAAGGGGGTCGGTACGACCGTCTCGTTTTCCGCTTCGATGAGCGGCACGCCTCATACGATGTTCGTCAAACGGGCGATGTCGCCGCGCCGGACATCAACTTCGCGGTTCTGGATTCCGGCGTGGTCGCGCTGATGAACGAGAACGAGACGCTGGAGTTGTTCGCCAAAACGCCGGGAAGCGCAACCGTAAAGCAGGTCCCCGACCGCGAGGTGGGCGGCGACTGCCGCTTGTTCCGGCACGGCGCGCAAACCCTGATCGCGCGCGGCGACCGGCTTTACAAGATCACCATGCGGAAAAGCGTTTAACGGATAAGAGGGACATGGAAAAGCGACATGGATAAGCGAGCGACGCGGGTTGAAACCCACGTCTGTAGGCGCTTCGCGCCGGGCGACCTACGGTCGCGGGACGCGATGAAAGCGATGAAATTGTAGCGCTGTACAAGCGACTTCATTCTTGCGACCGGTAGGTCGCCCGGCGCGAAGCGCCTACAGACGTGGGTTTCA
>CAXUMS010000139.1:0-649 GCA_964252165.1 uncultured Armatimonadaceae bacterium
TCTGGTTCCCCCTCGTTCGCTTGCGAGAGAGGGGGTTAGGGGGTGAGAGTTCTTAACACCCAACACCCAACACCCAACACCCAACACCTTCTTCCCCGCGCCGCCTTGCGCCTCGCCCGCCCGCCGTGCTACCATTTCCCTTAATTATGCTCGACATCAAACTAATCCGAACCAGCCCCGACGCCGTCAAGGCCGCGCTCCGCAAGCGCGGCGAGAACGCAGACGTTATTGACGCCCTGCTCGCGCTTGACGAGGAGCGGCGACGGGGAATGACCGAACTCGAAAACCTGCGGGCCGAGCAAAACCGGCTCGGGCCGCAGATCGCCCAACTCCGGCGCGCGGGCGGCGACGCCGCCGAGTTGCTCGCGCGCGCGACCGATCTTCGCAATGCCATGCGGGAGCGCGAGGACGGCGCGCGCGACCTGGACGCGCGGCAGGAAGAAATGGTTTCTAAACTGCCGAACCTGCCCCATGATTCCGTGATCGCGGGCGGCGAGGACGCGGCGACCGTGTTGCAGGACTGGGGCGGACCGCTTCCCACATTCGATTTCGAGCCGAAAGCGCACTGGGATCTGGGGACCGCGCTTGGCCTGTTCGATTTCGAGCGCGGCGTCAAGCTCGCCGGGTCGGGCTTTGTGTTATACACCGG
>CAXUMS010000139.1:659-13453 GCA_964252165.1 uncultured Armatimonadaceae bacterium
CGCGCCCTGGTCAACTTCATGCTGGATTTGCACACGACCCGGCACGGCTACCGCGAGGTCGGCGTGCCGTTCGTGCTGACGCGCGAAAGTATGACCGCATCGGGCCATATCGTCAAGTTCGCGCCGGAAATGTACCACGATGCCGAATCGGACTCGTACTTTGTGCCGACCGCCGAGCCTGCGCTTGTCAATCTGCACCGAGGCGAGATTTTAGACGGGGCCGCCCTGCCGCTCAAATATGTCGCGTACACGCCGTGCTGGCGGCGCGAGGCGGGCGCGGCGGGCAAGGACACGCGCGGGCTGCAGCGCGTCCATCAGTTCGACAAGGTCGAGATTTTCCGCTATGTCGCGGCAGATACGTCGGATGCCGCGTTGGGCGAGATGACCGACGAGGCGTGCGCCGTTTTGACCGCGCTCGGCTTGCCGTTCCGCATACTCAAACTCGCCGCAGGCGATATGGCGTTCGCCGCAGCCGAAACCCGCGATGTCGAGGTTTGGGCGGCGGGCATGGGCAAGTGGCTGGAGGTGTCGTCGGCGTCGAACTGCACCGACTTTCAGGCGCGCCGGGCGAGTATCCGGTTCCGCCGCGAAACCCACGCCAAGCCTGAGTTTCCGCACCTCCTCAACGCGTCCGGGACCGCCCTGCCGCGCGTGGTCGCCGCGCTTCTGGAAACGCACCAACAGGATGATGGGAGCGTGGTCGTACCGGACGCCCTGCGCCCGTATCTGGGCGGTTTGGAGCGGATTGACCGCTTCACCGGCGCGGGCGAGCGAACAGCATAACCGCGCGCTTGGACGCGGCGCAAGGAATGGAACGGGGGCGGCGAATGGCATGGATATTTGAGGTTTCGATAGAATGCGGCCCATCGCGGGAAGCGGCGGACGCAGTCACACGTTATTTTGATCTCCTACGTCTCGACTTCCCTAACGGTTTATCGTCCCTATGCCGTGCGGAGTCAAAGAAGTATAGCGATGGCAACTGGTGGTGCTTGGTCTATCCTGATGGGGCCGCACGCTATGGAGGTTACTACAGCCAATTACAAGAAGACGGAACTGAAAAGTCTTTGCCAGGCGAGTTGCGTTTCGAGACGGACGAGCAAATGAACGAACTCATACTTGCTCTTTATGACCGTTTGCGCCAATCCCCGCCGTACCGGTACGCAAGTATAGGCTACGATAGCGAATTTTTCCGTGATTGGAGCGAGATAATCGAAGAGGATTACACAGCAATCAACTTTTCCGGTCTTGTTCTGAGCGAACCGCTTTGTTCCTTATCGGGGAAACCGTCCCAATTTGTCCCGTTCGCGCCGGGATACGTATGGTGGCCGTACCAAGAAAATCGGTTTTAACCTTTAATGCCGACGCACCGTACTAACGCAAGCATAAGCGCGCAAGCGGACCAGCCAAACCACACCTGGGCGGAACTCCACGCGCTCAACGTCGGTCCGGAAATGGCGGCGGAGTTGATGCGTTGCAGTCTTTCCTACGCGGAGAACCAACTACGGCGCGAAGCCGTACGCGCCAAGCTCCAAAGACGCAAAGGATAGACTATACGATAGTTGATGCAATTATCCTGTCATCAAACAAGTATGTAATCCGTGAAATTTCTCAGGTTCATGGTCCCTTTATTCAAGAATTATAAGTTTCTGTTGCGGGTACTCCCGTTTTATTATTAGCGTAAACTAATTTAATAAAACCTAACATTGCATTGTAATGTTTTTATCTGTGACTATTCTACGATTGAATATTTTTTGTTATTTTTTGGAACTAAACCAAATGCGGTTTTCGTTATTGTAATCAACGCTGATAGCGGAAGGTCGCTCATTCAGAACGCGACCGGTTTCTGTTGGTCTATCAGCGTCATTTTATTCTTGAACGCGCCGATTTTGGTTAGGACTTTA
This sequence comes from uncultured Armatimonadaceae bacterium, assembly GCA_964252165.1. GTDB lineage: Bacteria > Armatimonadota > Armatimonadia > Armatimonadales > Armatimonadaceae > CAXUMS01. Next base: position 2,561 of record CAXUMS010000139.1, read on the forward strand.
TAGTTTTGGCGCGGAAAGGTTTTTACGATGAGAGTTGGATCCTTCTCGCTACGCGTTTTGGGCGTTGCGCCCGCTGTTGCGCTTGCCGCGCTTTGTGTCGCTCCGGGTATCTCTTACGCCCAAAAAACCGGCGCGGCGCGCCACACGCACGTCACCCCTGCGCACACGGCGCGACGTTCCTCGGTTGTTACGCACCGCAAGACGGCGCATCACGCCAAGCATGTGACCCATCATGTGTCGCGCGCTTCGCGCCTTCGCCATACCACACAGGTCGCGCAGGCCGCACACAGCAAAAAACACTAATCGCGCGGGCATCGGCTAATCGAAGCCTGTTTCTCGTACAAAAAGCGAAAACCGGACTGTCTAAAGGACAGTCCGGTTTTCGCTTTTTGCGCCCCGTTCACGCGCTCGCCGCCCGACGCCGCGCTACTCGACCGTAACCGATTTCGCGAGGTTGCGCGGCTGGTCAATCTCGCAACCCCGAGAGCGCGCGATCAGGTACGCCAAAAGTTGGAGCGGGACCACCGACACAAGCGGCGCGAAGTCCGGGCGGCTTTACCATTACAAATCATTACCACTAACATCGCACATTCTGCGCCTATATTTGATACGACCAAGAGTCCAGAACGGTGCTTATGAAGAAAACTTGGTAAAAATATTAAGATTAGTCTAATGGCAAGTTAGAAACTTGTTTTTACGATATTCTCAAAATACTATTCAAACGCAATCGTATGTAACGCTGGCCCGCCTGCGACTTGAAGTGGTTTCGAGACGCCTCATCCCATCTGTTTGGGTCTTCTACATAGCGTTCATTGAAATAATGGATTGCTTCCTCAAGTGTCGCGGCGGCCCCGCGTGATTTCACGAAACCAAAAGCGCCACTAATTTCATTTCTAAACTTATCACTATCCTTGTAAATCGTGTTTTCAAAGGACCGCTTGAATTCTTCATCCGATTCTCTGAGGCCTACATCGTTCGGAACCAACTGAACAAAAACGCTTTTTATACCGGCATATGAATTTTGAAGAATGGAAGCAACGAGAATGCCACCGGTTTTCTCCGGGGTTTTCAATGGAGCAGGTTTTTGGGACAAGCATTGACCAAGCAGTTGTTTCGCTCGGCTTGATGTTATGGGAACATTGTTAGGCCAGTGCCACGCGTATTTGTCGTTGTTGTAAAAAACCACAACGGCTTTTGTCAGGCCTATTTCGCTTGACAATGATGCAAGCCGCCTCGCAACGAACACATCTGAGACATTTGCGCTTTTGGCTATAGATTTGATCGCCTTTTCGGTGATAGGTATCTCTGGAATGAGTACCTGCGCCTTGCTCAGAGGTAGTAATATTTTTCCAGCGAATTCATTAACACGTATTTCATTAACGCTTTTTGTGTTTTGTGGATCAGATTGAGATTCGCCTACTATGCTTGGAATGCCTAAAATTAGATGACCAAGTTCATGTGCGAGTGTAAATCGTTGTCTCGTCTCGCTGGCTTGATTATTAATACTTATAGTAGCGCGATCACGACACTGAATACACCAGCCTTCGCATTTGAATGCGCCGTAAGTTACCGGAACTCCCATCTTTTTGACCAGGACTTCAGGCGCTTTAGGAAAGCTGACCTCCGCAATCTCCAAAGCATCTTCTACGGTTATCTTATTCATTTCGCAGTGGAGTTATACCCAACACCTGTTGTATATCTCTTAGAATCGCTTGCTTTGTCGGCACGTCAAGACTTTTCAGGTTGGCGTTCCTAAAATCAAGATTTACTTCAGGGTTCAAAATCATTAGCCGCGCCAATTGCTTGTCAAGCGGGCTTGAGGCAATTAAGTTTTTGGGGTCAGAAATGTCTTGACGAATATTGTCATCTGAAATCTCGCCACCGCCAATGACTCCATCAAAAAAATTGTTTTCGTCAATTTCGTCAATCATGGTAAATCGCCTTCCTTTCTGAGCCATGCAACAGCGGCTGATTCGGGTAGTTCATAATCAATCAACCCGGTAAGGGGTTGGGATAAATCAGTTCGTAAAAAGCCCTTCTTTTCATAAAACCCAATAGTATCTTTGGTTGGTAGAGATTGCAGAGTTATACGCCCTGCAAGTCCCGCTCCGTAACTATCGCGGATTGCTTTATAGATTAAGACGCTACCTGTGCCTCTGTATTCAGGTAGATGTAAAGGAGTCACCATTCTTAGACGGTTTCTTGGTGCGGCGGCCAAACGATCAATGTAAACCGTTCCCTCACCGAGAGAGATTTTCGATTTGCCGTCAAATCGGTATGTCATCGCGCCTTCTATATAGTTTTGACTAGACCTGACCGCAATGCAATCTTGCAGAATGTGGTGACCGAAACCTTTAACAATATCCCTCCATTTCCAATGCTGATCGCTTTGCACGGGCAAGTCCTCTGCTAAATTCGGGTGCTTCCACCACAACTTATCGATCTCATTAGTGGCAATCTTTGCATTTAGTTCGATTACTTCAGCCTGCTCCTCTTGATCCATCGAAACCCGGAAAAGTTTCACCGTCTGCAATACGGTCACCTATTTTCTCCCATACTACATTCTACGCTTGAATTTTGTAAACACTATGTTTAGCCTTCTACCAAAAGCGGCGCGCGCAAGTGCTTACATATATGCCGTTCTTGTCTTGATACGATAGCGCAGGATTTGAATCTGTGATCTCTTCCGTACTAAAAAAGATGCCGGAGCGTTATGTTCACGCTTACCGCCCGACGCCGCGCTACTCGACCGTAACCGATTTCGCGAGGTTGCGCGGCTGGTCAATCTCGCAACCCCGAGAGCGCGCGATCAGGTACGCCAAAAGTTGGAGCGGGACCACCGACACAAGCGGCGCGAAATCCGGGCGCACGGACGGGATTCTCAGCACGTAGTCGGCGGCGTTTTCGGCCCGCGCCTCGCCGTCCGGGGCGACAATCACCGTGATGCCGTCGCGGGCCGACACTTCCTTGATGTTGGATAACATCTTATCGAACAGGTGCGGCTGGGTCGCGAGGCACACGATCACCACGCCCGCCTCCACCAATGCAAGCGGGCCGTGCTTCATCTCGCCCGCCGCGTACGCCTCGGCGTGGAGGTAACTGATTTCTTTTAGTTTCAGGGCGGCTTCGAGCGCGACTGCGTGGTCGTAGCCGCGCCCCAGATAAAAGAACGTGGTTTTATCCGACAGTTTCTCGGCCAGATCCTCGACCAGAAGCGCGCCGCCCACGACCGCCTCGACCGCATCGGGAAGCGTCACCAGATCGCGGACGTAGCCTTTTAGCTCGTTCTCGCCCACCGCGCCCTCGGTGAACGCCAAATGCAGGCCCAAAAGGTACAGGGCCATAATTTGCGTCACATACGCTTTGGTTGACGCGACGCAAATCTCCGGACCGGCCTGCGTGTAGATGGTCGCATCGGACTCGCGCGCGATACTCGACCCGACCACATTCACGACTGACACAATCGTCGCGCCCAAACGCCGCGCCTCGCGCAGGCCCGCGAGCGTGTCGGCGGTTTCGCCACTCTGCGACACGACCACGCACAGCGTATCCGGGCCGACAAGGGGGTCGCCGTAGCGGAACTCGCTTGCGACCGTGACATCGGTCGGGCGGCGCAATAACTTCTCGAAAAAGCGTTTGGCGACCACGCCCGCATGATACGCCGTGCCGCACGCGACAATGTGAATGCGCGTGAAATCGTGCAACTGCTCGCGGGTGAACCCTTCCAACTCGGGCAGGCGGACAATCTCCTCCGACGTGACCCGGCCCCGGAGCGTGTCGGCGAGCGCGCGCGGCTGCTCGTGGATCTCCTTGAGCATGAAGTGCGGGAAGCCGCCCTTTTCCGCCGTTTGCTCGTCCCATGTCACCAGAAATTCGTCGCGCGTCACCGCCTCGCCGGTGAGTTTCGATAAGCGGACGCCGGTTTTGGTCAGAACCGCGAAGTCACCGTCCTCTAAAACCAGAACGCGACGCGTGTAGCGCATCACGGCGGGAATATCGGACGCCAAAAAGTTTTCGCCGTCGCCCAACCCCAAAATCAGCGGCGAGGCGGTTTTGGCGGCGAAGATGGTGTCGGGCGCGTGGAGCGACACGACCGCGACCGAGTACGCCCCGGTCACCTCGGCAAGCGCGGCGCGCAGGGCGACCTCCATATCGCCGGTCCGCTGGTACGCCCGGTCCACCAGATGGACCATTACCTCCGTGTCCGTATCCGACGTGAACCGGAACCCCTCGGCGAGCAATCCGGCCTTCAGTTCGACATAGTTTTCGATAATGCCGTTGTGGATCAGCGCAATCGCGTTGTCGTTCGAGTAGTGCGGGTGGGCGTTGGGCGTGGTCGGCCCGCCGTGGGTGGCCCATCGGGTGTGCGCGATGGCGGCCCCGGTTTTCTCCCAGTGGTTTTGCAACTGGCTTTCCAGCACGGCGAGCTTGCCCGCCGCCTTGATGACTTCCATCACGCCGCCGCTCGCGTTGTTTTCGGCGTCCGGGGCGATAGCGACGCCTGCCGAATCGTAGCCGCGATATTCGAGGCGGCGGAGCATATCAATCACGGTGCGAACGCCGGGGCGCTCTCCGACATAGCCGGTAATTCCACACACGAGGCGGGGGGTGTCCTTCCAAAAACGGGGTTACGCCCATTGTATCAAACGGACGACAAACGGCTGTGATCGGGCGCCTCGGTTATAATAGGACGTGATGACGCTTTCACACGACGGGGAAAAATCCTGGCGCGATTTTGTTAATGAGGCCGTAATTCAAAGCAACATCGCGGCGGTGTACAAACGGTTTGAACGTCTGGGGCGTTTGCCTGCGGCAGACGAAAGAAATGCGGCGCGCGAGCATTTGCAACGCCTTGCCAACATTTCCATCGCCGTTCACTTCGATGATCCGCAAGATTTGCTTGGAGTTATGCAAAAAGGCCATTTCGCCTCGCTGATGGAGTTGGACCGAGCGGAAACGGAGTACGCCTTTTCCCGTCGCCAAACCGAAACAGCATTGTTTGGCGACGGGAACGAATCTCGTCCAGATATAATCTACGGCATTTTAGCGGATGAAAAAGCCGTTTTTGATGTTTCGTCGGCGACCTATGGCAACGTTACGGTGGTGTTGAGACCCGAGACGAAGCGCCGTGCAACCGTGACTCGCAACGATAGCCTTAATGCGCTTTCGTTGTTCGGCTTTGATGCGGTAGGCGCTTTTACCGTAGGGATACCCGTCATTGAAATGGACTGGGCGTTTTCTCCCTTCACGTCTTGCGCCGCTATTCTTGCGTCAAAGACAATGCCGGAGTTGGCGCGTTCCATTGGTTCACGTTACATAGAAGCGCAAATCCACGGCGGCGTGACCACGGAAGAGATTGAGCGTGTCGAAGTGCGAGAATCGAGCGGTACAATAATAGGCGAGGAACTAAAACAATGGCTGTTCAGGAAAAACATCCCGCTCATCAAGCGGTAGCAAATTTGTCGCAGGCGCAACCGCCCTATTCGGGTGCGCTGACAGACCCCTTGCAGGAGTTGAACAACCCGGTACCGCTCATTCGCTTTCCCGAGCGGGTGCGTTTAACGCCGGAGGACAGCGAGGGCGATACGGACGAGCGCCTTGTGTTGTACGCGATTGGACGAACCCGTGCGGATATTCTGGTAGAAGCTGAGCGCAACGGCAAGATCGTTGGAACCCTGCCTCTTGGCGGCTATTACACCCACGCGCCCGCTGTATTCGCTCGCATACCGCAAGAAGTCCTGGAATCGCTTCCCCACTAACAAAATGCGGCTCCGGCGTAAAACGCCCCGGCTACGGTAGCCGGGGCGTTTCATCTTGCCGCGCCGCTCGTTGCGAGTGCGTCGCGGTCAATCGCAACAACCTTCGGCGCTGGGTCCTCATACGTGTTTCAGCAGAGCGGCTCCCCCATCGTTGGAAAGGAAAATGCCGGGCGTCACAAGATCGGACGTGGGCGGAATCTCAATTCCTGCGTGCAGAGTGCGGAGCGGCAGGGTAAACCGTCCCGCGACCGGAAACGCAAATGGCGAAGCGCGCCCGCAATCGCGGGCGCGCTTCGCTATTGGGTATTTGCCTTCGCTAACTTACCGCTGGGCGGCGACAGGTTTGGCGTTCACGCGGGCTTTGGCGTTTGCGGGCGTCCACTCCACATCGGCGACCGTGAAGGCGGAACCAGTGTCCTTGTCTTTGCCGGTTGACGGGCAGAAAATATGGGTGGTCATGGTTTTCTTCTTGGTATCTATCGTCAAAAGGCGAACCGGGTTGTCGATATTTGAGTGGTAGGTTCCGAGGAACGAGTAGATCGTATTGCCGGAAACGCCCGTATCGGTTCGGTAGCCGTAGATGCCGGTGTGACCGGAAAACACCAGGCGAACATTCGGGCAAACCGAAATGAACTTGTCGAAGACATACTGCGGGCTGTTGTCACCATAGCCGCCGTTGCGCGGTTCGATCTTGCTGTCGCCGGTCAGGTACGAGTGCGTGATCATAATGACGTTGTAATTCGGATGCGTGTCCGCAACCGATTTCGCCCATTCCACGGCCCCGGCGCGCGGCCATAGCTCCATGTTGATCACCAGCCAGTTCAACCCGCCCGCCTTGAATGTCTGGTAAGCGTTATCCACTTTACCGGCCTCGTAAAACCCTTCCAGCCCTTTTTGCCGGGTCACGGGGAAGTAATGGTTGAAGGTGGATGTGTTTCGCTGGTTGTCATGGACATTGCCGGGCGCGGCGCTTCCCCCCTTTTTGGTGGCCGCCGTGTCGTGGTTGCCGATGGCGATGGCGTAGGGAACGCCCGCTTTATCCAGAATGGTCAATGCCCTACTCGCCCGCTCGTACTGGTCATGGTCCGGCGTGTCCCAGTTCAGGAAGTCGCCGGTTTGCATCACCATTTTGAGATTCAGGTTTTTCCGCTGGTCCACGAGCCACTGGAAACGGTTCGCCAGACGGGTGTCCTTGTCGTCAAGAACTTCCTGCTGGGTGTCGGGGATGATGGCGAGCGTGAACGCGTCCTGCGCCCGCGCCCCTGTTGCAAGCGTCAGAAACAGGCCGCCGATAAGTGCGGCGAGAAAAGCGGAGCGCCATCCTTTTTTACGGGATAGTCCCTTTGTCATTTTTGTCATGGCGGTTTTTACCATTTCGCTTTACTTGTTGTCCCACGCGTTGCGCGGGTCGCCATAAGGCCAGCCGAACTCGGTCGCGGAAAGCGGGCCGAGGAACTGCTCGATTTTGCTCCATTTGGCGTGACCGTCGCAGTAGATAACGTTCAGTCCGGCGTTGTGACGCGCGATGGGACGCCGCCGAAACGTGGTGGTGTCCGTGGAATAGCGCGTTGTCGCCCCGCCTATCCAGTCGGTCGGCGGATAAACCTCCCAGTCCGAATCGCGGTCCTGGTATTTGGGCCACGCGACCGGGTTGTACCGAATCGCCGCATTTGTCGCCACAACGGAGGTGACGCGACTTGCATCGCAAACAATGAACGTACCGGAGCTGTCCGGTATTTCCGCTAATGTCTTGCTCGCGGAGCCGTAATTAACGAGGTTCGCGTTGATGGCGTAGCCGCCGGGGCTGGTGGGGTAAAGCCCGGTATCGCCGGGGGAGCGCGGAAAGTTGTACAGTGTGGGGCGGTAATAGCCCGCAACGCCCGGAATGGGGTCATCAGTCATGCTGGGGCAAACGTACACATCGAGGCTTTTCACGTACGGGTACAGATCGCGGTACCAACGGCTTTGGCAGGAAATACCGTCGATAGTGGCCGCCCATCCGCCCATCGGGAGCGTCTCGTCGAAGTCCTGAACATACATGGTAAGGGCGGTTCCCTGTTGTTTGGTGTTGGACAAACAGGAAATGGAGCGGGCCTTTTCGCGAGCCTGCGCGAAGACAGGAAACAAAATAGCCGCCAAAATCGCGATAATGGCGATAACGACGAGCAACTCGATCAGCGTGAAACCCGAGGAACGACGGGGGGAAACGATAACACGGGGACGCAAGCGGGGTGAAAACATGGGCGGAAACTTTCCCTTCGCGCCGCAACTTGCAGTTAACAAAGCGGCGCTCCGAGCGAAACGGACAAACCAGATAAAGTCGGGGATAGCGCGTTCGGCAGTGACGCCCGCCGACTGAACCAAGAATACCGCGCAACGTCAACGAATAAGTTAACTGAAGATTAAATTTAGATGAAGCTAAGGTTAAGGTTCGCGTTGACGCCGGTCCGAGCAAACCTTTCGTTTCCCGTTCAAACCGCGCGCCCGGCGCAAAGCGTCGGGCAAAGCGAAAGCGTCTTTTTATCCTTTGTTTTTTTCCGTGTCCGTATCGTCCGCGAAGAAAATGCCGGGCGGCGGAACATCAGAGGGCGGCGGAAACTCGACATTGGCGTACAGGTCGCCGAGCGGCAAGGCTAAACCGTCCAGCGACGCGAACACAGCGACCGCCTCCAAGCCGTCAAACGCGGCGTACGACCATTCGCCCCCCATCCCGCCATCGCCCGACCCGCCATCGCCCGCGCGGCGGAAAATCTCCACGCGCGCTTTATCTTGCGAGATCAGAACGTACTCTTGAAGGCTTGCCAAACGCTGATAATGCGCAAACTTCGCGCCCCGGTCATTACCTTCCGTGGACGGCGACAACACCTCGATGAGAACGAGCGGGTTCAGCAAAACGTCGCGCAAACGACCGTCATCGAAGCGCGGCGGCCCGCAGACCACAATGGTGTCAGGGTACACAAATGCGCCGGTTGTTTCCACGCGCACCTTCATGTCGTTCGAGTAAACCCGGCACGGCTTGCCGCGCAACCCAAAAACAAGCGTCGCCGCGACCACGACATTGATCAGGTTGTGCGCCTCGGATGCGCCCGCCATCGCATAGATTTCGCCGTTGAAGTACTCGCTTTTATACGGAGCCGCCCGCTCCATCGCAAGGTACTGCTCCGGCGTGTACAACGGAATTCTTTGAACCGCCATATTTCGCTCCCTGCTGTTTCGGTTTCCGCCGCCCCGCGCCGTCCCGCTCAAATTGTAGCACAAGCGCGCGAACGCCCGAAGCGGGCAAGCGTGTTCGCGCAGGAAAAGCGCGCCGGAACGGCGTATAATTTGAATCAGGCGCGTTCCTATAAGAACACGGGAGATAAGAAGTGAAGAAAAGGATGAAGGATGAGAGATGAAGGATGAAAAGGACGCCGAAAAGCCTGTCCGGGCAAGTTCGGAATTTCTTTTTCATCCTTCATCCCTTATGCTTCATCCTTGTTCTTTAGGGCGCCGGTTAGTCTGGGGGTGAGGGGAAACTGCAACAGGCCGTTATAATCGCCATTGAAGCGGCGGTATCCGTCCTCGCTATCGTGGGCGGAATCGCGTGGTTTTATAAAATTCGGGTTGAGCCGCTGTCGAAAGACCTTTCGCGGCGTTTAGATGAATTAAATCAATACCGCGAAAACGCGGAAAAAGAAATCGAGGCCCGGCGTAAGGAAGCGTCGGTTGCGGCCAAAGAAGAAGCGTATCGCCTTCGGGCCGAAATGGAGCGGGAAAACCGCGAAAAACGAGTGGAGTTCGGGCGTCAGGAAAAACGACTGGCTCAGAAAGAAGAAGCCTTAGACAAACGTCTGGACGTATTGGAAAAGCGCGACGGGGAACTCGCCGAGCGGAGCGTGGATGCGGACCGGTTGCGCGGCGAGCTACAGAACCTGCTCGCGCGTCAGCGAACCGAGCTGGAGCGCGTGGCCCATTTGCCCGAGGCCGAAGCGCGCTCTTTGGTGCTGAAAACGGTCGAGGACGAAACCCGGCACGAGGCCGCGCGCCTGATCCGCGACATCGAGGAAAAGGCCAAAGAAGAAGGCGAGCGTCGCGCCCGCAACGTGGTGACGCTCGCCATTCAGCGGTGCGCCGTAGACCAAACGGCGGAGTCCACAGTATCGGTCGTGCCGCTTCCGTCCGATGATCTTAAAGGGCGCATTATCGGGCGCGAAGGGCGCAATATCCGCGCGTTCGAGACCCTGACCGGCGTGGACGTGATTATTGACGACACGCCGGAGGCCGTGGTTGTGTCCGCCTTTGACCCGGTCCGGCGCGAGGTCGCGCGTATCGCGCTGACCAACCTGGTTGCGGACGGGCGTATTCACCCCGGTCGTATTGAGGAGATGGTGGAAAAAGCGCACGGCGAGGTCGAGGAAAAGATGCGCGAGGCGGGCGAGCGGGCGGTTTTGGAGTCGGGTGTGTCCGGGCTACACCCCGAACTTATCCGGCTTTTGGGCCGCATGCGCTACCGCATGAGCTACGGGCAGAATATCCTCTCTCACTCGATTGAGGTTTCGCGGCTGTCCGTATCTATCGCCGCCGAGATCGGGGCCAATATCGAGATCGCGCGGCGGGCCGGGCTTTTGCATGATCTGGGCAAAGTGGACTACGAAAGCGATCAGCCGCACGCGCTGATCTCGCGCGACCTGATGCTGAAATACGGCGAACACGACGAGGCCGCGCACGCCGCCGGGGCGCACCATAACGACATCGAGCCGGAAACCGCCGAGGCCGTTATCGTGATGACATGCGACGCGATCAGCGCCGCGCGTCCGGGCGCGCGGCGCGAAATGCTGGAAAACTACGTAAAACGGTTGCAGAAACTCGAAACCATCGGCGACGCGTTTCCGGGCGTGGAGAAAACGTATGCGGTGCAGGCGGGCCGCGAAATCCGCCTGATGGTCAGGCCGGGCGAGGTGGACGATCTGGCCGCGATTCAACTGGCCCGTGACGCCGCCAAGCGCATCGAGGAAGAAATGGCGTCGCAGTATCCCGGTCAAATCAAGGTGACCGTGATACGGGAAACCCGCGCGACGGATTACGCGAAATAGAAAACAAACGGAAAGGTGTTGGGTGTTAGGTGTTGGGTGTTGGGTGTTGGGTGTTGGGTGTT
>CAXUMS010000140.1:0-13013 GCA_964252165.1 uncultured Armatimonadaceae bacterium
ACGTAAGGTTGGTCCTCCCTGGAAGAGGGAGCCGCGCGGCTTGAGCGATTTAGTCTCACGACCAAGTAGACGGCTACGACTAACAAAACTACCCCTTGCGGTGGGTTCGCAGGGCGACCATCAGGCAGGGGTTGCCGTGGACGAGGGTGATGTGGTGTTCGCGAGCGGCGGCGACAGCGGCGGGGGATTCCGCGCCCGGCTGGAGCCAGAGTTTGCGGATACCCGCCTGGGCCAGAGCGGGGATCAGTTTTTCGGTCAGGGCGGGCGGGATGATTGCGACGGCTGCGTCCGGGACGGCGGGAAGCGCGGCGACATCGGGGTAGCACGGGTCATTGTCAATCGTTTGGGCGCGCGGGTTGACCGGGTACGCGGTTTTGCCTGCGGCTTTGAGCGACTTGTAGACCAGGTAGCCGTACTTCTCCGGGTTGGTGGACGCGCCGACAACCGCCCATGTTTGCGCTTGGAGCAGATCAGAGATCGCGTTTTGCATTTCTTCGTACATCGGGTTTGAACTTTCGCATCGCGGCGGAGGATAGGGCGCGCGGGCGTTTTTCGCCTGCGCCTTTTTACGGGGTTTACCCACGCGCGCCGGGCGGGTAACTTGCATTTGGCGGACGAGCGTTGCGTTCGGTCTCGCCATCAACAAAATTTTAACTATCAACTTTTGGAGGCGGTGAGTTATGGCTGTAGGTAAAGATATGCAGGATCGGATCGCACGGTACATTGACGACGCGATTGCGCTGGAAGCGGCGGGCGTGACCGGCCTTGCGGATATGATCAAGGAAGCGACCGACCCTCAGGACGCGGCGTTATTTCAGCAACACCTGACCGAAACCGAGCGACAAAAAGCGCGGCTCGAAGCGCGCCTTCATGCCCTCGGCGGGACGAACAACAAGCTCAAAGATATCGTGAACAAGATCGGCGTCGCCGCGACCGAACTGCTTCATGTGGGCAAGGACGCCGACGATAAGGCGACCCGGAACCTGATCCAGGCGTTCGCTATTGAGAACACCGAAGTCGCGACCTACGAATCGTTGTACGCCGCCGCGACCGAGGCGGGCGACACGGAAACGGCGCAACTCGCCAAAGAAATCCAGGCTGAGGAAGAAGCGACCGCGAAGAAACTATTCGTCCGGATCGCCCCGAATGCCAAAGCCGCCATCATCCGCGGCGCGAACTCGTAAAACGGTAATCGTATCGGTGAAAAAGCGAATGCCCGCCGCATCTTTTGCGGCGGGCGTTTTCTTGTTGCGCGGGGCTATTGGGTTTTTGCTTCTTGGTTGCTCATTGACGTGAGATAAAAACGCGACACGCGCAGGAGGTGAAACATCTTTGCTACTATGGTTGTCACGTTCTTTAGAGGATAAGCGTTGCTACGCTAATCTCTTAGGGAAGAAAGTGCGAACGAAGAAAGTGCGAATTATGATCAAGCGGTCTGGCGGACGTGCGGCGTTTCTGTCGGCGGTTGCGGCGGTTGCGCTCGTGGCGGGAGCTATCGGTTGCGGCGGAGGCGGCGATGACGGGGGCGCTTCGGGTTTTGATATTCAAACCGGCGTGGGCGGAAGCGGCGGTGATCTGAACACGGTCGCGATTTCTCCGTCCCCCGGCTCGGTTTTCGTCGGGCGCGCGACCCCGTTCAACATTGCGTGGAATGGAACCGCCCTGCCGCCGTTGGAGTTTTCCGCACGGCTTCAGCGTTATTTGGAGCCGATTGGCGGCGAAAGCCGCAGTGTTACCTCGCAGGATATAACCGTCAGCCGCGTGGGGCAATCGTTCGCGTATAACATTCGGCGGCGCGATGACTTCGATCTGGACGGCGGCGGCGTTTACTACCTGGAGCTAACCGCGCCAGGCGGGCAGACCGTGCGCTCGACCTATATCGCGAGCAATAACCGAAGCGCATCGGTCCCGCCCGCGCGTATTTCCAGCGCGGACGCTCGCGCGGAAACCATCACCCGGGCGGCCACGGAAAACCCTGGCACGACCGGTAATTTGGGCGGGCTACGAATCCTGCCCGCGCCGGGCGCGACCTTTATCCCCAAAACCACGGTCTTCCAGTTGCGCTGGGATCAAGGAACCCCGCCGCCCGCCGAGTTCACCGTTCAATTGCGCCGGTACAAAGAACGGCGCGGCAGTGATAACGGCGGCGATTCGGAACAGCGCGTGACGCTGAACCGGCAGGGGAACACCGAGCCGTACGTGTACAACCTTCGCCGCACCGACAACTTCAATCTGGACGGTAACGGCGTTTATTACATCGAAGTCACCGCGCCCGGTCAGGACACCGTGCGCGCCGCCTACACCGTCTCCGACGATTAAAGCGTGTTTGTCGGCTTTGGCCCGTCCGCCCTTCAAGGCGGCTCAATGGATGGTTGCTTGTCGCTTCCTCTTTTTATCGCAAAAGAAAAAGAGGAAGCGACAAGCGAAGCGGGCGATTACGCGGCGGCGTTTTGCTCGCTAATGCGCGTTGCCCGCTCGGCAAGGGGTGAGAAATCACTGACCATTTGACCGAAAAACTCGGAGTCCAAAACAAAAGCGCCGGTGAGTGTCGCCGTTGCGTTGGCGCCACCCGATAATCCTCTGCCCCGCGCAATGTTGTACCGGGCGACAAAGTGACCGGCGCTGTCACTGCTTTCAACCCGCATTAACTCTACGAAGGCCCCGTGCGCCAGCGATGCGCTTCCGCGCCGGGTGCGTTCGCATTGGCGCAGTTGCTCGACAAAAGCGTTCCACGTATCTGCGCCGAACCACACGGCATCCCAACCGCAAAACTCGTTGTCCATCACCTCGACAAGAAGGTTTGCGCTTGGATAGCGTTCCGTTTGCACTTCAAGAACCAGGAAGGAGATACGAGAGCGCTTATCTTCGGAGAGTAACTTCGTGTCCGCCGCTTTTATATCCATCTCTTAACCTTTCGGCGTGAGGCGGCGCACGATGTCGGCGGCGGCGGGAAGGTCGGTCATTTGCTCAACGCCCAGCCCGGCGTAGAGCGAAACAATATCACGGTCGCTCATCAGGTTTAGGCGGCGGCGGGGCGCGCACGGCCATGTCCCGATAGAACGGGGGTCGAGAACAAGGTTCTCGTTTTGGGCGCGCAGAAGGCGGGTCTTGTCGTGCGCGGGAGCGGCGGCCTCCTCGGTTAAAAGAAACCGGGTTCCCATGTACGCGGCGCGTGCGCCCAAAGTCAGCATTTCCATGACATCAGCGCGCGTTGCAAGACCGCCTCCCGCGATTAGCGGCGTATCCGTCAAGGCTCGCAACTCGGCGAGAAGGGCGCGAACGGGAAGCGGGCTACGGACCTGCCCGCCCGCTTCCGTACCTTGCGCGACCAAAACATCCGCGCCGCACATCAAAGCGTCCGACGCTTCACCCGTAGTGCCAACTTGCCAGAAAACCGTACCGCCTGCGTTTTTGATGCGCGGCGCGAGGCGCGGCCCGTTCCACCAGAACACCTGAAAATGTCGAACGCCATACGCGAAGCACACGTCTAAAATTTCGTCGCGCTCCCATTCGTTCTGGAACGCCGCGATAAACGGGCGCGGCGTTCGGGCGCGAATTGCGGCGAGCAGGCGAGGAAGCCGTGTAAGGTCGCCTGCGCTTACCGTCAGCGCGCCCAACCCGCCCGCGCGCGAAACGGCGGCGACCAGGCGCGGGCCGTCGCAACCGCCGAGCGGCGCCTGCACAACGGGCGCGCGTAGCGAAAGACCATCACAGATCGGATATTGCAGAGGCTGTCGCGGTTTGTTGGGAAAACGTATCACGGCGCGTCCTTCGCCTGTATCATACCCGCTTGCGGCCCGAATGTGATGCGCTTACGCTTCAGGAAAGCCGCTCGCGATTTTAAGTTTGCCGTAGGCGAACGCGAGCAACAGGGATAGATTTTCTATGTCAGCCCGGTTATAGGCGACCAGCAGGTCAAGCGCGTCCTGATCTTTGAACCTGCGCCACTGCCGCCACAAGCGCACGGCGTCCATGCCGGACAACCCTTCGGTTTCCGGCGTCCGCGCGATGCCGAGTTGATGCTCAATCCGCTTCAAACCGCCCCGAAAGCCCAGTCGGCGCAGGGCCGGGCAAAGGTCAACATGGAGTTGCCGAAGCGCGAGGTCGGGAAATCGGCGACGCAGAAACGGAAGGTCGAAGCCGGTCCCGAAGAACGTCACCCATAGCGCATAGTTTTCCGAATCGGTCGCGAACTCCTCCAGATCCTGGTCCTTAATGTAAATGCGGCTTTCGTCGTTGTCGTAAACGCCAATGATTGTAATGCTGTCGGACCGGAACCCCCCGTTGGTTTCGATGTCCAAAAACCCAATACGATCCATAAACTCAGGCGCGGCCCGCCAGTGTTCGCTTTGCGGCAAAACGCGCGCGAAGTAGCCCCAATCGCCTAACTCAAGCGCGGTGACCGAGGCTTCTAATGTTGGCATCAAAAGGGCTTTTTGCGCGTCGCTGAGCGGAAGGCCCGCCTCACGCCCCAGGGCGTCCCGCCACGATAATATGCCCGCCTCCCACAGCCGTTTTTCTAAAACCGGCCCGATTCCCTGCGCGTGTATAAAGGTCGCCGTCAACAAATCGTATGGTCCCGCGGAAAATTCAGCGTTAAAGCAAGCAAAAAAGAAGGGGATTCGATAGATGAAGCGGCGTGTTCTATCGTTATCAGGTGTCGTGATTATTGCCGCATTGTACGGATAGGGCCGCTTTTCGTTAAGCGAAAAGCGGCCTTATCCGTACAGTGCGTTAGGCTCGTTTTAGAACACGAGGCCGCCCGCGCGTCGCGCCGCTCGCGGTTTTGTTTTGTTTGGTTTGTGCGGCGGCAAGCGCGGCGGCGTTCGCGCCTGCCGGGCGGCGCCGCGTGAACGGAGCGCGCTGTACGATGCCGCGATAATCAAGGCCCGCCGCCGTCAGGGTGCGGTCCCACGATGGGAATCGCCGCCGCGCCGCCGTGATCAGGGTGATTTCGTCCTTTTCCATAGATTTCGCGTTGAGCGGTCGCCCCTGCGCGTACCTATCGCGCACCTGCCGCAGGATCTCGTCGTCGCTCCAGTCGCGATATTTGCGGATCGCGTCGTAATCCAAACCTGCGGCGTCAAGAGCGGCGCGCCAGTTGCCGAAGTGGGACTTCTTCGTGGCGGCGGCGGCGAGGCTCGGATCGAGGTACAGCGAAACATTGCGCCACGATAAGTCGGCGTTTTCGGTCCACAACTCGCGGATACGATCTACAATACGTTCATTGGTCCAGGACCGGTACTTGCGAATTTGCGCATAGTCGAGGCCCGAAAACTCTACCGCCTCCTGCCACGAACCGAGATACCGGGTTGCCGCCCGCAAAAGCGACAAATCCTCTTTCACCATCGCCGAGTACGAAAGCGGTTGCTTCGTTTCGTACCGGCGCAAAATCTCTCTCGCTATCGTTTCTTTGTTCCAGCGTGACATATCGTCAAATTGTCTCCTTCATCTTTGAATAGCGGCGCACGGCGGGAAACAAAGAGTGCAACAAGAGAAAAGCCGTCGTCGCTTATCCTAAAGCGTGATCCGAGTATATTGACGCCGTTTCTGGGTAAGGCGTTGCAGGGAAGTTGGCGTTTATCCCCGGATATGAAAAAATGTTTGCGGCGCGATTGTTGCGCGCCTAATCTATTTGTACTGTTAGGAAAACTGTCTTCCTCCGATACAGGCGAGCGCGCCCGATTACCGGAACGCGCCTTGCGAAGAAAGAAACATAACTATGGACGAGACTTTGGAGCCGAAAGTTCAAGATAATACGGACCGAAATGGGTTGTTCGGAGAGCGCGATACCGCATCCGTCTTAGGAACGGACGCAAACGAGCGTCATCACAGCGAGGATGCGGACCAAACCGTTCCCGTGGTCCCCCTTGCGGTTAGCGGAATCGCGCCCGGTGTCGGTCCCGCCTCCACAGGAATGGTCGGGGGCGGGCCGGGCGGCTTGCCTTCCCTCGGCGGCGGCGCGTTGTTTGGTTTTGCGGCGGCAAGCATGGGTAGCGGCGATACGGATGTGAACACGCAACATATCGCGCAGGCGGTTGAAAACGCGCTTATGGAGGATGGACGGTTGCCGCTCGATGTGGCCGCGCATATCGGAATTGAGGTGACCGCAAACGGCATTGCGGTTCTCACCGGTCACGCCCCCACCAGTGGCGAGCGCGATCTCGCCGCCCGCATCGTCGCGCATGTCGGCGGCGTCCGTGGCGTGGACAATCGCGTGACTGTGGCGTAAAACGTTAACGTGGGCTGTAATAGGTGATAACGCTTTTATGAACAATGCTGAAGATGCGCCAAACGCCATCAACATGTTTCGCCTGCCGCCCGGCGTGGTTCCGGTAACGCCCGGTCCCGGACAAGAATCGGTCTGGGCGTACCCGCGCCCGCCGCGCCTCGAGGAAACAACCCGGCATCTTGTGGTCGTGCTGGGCGGCGTTACCATCGCGGACACGCGGCGGGCATGGCGCGTTTTGGAAACCAGCCACCCGCCCGTGTACTACCTGCCGCCCGATGATGTCGCCCTCGCGCATTTTACGCCGTCCCGAAGCGCAAGCGGCTCGTTTTGCGAGTGGAAAGGCGCGGCATCCTACTACGACGTAATGGCGGGCGGCAAATCCGCGCCCCGCTCCGCGTGGTTCTATCCCGATCCAACGCCGCCCTTCGCTCCCATCCAAAACTATATCGCTCTTTATCCCTCCGCAATGGACGCCTGCTTCGTAGACGGCGAACCGGCCACGCCGCAACCCGGCGGCTTCTACGGCGGCTGGATCACCCTCGATGTGGTCGGCCCCTTCAAAGGCGTCCCCAACTCACAGGCCTGGTAGCCCCTTTCCGCCGTTCTGTCTCGTTGTTTGTCGTTTGCGTCTACGTTATCGTGAGACTAAATCGCTTGTGCCGCGCGGCACCCCCTCAGGCCGGGGGCGGCCCAAGCCTAACGCTTGACCGTGCATTACTAAACGCAAAGTGGCTTAGTTTTACGCGATGTCGCGTAAAACTAAGCCACTTTGCGTTTTCTTAATACAACGATGCAACGTAAGGTTGCCGCTCCCCCGCGCAGGGGGTGCCGCGCGGCACAAGCGATTTAGTCTCACGATAATGTAGACGCAAACGACAAACAACGAAACAGAACGACTAAACCGGCTTTACAGGTTCGCCTGCCGTCGCGCGTTCGACGGCGGCTACGTGAGATTGTAGTTGGGCAACGTCGTTCTCCGTGGCGGGGCCGAAGCGGGCGGCGTCGTAGGCGCGGGCGAACGCGCGCGCGGCATCGAGCAGGGCGGGTGGGGCAGCCTCGTCGCGGGCGAGGCGGGCGATGTGTTCCGCGTAGGGGCGCGATGGCGGCGGGGCGACCTTTTGGCGGGCGAGCGCGGCCTCGAAACGAGCGGCGAGCGCGGGCAGGTCCGGCGGCGCGGTTTGGGCGTAGGTGAAGGCGGTGGCGGCGGCGATCTTGTGCGCGCGGCGGCGCAAAAGGTAAGAGCGCGCCGCGACGATAACCAGCGCGCCGCCCACAACCGCGCCCAGCGCAAGGCTGATCTGAACGGGCGACAGATCGCCCACATCATTGCGAAGGGCGGTCAGTTCGTCCTGCGTCCATTCCAGCGCGCGCCGCCACGGCTCCACCGGCGCTTGCGGCATCTGGTCGGGGCGACCGTCGCCGGGCGTCGCCTCGACAACGGCCCAGCCCGCCGGGCCGCCGACCCACGCCTCCGCCCACGCGTGCGCGTCGCGCTGACGGACAATAACGCCGCCCTCGCCTTCGCCCTCGTGCGCTAGGTAACCGGTCACATAGCGAGCCGGAACGCCGCCCAGACGAAGTAAAAGTGTGGCGGCGGTCGCGAAGTACTCGCAGTGTGCGTCCTTGCGGTCCTGTAAAAAGCCGACTATCGGGTCGGGCGTATTCGGCGAGAATGTCAAACTATAGCGGTGGTGGGTGATAAGATACCGCTCGACCGCGTTGATGCGCGCCCGCGTCTGGTTCTGCGGAATTCCCGTGAAAATTTGGCGCGCGATACGGCCGACGCCCGGCGCGGCGTTTGATGTGAGCGTGGAGGGAATCGTGAGACAGCGCGCACGCTCTTTATGCGTAATCGGGACCGCAAGCGGCCCTTGAAAATCCGTGCGGCTCTCGCTGAGCGTCACCAGATACTCGTACGGGGCGCGTTCGCCCGCGCGAATAGGGCCGCCGCTCGCCTGCGCCCAATCCACACGCTCCGCCTCGCCGGTGTCCACCGCAAGCGACGATAACGGGGCGTAGACAAGCGGATTGTCATTGACCAATCGCGTGAACGACGCCGTCACCTGATCGCGCACGCCGCGCCGTTGTTCGGGCGTGGATTCTAGCGGCGATATATCGCGCGCCTCGATATTGCGCGCATACACGCGCTCCTGAACGCTTGGCCCCCACGTTCCCTTGTCGTAGACATCGAAGGACAAACCGCGCAGATGGTTGTCTCCGGCAAGACCGGTTATCCGCAACACGCGCGCAGGCGTTCCCCGCAGATCAAACGTCGCGCCGAGCCGGGGCTGCGACGACATGCCGGTTCCTTCAAAACGGCTCCGCCCGCCCACCGCCCGGTTGCCCCATTCGTTGATAACGCCCCGGTAGATATTCACGGTGCGAACGCCCGCCGCGCCGCCGCCAAGCGCGACCGCAACCGCAAGCGCGCGAAGCGCGAACGGCAGGTTCAACAAAACGGTTTTATTCGCGGCTCCCGGCCCGGTGCGAACCACGGTTGCGGCGGCGCGGCGTTCGCGGTAGCCGCGCAGGGATAACGCGACAAACAAAACGAAGAACGGCGTCGCCCACCAAACATACGTGTCATCGAACGTGTTGGCGGCGGCGAGAAACGCGAAGGTGGAAAATAACAGAGCGCGCAGATGCGTTTGGACGTTGTCGGTTCGCCGCACGGTCCATGCCTGCAACGCGACCTCGCCCGCCCAGTACAGACCGAGCGTGTTGCGCCATAATACCGGCCCGATGACAAATTCGGCGGTTCGACGATCCACGCTATTGGCGACGCCCACCACCAAGGCGCCCAGCGCGCCGCGCACTAAAAGGCGAAGTATCCGCCCTTCGCCGATCCGCAATGGGGTCGCATACGAAAGCGCAATCGCAAGGGCGAACGCCCCGACGAGAAGCGGCGGCATACTAATTGTGGCTGTCGAACCGCTTCCCGGACCGCCGACCAGCGTTCGGAACAGCGTCAAGAACGCGACAAAAGCCGCGCCCGTCACCATCCACGGCAAGCGCGCGGGTATCGCGACGGAATGCGTGTCGTCCAGGGTATCGGGTTCAAGCGGCGGAGGAGCGGTAGCCATACTTCTATTATAACCGCTCAGAGAAGAGGGATTTTCACCGCTAAGACGCAAAGAACTCAAAGTTCAGAGAAGATTAAGCGCTAAAACATTTCTGTTTTAGCGCTTAATCTTCTCTGAACTTTGAGTTCTTTGCGTCTTAGCGGTGAAAATCCGGTGTTCGCTACGTTAACTTCATCGCTTTACGGACGAGTTGCAGGGTTTCCTCGGCGGCTTCGCGGGCGCGTTCGGCCCCGCGCGCGAGCAGGGCGTCCACCAAATCGGGGTTGTCCTCGTAGCGCTTGCGGCGGGCGCGCAGGGGTTCGAGGGCGGCGTTCACGATCTCGATAGTCTCGTTCTTGCTTTTGCCGCACCCGCGCGCGCCGCTCCGGCACTCGTCCCACTGCGTTTGAAAGTTCTCGGGATCGTACACGCGGCGCAATTGGCAAACCGTGCAACCTTCCGGGTAGCCTTGATCTTCTGCGTGGATTTTATCGGGCGACGTGTACGCTTTCTTGAGTCTCTTTTCCACGGATTTCGCGTCGTCGGTGAGGAAGATGGTGTTGCCGTACGACTTGCTCATCTTGCGCCCATCGAGGCCGGGCAGAACGCCGGTGTCATCGCTGATAACCGCCTGCGGTTCGGGGAAGATGTCGCTTTTGAACAAATGGTTAAACCGCCGCGCGATCTCGCGGGACAACTCCAGATGCGCGGCCTGATCTTTGCCGACCGGGACCGCGTGCGCGCGGTAAACCAGAATATCGGCGGCCTGAAGAACGGGATAGCCTAAAAGGCCGAAGCCCACGCCGGACTCGCCCGCGCCGCCCTCGCGCCCTTCCACCTGTTCACGCTTGTCCTTGTAGGTCGGCACGCGCTCCAGCCATCCGACCGGCGTGATCATGCCGAGCAGAACCGCGAGTTCCGCGTGTTGCGGGACATGCGATTGCCGAAAAATGGCGCACTTGTCCGGGTCCAGGCCCGCCGATAGATAATCGAGAACCACCTCGCGCGATTGCGCCGCGATGTCCATGTCAGCGGTCGCCTCGGAAACCGTGGTGAAGGCGTGCCAATCCGCGACAAAGCAGAACATCTCGTACTCGTCCTGCATCCGCACCCAGGGCTTGAGCGCCCCTTCCCAGTTCCCAATATGAAGCCGCCCGGTCCCGGTCGGCTGCATCCCCGAAAGCAATCGTTTTTTCATAAGTTCCGAGATTTAATCACAAAGACGCAAAGGACACAAAGAAGAGAGAAGATTTAAAGCAAAATTACTTTTTGTTTCTTTCCCTCTGAACTTTGTGTCCTTTGTGTCTTTGTGATTAAAATTCTTTCCTAAATGCCGACTAAGAAGCGGAAGGCGGCGATGATGAGCGGGCCGACGACGCGGCCTGGTATCTCGGAGAGCATCAGGCCGACAAAGATGTAGGAGCCGTAGCGGGCCATGAAACTCGCGTACACATCGCCGAGGTCGGGCGGCAGGGCGGACGCGAGAAGATGCGCGCCGTCGAGCGGGTACACGGGCAAGAAGTTGCAAAAGAACATCGAAAGGCAAACGAGAATGATCAGCGCCGTGAGCAAAAAGACGTACAGGGCCGCCTCGCTCCCGATGCCGCCGCTGATAAAGCCGCGCGCGACCGGCGCAAGGGCGACCGCGAGCAGGAGGTTCGCGAGCGGCCCGGCGCTCGCGACAAGCGCGATACCTCTGCGACGCCCTACGGTGTACGTGTCCGGATCGGTGCGAACCGCTTTACCCCAGCCGACCGGGAAGCCCAAAAGCGTGGTCGCAACCGTTACCAGTCCGCCCAGCAAGTCGAAATGACGGAACGGCGATAACGACAATCGTCCCAACCGGCGCGGCTCCCCATCGCCCAGGCGGTCCGCCATGTAGGCATGGCCCCATTCGTGGATCGTGGTCGAGATCACAATCGCCAACCCTATAACTACGAAAAGCTGCCACGGCAACTCGCGTGCGTTGATTCCGTGCGGCCCGATAAATGGAAAATAATCAGCCATCGAAGCGTTCCCCCTGCATACCGCCGCGTTTTGTTTATTCTACCGCAGGCGCGACAGCGCAAGCGAGCGAGCGACGCACTTGCGGCTCTATTCGGGTACCGTAATCCTATGCGAATACAAGACGTGATTGCGCGCAAGCGCGACAACGCCGCTCTTTCCGCCGATGAGATCGGCTTTTTCGTTCACGCGTACACGCGGAGCGAAATCGCGGATTACCAGGCGTCCGCGCTCCTCATGGCGATTTACCTGCGGGGAATGAACGAGGCGGAAACCGCCTCGCTCACGCTCGCGATGGCGCAATCCGGGCGGATGCTCGATCTGGCGACGGCGGGTTTGCCGCCCGGTCGCCCCACGATAGATAAGCACTCTACCGGCGGCGTAGGCGATAAAGCGTCGCTGATCGTGGTTCCCCTACTGGCGTCGGCGGGCGCGCTCGTGTGCAAAATGTCGGGGCGCGGTTTGGGCCATACCGGTGGCACGCTGGACAAATTGGAGTCCATCAAAGGCTTCCGTGTCGGCTTGACGCCGCAGGAGATGACCGAGCAGGTAGCGCGTATCGGCGCGTGTTTAGCCGGGCAGACTGATGATTTGGCCCCCGCCGACAAGAAACTCTACGCCCTGCGCGATGCGACCGCGACGGTCGGCAGTTTGCCGCTCATCGTGTCGTCTATTCTGTCCAAGAAACTCGCGGGCGGGGCGGAGGCGTTTTTGTTCGATGTAAAAGCGGGAAGCGGAGCGTTGATGAAAACGCCGGAGGAGGCTGAAGAACTTGCGCGCGCGCTGGTGGATGGCGCGGTTCGTAACGGGCGGCGCGCCGTCGCCGTCTTGTCGGATATGGACGCGCCGCTGGGCCGCACCATAGGAAACGCTCTTGAGGTGCGGGAGGCGATTGACGTTCTAACGCCCGATAACGCCGAAACCGCCGACCGCCGTTTGCGCGAGTTATGCGTGTTTCTTGCGGGCGAGGGTCTTGCGCTCGCCCGCCTCGCGCCCAACTCGGAGACAGGACGCGCTCGCGCCGCGGAACTTCTCGAAAGCGGCGCCGCTTTGGCGTCTTTCCGCGCGATTGTTGAAGCGCAGGGCGGGGACGCGGCGGTTGTAGATAATCCCGGCTTGTTGCCCTGCGCCCCGGTCGTAATTCCGGTCGCAAGCGCGCGGGGCGGGTACGTGGCGCGTATTGACGCGCAACGTTTGGGCGAAATCGTGGTCATGCTCGGCGGCGGACGGGGGCGCAAAGAAGACGCGATTGATCCCGCTGTCGGTCTTGTGGTTCACGCCCCGGTCGGCGCGCAACTCGCGGCGGGCGGTATCTTGGCGGAGATTCATGCGCAAACCGACGCGCAGGCGGAAAACGTGCGCGCCCGCATCGCCGATGCATTTACCATCAGCGATCAAGCCATACCAATCCCTCCGCTCATACGGGGTATTGTGACGGGGTGACGACGCCCCGCGCCGTCAGTCTTCCCAACCATCCGGCGCGAGGAACGCCCCTTTGACCAAACGCGGCGGCAACGCCCGCCCCGCATCCGGCGTTTCTTCCGTTCCTTCCCCCACAAAAACAACCGACACCACATCAAAGCGCAGGGGAACCGCGTCGCCGTCCTCACCGTCACTTGCGCCGCAAGCAACGTCGTCCGCCGTGTCGCCGCAACCGCACAACCCGAACTTTCCCGCATACGCAACCGCGAGCCGCGCGATACGCCGCTGTTTAT
>CAXUMS010000140.1:13023-13447 GCA_964252165.1 uncultured Armatimonadaceae bacterium
TCGAGGTGCAGGACGAGGGCAGCCAGCTCGTCGTCACCGCCTGCGCGGGCGCGATAAACGCATCGGCGAAACGCACATCCCGAACACGCCGAGTTTTAACCTCGACAAAGCAAAGCGCGTCGCCGTCCCAGGCGACAATATCCAACTCGCCGGGCGCCCCGTCCGCCCGACGCCCCGCCCACCGCACATTGACATCCACAATCCGATACCCCAAACGCTCCAAAAACGCCTGCGCGAGCGTTTCCCCTCGCCGCCCCACCGCCCCCGCATCCTTTCTCGACGATCTCATCTCAACCGATTCAACGCTTAACCATAGCCGTTTATGACAACCCCTTTTGTCGCGTCTGGGTTGTCGTTTGCGTCTACTTATCGTTTGACTAAATCGCTCAAGCCGCGCGGCTCGCCTTCCAGCGGGGACCAGCCG
>CAXUMS010000141.1:0-13429 GCA_964252165.1 uncultured Armatimonadaceae bacterium
TGGTGGATGCCGACCGCGCCCAGCCGCGACTTAACCACGTCTTCGGCGCGCCGGATGCGCCGGGTCTCGCCGACGCGCTTGCGGGTCGCTCCAATGTGAAAGATATTTTGCACGTCGGCGTGAACGGCGGTCTTCGATTTCTCGCCGCCGGTTCGCCCGAAGACGGCTCGCCGGTCACGGAATCCGGCCTGCGCGACGTTTTCAAACAGTTGGCCCATGCTTCCGACACAGACCTGGTGCTAATTTCCGGGCCATCGGTTTGGGCGGCGCGCACGGTCGCGCCGCTGGAAAAAGCCGCCGACGGCATGGCGCTGGTCGCGCCCCCCGACGCCCCGCCCGGCGAATCGGTCGCCCGCGCCCGACGCTTGCTCGCCAACGGTTACCAACCGCGCATTTTGGGCGTTGTGGTCGGCGGCTCGCCCGCCCCGCCCGTCATCGCTGCCGCAAGCGGGGCGACTTCCGTTGTTGATCCGACATCTGAGTAAGATGAAAATAACATGACGAAGAAAATCACGTCCGCCGTCGCTATTTTTGCGGTTTGCCTTGCGCTATCGCCCGGTGGGACCGCGCGCGCGCAACAAACCCTGTCCGCGCCGCTTGCGGGCGGCGCTTCTTCCGCCGCTCCGACCGCGCCCGGAGCCGCCGTAACTGCATCGGTGGCGCCGAATTACCGGCTTGACACGGGCGACACCATCCGCATCGAGGTCGCAAAGCACCCGGACGCATCGCAAACCGTGGTTTTGATCGCGGACGCTCTGGTTTCGCTTCCGCGTTTGGATAAGCCCGTTTCCGCCCGTGGTAAAACCGTGTCCGAACTCGCGCTTGATCTGAATAAAGCGCTTAACAACCCGCGCGCGTTCCGTTTGCGCCCCGGTCAGGTAACGGTTTCGGTTGTCATCCCCCGCCAACGACGGATCTACGTGCGCGGCAACGCCGTCACGGGCGGCGATTACGACTTGAAGAACGGCTGGCGTATCACCGAACTGGTGGCGGTTTTAGGTAAAATCCCCCAGCCGGATCGGGTTACGGCCCGAATTACCAACCCCAACCGGCCCGAACCGGTTATGGTAAATCTGAATGAGGCGGTTTCCAACGACGCCTCGCCCGCGAACATTGCGCTTCAAGAAGGCGACACCGTGTCCTTCGAGGCGCCCCGCGCGCGCCGGTTGGTGATTGACGGAGAAGGACCGCGCGGCCTTCACGAGGTAGACGAGCGTTTGGGCTTGCGCGACGCATTAAGTCAGATCGGCTTTACCACAAACGGCGCCACCGGCGATCTACGCGCGGCCTACATCATGCGTCCGTCCGTGCCGGGCGACCCAAATTCTCCGCGAACGTCGGTTCCGGTGGATCTGTACACCCTGATGACCGAGCAGAACGCACCCGATTTTCCGCTCGTGGATATGGACAAACTGGTCATTCCCGTATCGGAAAAATACGTGTATGTGTTCGGCGAGGCGGGCGGACCGCGCAAGTGGTATATGCCGCAGGACCGGCGCACGTTCCTCGTGGATGTGCTGGCGAACGCGGGCGGGCCGAGCGGCAACGCCAAAGTGGGTAAGGTGCGCGTCACCCGCGTGGCGACCGCGACCGGCGAACCCAAAGTCACGGAATACGATTTTGGCAAATACCTGAAAAACGGTAATCCCGCCCTGAACCCGGAGATACAAGCGCAGGATATTGTGTTTGTGCCGAACGCCACCCGCACTGATCCGATCAACAGTATCTGGACCGGTTTCGGTTTGTTCAACCTCGCCCGTTCGCTTGTCCCCGGCTTGTTTTAAGCGGCTTCTGACAAAAGCGGAGGACGACAACAAATGCATTTTGTCATCGTCCTCCTCGCTTTTTCGCCTGTCCTCAAACGCTCTCGTGAAAATCAGCGTCGTCATCCCTACGTACAATCGCGCCGACCTGCTCCTGGAAACGCTCGAAAGCGTTTGGGCGCAAACGCGTCCCGCCGACGAGATCGTCGTCATTGACGACGGCTCCACGGACGACACGCGCGCGCGCCTCCAACCGTTCGCGGACGCCCGCCGCCTGCGCTATGTCTACCAGACCAACGCGCACCTGTCCGCCGCCCGCAATCGGGGAACCCGCGAAACCGTCGGCGACGCCCTCCTGTTTTTAGACTCCGACGACCTGCTATTTGCTGAAGCGTTAGCGGCCCTCGAAGCCGCTTTACATCGCGTCCCGGACGCTTGTCTTGCGTATTGCCGTACGCAGGTGATTGGGCCGGGCGGGGAAGTTATAGAAGCGCAAACGCGCGGGGCCGAGTACGAGGGTATGGTTTGGCCCCATCTGCTGAACGGCAACTTTATACGCTCCTCCGGTTCCGTTCTGGTCCGCCGTGACTCCCTTGAAGCCGCCGGACCGTTCGATGAAACCCTGCGCGGTAGCGAAGACTGGGACGAGTGGTTGCGCGTGTCCGAAACCGGAAAACCGTTCGCGCTCGTGCGCCGGGTTTTGTTCAAGTACCGGTCGGGCGCGCCGTCGCTGTCCACGGATCGCCGCAACACCCACGCCACCAACCTGCGCGTCTACGAAAAACTTCGCGAGCGCCACGCAACCGATACCATTCGCCTCGCGCAGATCGAAGCCGCGCAAGCCGAGTACGAGCGCGAAACCCGTTTCACCGAGGCTGGCGACTTCGCTGTCGCCCCGCGCCACCAGAAAGCCCGCGCCGTTTTGGAGAAAACCGGCTTATCCGACTGGTACCGCCGCACCCCGTACGGCTTCCGAATGCTTTTGCGCCGCGTCGCGGGCGTCGGTCGCCGCGCGTCGTAGAATAGAAAGCGCAACGATTGTCAAAGGCTTTATCAAGGCATTGATGTATAATCGTGTAGTCGCGCTACTTCACGGATTAGCGTAATGACCCATTTAGGACGCCGTACAAAACATGACGCTTCCTCACCACAAAAACCTGCGCCTCCAAAACTTCACAACGTTCGCTGACACCACTTTCGAGTTCTCGCCAACAATAAACGTGCTTGTTGGCGAGAACGGCACAGGCAAAACGCACCTGATGAAGGTGCTGTACTCGATTCAGTATATGCAAACGGTAGGACGCGACCAGGCATATGACAAACTGGAAAACATCATGGCGAGTGTTTTTCAGTTTCCTATCATCGCAAGAATTCCGCAACCGTCTGCTTTGGTTCGCCAGGGGGCTGAGGAGGACATTTCCAAAGTCATAGGTGAGTGGAACGAAGAACTTTGGGCCTTCAACATTATAGAACTCGGTAGCTTTGGTCATAGTGTGCTTCCTGACGGCTCTGTTCCGTGGCCTGAAATGTCGCGCGCGGTGTTCATCCCCGCGATTGACATGATGGGGCATACACGACGCTTTGTTTCGACCTACGATGAGTATCAAATAGACTTCGACCAAACACACCGCGATATTGTCGCTCTACTTCTTGCGCCCGAACGCAGACAGCCGACGCAAAATCCTGAGATAGCGGACTTGCTCGCTTCGTTGCTGGGCGGAGAGGTTGAGGAGGAGGGCGAGCGCTTTTACCTCAAAACGCCGCGGGGTCGCCAACCGATGCCGCTGGTCGCTGAGGGTTTGCGGAAAATCGCGACGCTGTACCAGTTGATCCGCAACGGTTTTCTCGAACCTGGGAGCGTGCTGTTTTGGGATGAACCGGAGGTGAACGTCAACCCGAAACTGATGGATGAACTCGTAGATGTTTTACTGCGCCTCGCGCGAAGTGGCGTTCAAATTTTCCTCGCGACGCACAGCTACATCATTTTGAAGGAATTGGACCTGCAAGCGCACCCATCTGATACCGTCCGCTACTTTGGTATGGAGCGCACCGAAAACGGCACCGTCGCCCATGCGACTGATGATTACTCGCAGTTGCAACCAAACCCGATTTCGGATCAGTTCGACTCCCTCTACGACCGCGAATTAGATCGTTCGGTTGGTAAGAGACGCCGCGCGTGAGAATAACATCGTTCCCCGTTCAGGAAAGCGAAATCGAGTTTGACTTCAGTGCCGCCCATACCTGCGATAAGCACGACGAAACCAACAAAGTTCTAGACGCCGTAGACTTCATCTTGGACGAACCTACGCGGTCTGTTTGGCTTGAGGTGAAAAACTTCGAAGGAAAATCAATCGCGCCGCGAATGCGCGGCGGCGCGCGGCGGAAATTCCTTGCAAAAATGCGCGTTCAAAACGGTTTCTACCGGGACGAGTTGCGGGCGAAGTTTGTCGGCACGGCGGCGTTTTTCTGGTTGACAAGCGTTCCATTTTCAAAACCCGTCGTATATGTGGTTTTACTCGAATCGCCCCGATTCGACTCCGCATTGAAGTTGCACGCGAAGGAAATGATGCGCAAACTAATTCCTACGCGCGGCTCACATTTGGCGCCGTGGGCGCATAAGGTAACGGTTGCCGTCGTTGACGTCACCGAATGGAATTTACGTTTCCCTGATTATCCTGCACGAGTTCTATAATCGACCGGTTTTCAGAAAAGAGAAAGAACAGTAGAATTAAAATAGGTCTGGGAAAAGTAAAGCACTCTCAAAAACCCACAGAAAAGACGGACCCGCTTCTCTTACGAGAAGCGGATCCGTTCATATTTACACGGTCACTGCGCCTGCGATTAAATAACCCCGGTCGCGCGCTGGGCGGTTCCCATGCCGCGCGTTCCCGCTCGGATCGGTTTGACATCGGCGACATTCTCCGGGGCTTGATCCAGAAGCATCAGCCAGTCTTCCACGGCGTCGGATTTGGGGAAAATCTCGTTTTCCTTGTACTCCATTGTCACCGCGCGGTTCAGGTCGTCCTGCGAAACGCCCTCATTCGGATCGTTTGCGCTAATGGCCCGCTTGATCGCGAAGTCTTTGGCCCGCTCGATAAGCGACGACAAAAGCGCGCCTGATACCAGATCCTTCCAGTACAACCGCTCGGTGGAACCGTTGCGCTGGTATACATCCAGGAACTCGGTTTCCGAATCCTTGCGCCACAGGAAGTTGATGGTCGCGTCCACCATTGCGGTTGCGGTTGCGGCGCGGTCGCCGTCGTGCTTGGCAAGCTCGGCAGGGTCGAGCGGCAGGTTCTCGTTCAGATAGATCGCGAGAATATCGCGCGACGATTTCTTGTCCGGGCGTCGCACCTTAACTCTGCGGTCAATCCGCTCCGGTCGCAGGATCGCCGGGTCAATATAGTCGGGCCGATTCGATGTGAGAATAACCACGATATTCTCCGACGACACCAAACCGTCCATTTCGGCGCAGAACTGCGGCACCACCGTGTTAGAGATGTTCGTATAGCGCCCGCTGTTACGGGTGCGAAGAATGGATTCGGCCTCATCAATAAAGATAAAAACCAGATGACCTTCTTTCGCCTTTTCTCGCGCGGTGGAAAAAATCTCGCGAACCTGTCGCTCCGATTCACCCAGCCACATATTGAGAATTTTCGGGCCGTTGATCATCATAAAGTACTCGGTTGCATTGCCGCCCGTGCGCTCGTTATACTCTTTGGTGATATTATAAGCGGTCGCCTTGCCGATAAGCGTCTTGCCGCAACCGGGAGGTCCGTACAGGAGAACGCCTTTGAGCGGACGCTTGCCGAACTTCTCGTAGAGTTCCGGGTAGACCATCGGGAGTTCGATGGCGTCTCGGATGACGCTGATGACCTCGTCCTGACCGCCGATTTTGCTCCACGGAACTTCCGTTATGGTCTCTAAAAAATATTCCTTATTTTCCTTCGCGGCGAAATGCTCCAAGGCGAGTTTGAAGGAAGGCTCCATACGGACTTCGTCGCCAGGCTTCAGGATGGCGTCCATTAATTGAGCGGCGCGGGCGACCACACGGCTGTTCATACCCTGGGCGTCCATCGAGACGCGGAGGCGTCCGTCGTCCAACACATCGGCGATCTTAACGATTGGCCCGGACGGGTGCGGTCCCATTCCGGCGAGAACGGCGTAGGCGTCATTGACGCGGACGCGGTCGCCGACGGATAAGGACTCGCGGTCCATCTTGGGGTCCACGTTCGCGATAAACTCGCCGTCGCCGAGCGATACTTGAACGGCGTCCTCGCCGTCCAACTCGCCCATAAATGTGGCGATACGGTTGGCGGGGGCGGTGAGTTTGTTGTACGCCTCGTCGTATTCGGCGATCACCTTCTGGGCCTCCTGCGCCTGGCGCTCGTCCACTTCCAACTGGTGGCGCAGGAGCAAAAGGTACTGGTATTTCTGGTCGGACGGCGGCGTCATCGTCAGCAGTTCATCCACGACGGCGATTGCGCGGAGGCTGGTTTCGTACAAGGGCCGGTCGTCGTCTTCAAGCGAGCGCGGGGTTTCGTCCGCGCCGCTCGCCGTGCGCAAGCGGTTCGCGTTTGCGGCGCGCTGACTGGCGCCGGTGCGGTCGTTCTGATTGTCGCGGTTCTTTGCCATTTAGGATTTGTTTCTTCTATTTCAAAGCGGACAGGTTCGAGTGTTTTACGTTGCGAACTTTGATACGGGTAAGCAAGCGGCGCGTAGGTATGGTCATGTGTGAGTAAAGAACGGGCGGTTTCGCTTGCGATTTATGCGACGGTTCGTATTTTTGGAATACACTTGTTCTACACCGCGCGACGGGTTTGGGTTCCCGTTTTGCGGGTGAATCAGGCGCGGCGCGGCGCGGCGACGGCCTCAAACAAAAGGCGAAAATGCGGTACTTTCAGTATACCCGCGCGGGGCGTTTGCGGAACCGGTCAAATGGGCAGTGGACAAGAAAACGACATTGGAGCGGCGGCGACAACGGCGCAACCGGGCGGCGGGGCGTCAAGCGTCGCCGATGTTCTGGCGATAGCGGCGCGTTTGCGGGCGCGGCGCGACGCTTTGTCCGGGCGCGCGGAACGGGCGGAGGCGGCGCTTGCGCGCGTGTGGGAGGTGTGGCGGGAGCGGCTTGCGACGGGTTGGGAGCCTCCGGCGACGGATACGGCGGGGGCGTTTCCGTGGGCGCAGGTGCGGGTGTCGCTTGCGGGACTTGTGTCGTCTTGGGAGGAGTTAAGAGGCCCCCTAACCCCCGATAAGGGGGGGACTTTGGAGGAAGAAGGCATACCGGCATCGGTAGATTCTTCAGTCCCCCCTTTATTGGGGGTTAGGGGGCTGTCATCAAACCGGGAGGTTGCCCTGGCGGCCCTTGTTCTTGCGGGGAATACGCCGCTTTTGGCGTGGCCTGCGTTGTGCGCGGCGCTCTTGGCGGGGAAGGCGGTTTTTGTGAAGATGAGCCGGAGCGAGACGGTTTGGGCGGGGTTGTTTTGGGAAACGTTGCGCGACGCGGACGCGGACGTGGCGGGGCTGGTTCATCTGGATGTTTGGCCGGGCGATGATGCGCGCACGGCGACTCTTATGGGCGTATCGGATGCCGTAATCGCGTACGGCGGGGACGGCGCGCTTGCGGCGTTGCGATCTACGGCGGCGGCGGGGAATGCGGATGCGCCGTTCTGGGGGTTTGGTCACGCGGTCAGCGTCGGGATTGTGTGCGGGGATGCGGATTTGGACGAGGCGGCGCGCGGGTTCGCGCGCGATGTTTTGATGTTCGATCAGGGCGGGTGCTTGTCGCCGCAGGTTATTTTTGTCGAGGAGAGCGGCAATGATGGCGTATCGGGGCGGGCGGGGGAGTTTGCGGAGCGGTTGGCGCGGGCGTTCCCCCCTGCGGCGGCGGCGCTTGAGGTTGCGCCGAGCGGCGATGCGGGGCGGGCGCGCGCGGTGCGTCAGGCGCGGCAGATGGCGTTGTTCACGCCGGGCGCGCGGGTTTTGGGCGATGCCGATTTGCGCTGGACGGTTATCGCGCACCGGGACGCCCAACCTGCGGGCGAGCCGACCGGGTTTGGCGTGGTTTCGGTTCTTCCCGTGGGGCGCGCGGAAGCGGATTTGGGGGAAGCGCTGGGGGCGTTGCGCGGATTTTTGTCGTCGGCGGGCGTTGCGGGAACGGTGACGGACACGTTGCGGACGGTTCTCGAAGCGGAGGGCGCGACGCGGATTTGCGAACCGGGCCGGATGCAGGCGCCGCCGCTTGATTGGCGGAACGGCGGGGTGGATTTATGGTCGGTCTTGCGGCGGGGCTAAAGGACGCCGGTATGTTATTGGATGCGCGTTTGGATGGGCAGATGGGGCAATAGTAAGACTGCTCGTTTTCTTTACCGCTAAAAATACTGGTTTCTTTCCCTTGCTTGCCGAAAAGCGCCTTTTCTCTTGTATAATACACCCAGACAAGCAGGCGTCGCAAACATCACGTCCTCTTGTTTTGCCGACCTGTTTTGTTGAAAAGAATAGGCTTATATTTATGTCGTTTTCGCTGTTTTCCCGGTTCTCTCGCCCCGCCGCCCCGTTGCTTGCTATCGTTGCCCTGATAGGGATTGTTTGTGTCGTACCGAATACGGCCCGCGCGCAAAGCCTCAATGGTCAAACCGTTCGTGTAGATGCGCTGTACCCGACGCAGGACCAAGTTGACGCCACTGTTGGTTCGGGGATAGTGACCCCTTCCGGTATCACTTTTAACGATTCTGGAATAGCTAACATCTCCGTACGGCCAAGCCAAGTTATATTCACCTTTGCGACTGCGAACGGTTTCTCCACGGCTTCGTTTAACGGTTTTCAAATATCTGAGACAGGGGCCTCGCCTGTCACCATTACCAGCGTCACTCTTGACCCTGCCTCCAACCTGAGCGGCTTTGATGCCAGTCGGTTTTCTTTCAACTCTGGTAACATCTTCGCCAACTTCCAGGGACTTGCGTTTACCACAGCCAGCAACGTGACGCTCAACCTGGGATTCGCACCGGCTGTGAACCCCGTTCCCGAGCCGTCCGAGTGGGCCGTGATCGGCATGACCGCAACCACGTTGGGCGGCCTGATGGTCCGCGCGCGGCGACGCAAGGGCGCGGCGAGCGGCGTGGCGGTCTGATAAGTAACGCGGGTTAAAACCCACGTCTGTAGGCGCTTCGCGCCGGGCGTCCTGCCGGACGCGGGAACCTCAAATCGCCCGCGTTTTATGCGACCGGAGGTCGCCCGGCGCGAAGCGCCTACAGACGTGGGTTTTAACCCGCGTTACCTTTCCGCTCAACTCGATCTCACGTTTTTCACCTCGACAACAAAACCGCCCCGGCGCGCAAGTTGCGCGCCGGGACGGTTTTGTTGTGTGGGGCGTTCTTCTCGGAAGCGACGCGGGTTAAAACTCACGTTTGTAGACGCTTCGCGGCGGGCGACCTACGGTCATGGGGCATTATTATCGTTTGTTCTGAGGTGCGGGCGCATTTGTTTCTTCCCATTCGGACCACAAGTCGTTTGCGGTGTGGCGTTCTTTTTGGTTTTTAATGTAGACAACAACCGGCGCTACTTGCGGACGTCCTAAACTAAAACAAGCGTAACCGTCCTGCCAGTCGAACGGTGCGCTCCCTTCGGGAAGCAAACGATTTATCATTAGCGAGGAAGCGCCTTTAACCTGCTTGGCTAGGCAGGCGGGGGATACGCTCGCAGAGGCGCGGACCAGCAGATGTACGTGGTCCGGCATGCCATTGATCGCTAACGTCCCGCAATCCAATCGTTGCGCCTCGGCGGCGACGAACGATGTACGCGCCGCTCCCATTCGGAAGTTAAACGCGCTTGTCGTCCGGCGGTGGCCCAGACAAGGTGAAAGTAAATTTCCGTTTTGCTACGCCGCCGAACGCCTTCTTTTTCAAATCGGCTTGCATCGAACATTTCACGGACTCCTTTTCCCTCGTGTCGGCGGAATCTGCTCCGTACCGCATTAACGGCGCACATGAGCGCGTTATGACATCAGAACGCGGGTTAAACCCTACGTCTGTGGGCGCGTCCGCGCGCCCACAGACGTAGGTTTTAACCCGCGTTTATTTTGGTGGGCTACTACACGTTCGATCCGCCTTTCTCGAATGCGAACGTGTCGTACCAGAAAGGGCAGATCGTCGCGCCGGAGGTCGGGCAAGGGGATTGGAGGTTTAGGGCGTGGCGCTGGCGTTAAATGTTTCCGTTTTCGCGGCGTGTTGCGTTATAAATAATGTGCGCGGGCGGGTCAAGGGAGAAACACGATGGCGGCAAAAGACGAAGCGGCGGTGGAAGCGGCGGTGGAAGCGGCTTTGGCGCGGCGGCGGGCGTACATGAATGCGTATATGCGGGCGCGGTGCGCGAAATGGCGGGCGGCGGGGTTGTGCGCGAAGTGCGGCAAACCGCGCACGGCGAAGGGGCGTTCACCCAAGCAATGCGCGGCATGTTTAACGCGGCGGGCGCGGCAGTTTGAAAAGGATTCGGCGCGGAAGCGTACGGAGGACGGGCGGATTTTCCGGGGGCGTTCGTCGCCCGCGCCGATGGTAAAGCGGGTCAAGGTGATGGTGGAGCGGCGATTGATTCCGGCGATTGACGAACTGCAACGGCAAAGCCGGGCCGAGTCGCCGGGCGGGGTTCGGATTTCGCTGAGCCAAACCGTGCGCGCGGCGATCTGCGACAATTTCGGCGGCGATCCGCCCGCGCGGGTTCCGGATCAGGAGTTCATGGGATTGATGTGTCCCGGCGTGTCGCTGAATTTTTGTTTGGACGCGCGGACTTGGGCGGTGGTGCGGTATCACGCGGACCGGTCGTTTGGCGGGGAAACATCGCGGACGATTCGGGCGATGTTGTGGGCGGCGTCGCGCGCGAAGGCGTCGGCGGGCGGGGTCGCGAACCCGTTTTATAAGGTGACGCACGGGCGCGTTAAGTATTAGTCGCTTGTTAAGAAGAGGCTCCCTAACCCCCAATAATGGGGGGACAAGAACGGTGTTACGGCGACATTGGTTGTTTGTTAACGCGGGTTGTTTGTTGACGCGGGTTAGAACCCACGTCTGTAGGCGCTTCGCGCCGGGCGACCTCTGGTCGCGGAAACAAAGGTTGTTGGTAAATACCTTCGATTTCATCTGTCCCAATCAGGTCTTGCGACCGGAGGTCGCCCGGCGCGAAGCGCCTACAGACGTGGGTTTTAACCCGCGTCAACAAAAACGCCCACGACGCGTTCCATCACCTATGTCAGCGCAAACCGTTGTCAGCGCAAACCGTGCAAACCGTGTCGCCCAACTCTGGCTGGCGCGTTTATGTCACAATGCCTGCTCGAAACGACGTTTTCTTGTCTGATACCTGCGCCGGACGGCGGCGCGGGCGCGCTAAATAACAATTAGAGGACAAGGTTCAACGACGTGGCAAACGAAAACGAGGCGGTTTTGGGGAAGAACGGGCGGGCGCGGCTGACGCGGCGCGGGTTTTTACGCGGGGCGTCCGGGCTTGCGCTTGCGGTGGCGGCGTCCGCCGCGCTTGCCGGGTGCGGCGGCGGGGGCGGCGATGACGACAACAATGACGACAATGGCAATAACTACGGGCGTTATGTCGGCACGTACCGCTACCGGGATACGGGCGACAACGGGCAGGTCGCGGTGTCGTTTACGGTGGACGAGAACCTGCAATTGACGTATTGGACGTTGTACACGGACCCGGATTCCCCGTTCGCGGATTTCGGGCAAACCACGGTGGATAGCAACGGGAACTTCTCGCTTTCCACGGACGGCGTGACCACGTCGGGGCAAATTCGCAACAACGTAGTGGAAGGTCGGACCAGGTTAGACAACGGCGATTTCACGTTCAATTTCCGCGCGCCGATTGTCGGGCAACTGGTTTCCACAACCCCGCGCGATTTTCTGGTTGGCTCGTTTGAAGGCTTTAATCAGATTAGCGGCGTGGACTACACGACGATCTTGGGCGTGTCGCCGGACGGGAACGCGACGTTCTTTGGGGCGTTCGATGACCCGGACACGTCCGAGGTGGACTATTATTATTTCGAGGGGTTGTCCTTTAGCCGTAATGGCGATGTGCCGAGCGCTGATTTGTACTTCCTCAATTTGTATGATGACCGTATCGCATTGAGCGACGGGGAAAACAGCGATGTGCGCTTGAACTTCCGATTTGGCGAATCCGCCCCGGATATTAGTATCAATAGCGGCGACAACGTGGACTTGACGCTCACTCCAATTGATATTGGTCGCGCGCAAAAGAACGGTAAAACGGGCAAGACGCGGGCGGTTCCGGTTCGGCGCGGCGCGCCCGCATTGAAATTGGTGGTGCGGGCTTTGAAGGCGAGCCGGGCCGCAGTAGCGTCGCCGGTTGGTCGGTAAACGTACGCTGGGAAAAATGCGGGGAACTAACGGGAGCGGATAGCCCGTAGGAGTAGCCAAGCGCGAGGGCCGGTACGCCCTCGCGCTTTTTTTATTTTCGGAGCGCCGTTCGTTGTGCGGCGAAGAAAGGCGAACGCCATGACCCCGCAGGAACGCAAAGGCGAAGACAAAGAGATGAACCGGAACGTGCGCCGCGAGATGGGCCGCCACAGCGTAGACACCAGCGAGGTGCAGGTCAATTACGTTCACGGCTCGGTAACGCTGATGGGGCGGGTTCGCCCGATGCGCGGTCACGAGGAAGCGTTCGAGGAAGCGCTCAGTTCGATGCTCAAAGCGCTACGCCAGCGGAGCGGTATCCGCGATGTTCGCACGGAATGGACCAAGATTTCGTAAGCGCGCCCAGCAAAAACAGTCGCTCGTCCGGTTCTGACGCGGGTTAAAACTCACGTCTGGAGGCGCGCGGACGCGCCGCGCGTCCTCACGGACGCAAGATGCACCTATTTTTTCTTTTCCGCCCCGCGCGTTGCTACGGGAGTATCCATAGACAAGCGACAAAACAAAAGGGATACGAGAAACAATGTGCGGACGGTTTACACTGCATCACGGGGCGGGCGAGATTGAGGAGCGGTTTGGTGTCGCGGAAACGCTGTTCGACGCGGCCCCGCGCTACAATGTCGCGCCGCAACAGCCTATCGCGGTCGTGGTCGCGCCCGAAAATGTGCGGCTTTTGGATGCGTACCGCTGGGGGCTGATTCCGTTCTGGGCGAAGGAGGCGGGCATCGGGGCGAAGATGATCAACGCCCGCGCGGAAACGATTGCCGAAAAGCCGTCGTTCAAGAACGCGCTCGCCCGCAAGCGTTGCCTGATCCCGACCGACGGCTTTTACGAATGGGACAAAACGGGCGGGACAAAACAACCTATCCACTTCCGCCGCCGCGATGGCGGCCTTTTGGCATTTGCGGGTTTGTGGGACGAGTGGACCGGGCCGGACGGCGTTCCCGTTCGCACCTGCACGATCATCACGACCATGCCCAACGACACGGTCGCCCGCGTCCACGACCGGATGCCCGCGCTCCTGCAAACGCCGGACGATGAGGCGGCATGGCTCGACACAGACCTTCGCAAGCCCGACGATCTGCTCCCGCTCCTACGCTCGTACCCCGACCACCTGATGGAGTCGTTCGCGATTAGCAAACGCGTCAACACCCCCGCAAACGACGACCCGGATTTACTAACGCCGGTTGCCGCGTAATTTTCCTGGTTGTTGGGTTGTCGTTAGCGTGTACTTGTCTC
>CAXUMS010000142.1:0-13346 GCA_964252165.1 uncultured Armatimonadaceae bacterium
AAAAAGCGGAGCACCACCGCCGCCCAGCGTTTGGCGAATCGCAACATTGGCAGGTGCGCTTGCGAGGCGTCGAACGGTTCGTCGGGCCGGGCGGGCGGGAGGGTCGCGTCGTTCATTACGAGGCGTCGCGCTTGCCCGTTTCGCGAACCGGAACGACGACATCACCCTTGTCTGCGTCATGCAAACCGTTTTGCGATAACGCGCCGAGCGGTTTTTCGCCGTTGCCGTTCCGATTGTGCGACGCCGTTAAAGCCTCCGGCGCGGTGAAAACAACGGCCCGCTTGTTTTCCGATTTGCCTGCGGGCGGGGCGTCGAGGCTGTACCGGGAGCTGTATTGATAGTAGTAGTTGGGCGAGTTGTCCGCCTTGACCTTGTTGTAGGACACGCCCAGGATATGGGCGCGGGCCTGCATCAGCAGGTTCCGCGTTTGCCGGGCCGCCGATTTCTTGGTCGCGCCCATTTCCACGACAAACACCACGCCATCCACCTGCGACGCGAGGATTTGCGCGTCGGCGGCGGCAAGAACGGGCGGGCTGTCGTAGATCACAATGTCGGCCCACTCGTTTAACTCGTTGAACAGCGAGTGGAAGCGGAGCGAGTTGAGCAGTTCGCTCGGGTTGGGCGGCGGCGAGCCGACCGTGATCACGCGAAGGTTGGGAACGTCGGGTTGCTCCTGCAAAACGTCTTCGAGACGCGCATCGTTGAGGAGCGCATCGGTCATGCCGGGCGAGGCGGAAAGGTTCAGGACCTTGTGGAGCGTGGGACGCCGCAGGTCGGTATCCACCAGAATTACCTTTTTGCCGTCCAGCGCCATCGCGAACGCCAGATTAATCGCCGTGGTGGATTTTCCCTCGCCCGGCCCCGACGACGTAATCACCAGCGAGCGAATGGGCCGATCAATACTGGCAAAGTGTATATTGGTCCGAAGAACCCGGTAACTCTCGGCGGCGGGATTTAATTGGTGCGACACCGGCAACACCTTCGCATCGCCCGCGCTCAGGCTTGGGATATGACCGAGCGTGGTCAAGCCGGTCAGAACCCGGTCGGCGTCCTCGGCGGTGTTGATGCGGTCGTCCAGATATTCTTGAAGCAAGCCCAAACAAACCCCGACGAACAAGCCGAAGAGCGTGAATACGATGATGTTCTGCGCCTTGCGCGGACGTATCGGGACACTCGGTCTCACGGTCGGCTCCATCACGCGCACGCCGGGTCGGTACGCTTTTTCCCGGAGCGCGATGTCGGAGCCTTGCAAGGATAGATTTTTGTCTTTTTCCACGGCGGCGTCGCGGGCGCGGGTCAGACGGTTCAGCGTCGCCTCGTAAGACGCGAACTGGTTGAGTTTGCTTTGCGTGACGGCAAGATCTTTGGCTACCGCAGCCTGCGCACCGAGCGTTGAGGCGATCTGCGTTTGCAGATTGGCGACGCTCGCCTGCAAGCCGCGCCGGGCGTCGTTCAGGGAACTTGCCTGCGTGTTGGTCAGCAAAGGCTGGGCGGCAAGCTGGGCGCGGAGCGTTTTCATTTGCGCGTCAATCGCCACAATTTTGGGGTGACTGGAACGCAAACCGCCTTGCTGGGTCAAGCCGTCGCGCTCCAGGGAAAGACGCCGTATCTCTTCTTTAATGGTGGCGCGCGTTTGGTTGGTCCCGGCGAGCGTTACCAGGTTGGTCGTC
This sequence comes from uncultured Armatimonadaceae bacterium, assembly GCA_964252165.1. Classification (GTDB taxonomy): domain Bacteria; phylum Armatimonadota; class Armatimonadia; order Armatimonadales; family Armatimonadaceae; genus CAXUMS01. The sequence continues at coordinate 1,671 of CAXUMS010000142.1, forward strand.
GGTTCTTTTTTCAGCAACGCCTGCGTCGCCGCGAGTTGCGCCCGTGTCGCCTGCAAAACCGTTTCGGAGCGGCTGGTTTGCCCTTGCAGATCGGCGACCCGGTTCAGTAAATCGGTCCGGTTCCGGTCCAGATCGGCCACGCGATATTGCTGTTTGAAGCGGCGCAAAGCGACCTCGGCGGCGTCAAGTTCCCGGCGCGCGTCCTTTCGCTGCGCGTCCACAAACTGGTTCGCCCCGCGAAGCTCGCCCAGACTTGCTTCCTTGTCTTGCTTCAAATACGCCTGCATCAGCAGCATAGGAACGCGCGCGGCGGTGTCCGGGCTGTTGGACTCCGCGCTGATAACGACGACGCTCGTGCCTTCAATTTTATCCACATTGAGCAGAAAGGACGCTTCTTTGCCGAGATCGCGCCGTACCGCATCCAGGAGCGGCGCGGCTTGAAGCTCCTCGACCTGCGTCTGGACATTCTGTTTTTGCCCCATCGCGAACAAGGCGGATAAGGGATTTGCGGCGTCTACCGAGTTGAGGTTCATCCCCTGCGCTTCCACCAACAGGCGAGCGGTCGCGCGGTACGTGGGCGGCGTGAGTAGGGTCAAAACAACGCCGAGTAGCGTAATCAGCAGGAACGAGTAAGCCACAATCATGCGGCGACGGCGCAAGATGGCCAGATATTCTTGCAAAGTCGGCGTCGAGGCGGCGGAAAGGCTCGCGCTGTTCATGTTGTCGAGGGAAACGCTCATAAAGCAATCTTTACAAATCTGCGTCTTATAAATTGTTGGTTAAACGAGACGCGAGAAGGCAGTCACAACACGCCGTTGTTGCGGGCATTGTTTTAAGGGTCTGCGGATCTAAAACCGAGACTTCTTATAAGATGCGGGTGCGGCGGCGACAAAAGCGAAACCATGCCGCTTTTCAAAAACGCCTTTTCCGAGCGGGGAAAACGCCTCGCAAAAACACCGGGAAACAACCATGAAGTTCAGGCTTAGTATATCAGCGCCGCTTTGCGCAACTCCGTACTAACAATATGGCGAATTTCGCGTCCGACAATAGGGCAGGGCGCGTAGCGGGCCGGAAACAGATAAAGTACAGGCGGGTTGGCGCACGGTTTAACGGTTTAATGGTTGCGACCGGCTGTTTCCGCGCAAGGACACCGGCTCGTGAACGGTTACCCGTATTTTTGCAGGTTGCGCCGCCAAAACCGTCTTGGCCCATTTTGGCGCGGTGCGGGTAAAATGAAAACCATGCCGACCCTTATTGGAATTGATCTGGGAACCACAAACTCGCTGGTCGCTTATGCGGACCGGGGCGTCCCAACCGTTGTGCGCGATGCCGGAACCGGCGATGCGCTTTTGCCGTCCGTGGTTTATTTTCCGCCGGACAACGCCAAACCCGTCGTGGGCGAGGCCGCGAAACGCCACTTGTCCTTGGAGCCGTCCCGGACCATTTACTCGGCCAAACGCTTGATGGGACGCGGCTACCACGATGCGCAGGCCGAAGCGCAAACGCTCGGCTACGCCCTGTCGCCAAACGCAAACGATGAAGCGGCGCGCATTGATTTGGGCGACGGGCTATTCGTGTCGCCGCCCGAGGTCGCCGCGCACCTGCTCCGCGCCCTCAAAGAACGGGCCGAGGCCGCTCTGGGCGAAACGGTGGAAAAGGCCGTTATCACGGTTCCCGCGTACTTCAACGACGCCCAGCGACAGGCGACCCGCGACGCCGGGCGTATCGCCGGGCTTGACGTGGTACGTATCGTCAACGAACCCACGGCGGCGAGTTTGGCGTACGGCTTGCAAAACCGCGAATCGGCCACGATTGCGGTCTACGATCTGGGCGGCGGAACGTTTGATATTTCGATTTTGCGTTTGGAAAACGGCCTGTTCGAGGTTCTAGCGACTGGCGGCGACACGCGCTTGGGCGGCGATGACTTCGACGACGCCCTTGCCGAACTGCTGCTTGCCGAGGCGGGCGAAACCGCGCCGGACGCGCAAACGCGGAGCCGGGCGCGCCTTGCCGCCGAAGCCGCCAAACGCTGGTTGTCCGATCATCCATCCTGCGATGTCGCATTCGAGTTGTCCGACGGCGATAGGTTCCGACGCGACATCTCGCGGGTCGAGTTTGAAGAACTGACTCTACCGCTTATCGCCCGAACCCTGGATCTTGCGCGGGGCGTTCTCGCCGATGCGGGCCTTGCGCCGGGCGAGATTGACGAAACCGTTCTGGTAGGCGGGTCCACGCGCGTCCCGTCGGTGCGCGAGGCGGTCAAGGCGTTGTTCGGGAAAACGCCGCACACCAGCCTGAACCCGGATGAGGTTGTCGCCCTCGGCGCGGCGATCCAGGCCGACATTTTGAGCGGGAACCGCACCGATTTGCTTCTTTTGGATGTTACGCCCTTGTCGCTCGGTATCGAGACGATGGGCGGGGCGGTGGAAAAGTTGATTTTCCGCAACAGCAAAATTCCCTCGTCCGCGCGCGAGGAGTTCACGACCAGCGTAGACGGTCAAACGTCGGTTCTGCTTCATGTCGTGCAGGGCGAGCGCGAGATGGCCGCGGATAACCGCTCGCTCGCCCGGTTCGAGCTGACCGGCGTTCCCGCGATGCCCGCCGGTATCCCCAAAGTCGAGGTGACGTTCCTTTTGGACGCCAACGGCATTTTGCAGGTTGCGGCGAAGGAGATGCGAAGCGGGGCGCAGACCGAGGTACGCGTCAAGCCGTCGTACGGGCTTGCCGAGGGCGAGGTGAAGCGCATGGTGCGCGAATCGTTCCAGTACGCCGACGACGACTTCAAGGCGCGTATGCTCGCCGATATGCGAAATGAGGCCGATGCCGCGATTACAGGCGCGGACAAACTCTTAGCGGGCTTCGGCGACCAGATCGGGACGACCGACCGCGCCCGCGTGGAAGCGTTGCTTGCCGATTTGAAGGACGCCCGCGCCCATGCCGACAACCACGCCGTTATCCGCGAAAAGATGGACGCTCTCGATCTCGCCGGGCAAACGCTCGCTGAGGCCGCGATGAGTAGCGTCGCCCGAAGCATTGTAGGCGGGAAAACGCTCGCCGAGGCCGCCGAATCTATCGAGGAGCGGTTAAAAGCGGAACCCCGGTAGCCGCTTGCTTGTGTTGAGCGTCCATCAAGACGGAAAGGGGCGTTCAGGCGTCGCCGCAACTTGCCGACGCGCGCCGTGTCCTACCAGGCATGAACAAAACACTACGCGCCCTGAAACGGGGCGTCGCCGCCGCCGTCCACGGGGCTTCCGGCCCGTGGGAGTTTGTCCTTTCGGAAAAGCAGGTCGTTTGCCCGCACTGCGGCGGCGTCACGTTCGGACAAGGCTCCGCCCTTCTCAACACCAGCGGCATGACGCTTCTCGGGTTGGATTGGGCGAACAAAGAAGCCACGATCTTGATTTGCAGTCGTTGCGGGCGTATCGAATGGTTTACCAAAGCGCCCGAGCGAAAATAAAACGAAATCCTGGTGCGACCGACCGATCAGGAGCGGTAGCGAACGAAAAGAACATGTAAGACACTACAAAAACGCTTAATCGAGCGGGACGACAACGGGGCGCAATATATTATCAAGCTGCGGTACGTTCTCTTTACCAGCAACCAACGGCTTCTTTTTCAGCTGCAATACAGGACGCTCCACTACTATATAAAACACGTAGCCCGTAATTAGACCAATGATTACTTGCGCGGTAAATGTGATCCAATAGAGCGGACCTTCGATGTGCGCGCGCCGTAGCCCGGCATCAACAAAGCCGAAGAAGAAAGTGTGCGTCAAGTATAAGCTATAGGATATAGTCCCCAAAAACATCAAAGGCCGCATCAGGCGGCGCTTCGATACACGTTCGTCAATGGGTTTGATGATCCAGAGGACCAATATGAATATCAACGTAGCTACCGCTTGAATACGCGTAGACGGATGATTGATCATATCGCCGCCCAAAGAACGCAGACACGCGAAGACAAGCATCAAGATGGGAATGATCCATAAGAATCCACGCAAAATAGTTTGTCGTGCGCGGGCGTTTGAAGGGACGTCCAAGAAAGCGTGAAACAATAGCGCGCCTGCTCCGAATTGGTACCACCTGTCCATTGGAAAGCTACAGTATTGAGGGCATATGATTAAAACAAGTAGTGCGCCTGTTGTAAGCGTATGTATACCGTTTAAAAACAACCAAGCGGCCTGCTCCGGATCAAGGCCCCGTTTTCTCGCTACTAACAGTGCGCTAAACGAAAGTACGCCAACAATTGCGTAAAAGGCGATCTCATACTCCAAAGACCAAAATATCTCCATCAAGCGGTCCTGATGGAAATAATGTTGCGTTAACGTCAAATTAGAAAATATGAAGAGGGTTTGGCTACCCTCTGACGAATCGCGCATGTGGTTCGGCATGGGAACAAAGTGATGAGATGCGGCCCATTTTATCAGTTGCCCAAGCAGAAGAGCAAAAACGCAAGTGGCGACATACGGCGGGTATATACGAACAACGCGGTCCTTGAAGTATGCAAACACATTCTTCTTAGACGTCGCAACGCTGTAAGCGGCTCCAGCAATACAGTAACCGGAAATAACAAAAAATAAGGCAACCCCTACTTGTCCGCGTATGCTAAAAGCGTATAGCGGGTTGGATAACATATCCATGTGCGTGCCGATCATTGGGCCGCAGGCATGCGCCATCACAACCCAAAGGGCGGCCAAACCGCGAAAGATGTCAAGCGAGTAGTACACTTTCTTATTCTGCATAAACTGCCTTCCATCAACAAAAACGTCGCTTTTTACGTTGATATGTTTGTAACTACGACGCCTTCTTTAGCGCGGGAATTACGGGAAGCGAATAGGTGATTTCCGGTTCGGAGCGGTCGCGGACGGTGTCGCCGGAGATGATGCAACCATCTACGTCGGTGGCGGAGGGGATCTCGTACATGATGTCGGTCATCACCTCCTCGATAATCGAGCGAAGCGCGCGCGCGCCCGTCCCGCGCTTGATGGCTTCCTGCGCGATAGCGGTCAGGGCGTCGCCCGTAAACGACAAATCCACGCCGTCGAACTCGAAGAACTTTTGGTACTGCTTGGTCAGGGCGTTCTTCGGTTCGGTCAGTATCTGAACCAGTGCGTCCTCGTCTAACGGCGCGAGCGTGGACACCACCGGCAAACGCCCGATAAACTCGGGGATCAGGCCGAACCGCGTCAAATCTTCCGGCAGGACATGGGCGAACAGGTCGCCGTCCTCGGTCTCGGCTTCGAGTTTGGTTCTGACCGGGGCGCGGAAACCCATTGTCTGGTGGTTGCGGCGACGCTTGATAATCTCGCCCAATCCATCGAACGAGCCAGCGCAAATAAACAGGACGTTCGTCGTGTCAATCTGGACGTATTCCTGCTGGGGGTGCTTGCGACCGCCCTGCGGCGGGACATTGGCCACTGTGCCTTCGAGAATTTTCAAAAGGGCTTGCTGAACGCCCTCGCCCGATACATCACGTGTGATGGACGGCGAATCGCCCTTGCGCGCGATCTTATCAATCTCGTCAATGTAGATTATGCCCCTCTGGGCGTTCTTGATAACGGTTTGGAAGTTTCCGCCATCATCGGCGGCCTGCAGTAGTTTGAGAAGAATATTCTCGACATCCTCGCCTACGTACCCGGCCTCAGTGAGTGAGGTCGCGTCCGCAATCGCGAACGGGACATTGAGGATGCGCGCGAGCGTTTGCGCGAGCAGAGTTTTGCCGCTACCGGTCGGACCGATCAGCAGAATGTTCGACTTCTGCAGTTCGATATCGGAGGCGGGTGCGTTGATTCGCTTGAAGTGATTGTAAACCGCAACGGATAACGCGCGCTTGGCGCGTTCCTGCCCAACCACATACTGGCTCAAAATCTGATGGATTTCGCGCGGTTTGGGGAGTTGCCCGATGGGCGTCCATTCTCCTTCGACACCTGCGGCCTCGACCTTGATAATTTCGTTGCACAGGTCCACGCAGTCCAGACATACGCCGCCGTGGACGCCCAGAATTAACTTCTTGACCTGCTCGCGGCTTTTGCCGCATAACACACACCGACTGTCGTTTCGGTCATAGCCACCGATTCGGGCCATTCGCAGACGCTCCCAAGGAGCCGGTGTTGGGTGTTAGGTGTTGGGTGTTGGATATTTAAGAAGGAGCCGTTCCCGCAGGCGGCTTGCGTCCTTCCTCAAAACCTAACACCCAAAACCCAAAACCCAAAACCCTCCCTTTATCTTTGTTCGCGGGTCAGGACTTCATCAATAAGACCGTATTCAACGCCCTCGATAGCGGACATGAAATAGTCGCGCTGAATGTCGTTCTTGATTCGGTCGTATTCCTGACCGGTATGACTTTGCAAGATGCGAGCCAGTGTATCGTTGTACTTCAGGATTTCGCGCGCTTGGATATCAATGTCAAGCGCGGTTCCCTGAAAACCCGCCGATACCTGATGCACCATAATGCGCGCGTGAGGCAGGGCGTACCGCTTGCCCTTTGCGCCGCCCGCAAGCAACACCGCGCCCATTGACGCGGCTTGCCCGACGCAGATGGTCGCGACATCGGGTTTGATGGTTTGCATCGTATCGTACATCGCAAGCCCCGCCGTCACCGAGCCGCCCGGCGAGTTGATATACATTTCGATATCGCGGTCCGGGTCGGATTTTTCTAAGAATAACAACTGGGCGACCGTGAGGTTGGCGATATGATCGTCAATCGGCTCGCCGATCATGATAATTCGGTCTTTTAAAAGGCGCGAGTAGATGTCATAACTGCGCTCGCCGCGCGCATCCTGCTCGACCACCATTGGAATTAAAGGCATAGAATTTTAATGCGTTCCTTTCAAAAAGCCCGCCCCATGCGGTTAGGCGCGGGGCGGGCTTTTTCCTGCTTTCCGGAGTTATAGCGAGCGTTCTTGTTTAGCAAGAACGCTTACGTTGCTACTTATTATTACGCTGTGGCGTCTTCGGCGTTCCCGGCGGCTTCGGATTCCACGCTGGGCGCGGCGTCTTCGGTCACGGCTTCAACGACTTTTCCCTTGCGGCGCGCGGTAGTCGAACCTTGAAGGGCGAGCGGCGCGGCGGCTTCCGCAGTTTCCGCTTCTTCGTCCTCAAGCTCGGTCGCAACCGCAACCACATCGGTTTCCGCCTCGTCGCCGTCCAAAGCGCGCAACTCATCGCCGGTCACGCTACGCTCCGTGATCGCGCTTTGATCCTTCAGGTAGCCCAGAATTTTCTCGGTCAGCGCCTGGTTGCGGAACGCGTCCATCTGGTTATTTTTTTCCGCATACGCGCGCACCGCCGCCGGGGACACTTTGGCCCGCTCGGCCCGCTCGGCGATCTTGGCGTCCACGTCCGCATCCTCGATCTGCAAGCCTTCGGTTCGGGCGACCTCGGAGAGGACCAGCGAGTTACGGATGCGACCGCCTGCGGCCTCGGCGAACTGCGCCTGCACCTGCTCGACCGTTTGCCCGGTTTGCGCCAGGTAGTCTGGGACGGAAATCTTGTCACGCTCCAACCGCTCGGTCAGTTGCCGCGCGTCTTCCTGCATTTCGGCGGTTAGCAACACCTCGGGGAAGTGGATCGTGGAGTTTTTGACAATCTCGCCGATCAAGCGGTAATCGAGATCGTTTTGCGCCATTTCCTCGGCGGCGCGGTCCAGGGTTTCGCGAACCGCGACCCGAAGCTCGTCCGCGTTTTGGGCGGTCGGGTGAATTTTCTGCACGAACTCATCGGTTAGTTCCGGCATTTCGCGCGTACGAATTTCCTTGATCGTGACCGTGAACTGCGCGCGCTTGCCCGCAAGTTCGGCGTTCTCGAAGTTCTCCGGGTACAGGGCGTCAATGGTTTTGGTGTCGCCGATGCTCATCCCGACAAGACCGTTGTCGAAGTCGGCGATATTCTTGCCGATCTCGATCACGGTCGCGCGCGGCTCATCCAACTCCGGCGTTTCCTGTCCGTCAATGGACGCGGTAAGGTCCGCAAGAACCACATCCCCCATCTGGGCGGGACGGTCCGTGACTTCCGGGTACTGCGCCTGCCGGGCGCGGATCTCGTCAATTTGACGATCCACATCCGCATCGGTGACAAGAAGGCGTCGCTTTTCCAGGGATAGGCCCTTGTAGGGGCCAAGCGTCACCTGCGGGCGGAGCGGCACGAACGCTTTGAAAACGAACGGCGCGTCGTCGTCCATCGAAACGAATTCGACCTGCGGCTCGGCGAACGGTTCGACGCCCGATTCGGCGACGGCTTCCGAGTACGCGGGGTCAATCAGGGATTCGGCGGCTTTCTGGCGGATCTTGCCTTCGTCCACATAGGGGCGGCCCATCGCGGCGGGAACTTTGCCTTTGCGGAATCCGGGCAGTTGAATACCTTTGAGAAGCTGCTGGAACGCCTTTTCTTTGGCCTCCGCAACCCGCTCCGGCTCAACGGAAATGGTCAAAAGGGTTTTGCAGGGGTCAATCTGCTCGGTGGTCACCTGCATAGGTGGAACTATTCTCCTGGTTTGGTGGGCTGGGTTAGGAGGAAAGGTGTTGGGTGTTGGGTGTTGGGTGTTGAGTATCAATAGCAGGCCGCACGGCTTGGCCATTAACACCTAACACCTAACACCTAACACCTAACACCACCCCCAAAAGGAATGGCAAGAAAAAAGGATACCAGATTGACCGGAGGCGTTTTCCGCCGGTTTGAATCCAGTACCCTTCGTCCGCCTGAAACATCGTGTCAAAAGCGGGAAACGAGATTCGAACTCGCGACCCCTACCTTGGCAAGGTAGTGCTCTACCACTGAGCTATTCCCGCACTGTTTTTGCGCCGCTTCCCCGCGCGGAGAATATGGGCAAGAGGGGAGTTGAACCCCTACGCCTTTCGGCACTAGTTCCTAAGACTAGCGTGTCTGCCATTTCACCACTCGCCCACGGCGCTTTTTCGGCCCGACAACACGTACTATAGCGCGGTTGGCGACCGTTGTCAAGGGCGCGGAATTGGTTTTCTTCCGCGCCCTTTTGTCACATCAACAAAACATACTAATTAAGGCGCCCCCTCTGCACTATCGAGAGCGATGCGGAGCGGCGGGTCACCTAATTCTCCCTCAACTTTACCCTTGAAACGGAGCCGCGCGTTCTTGAGGGCCATCAGGGACGCCGCTTTATCGTCCTCGACGCCTGCAATTTGGTCATTTCCCCCCAGTCGGAACCCTTCCGCCCCGGCGAGCGCGGCGAAGGCGCGCGGCGAAAGTGCAGAAACAAGCAGGCCGCTAGGCGAGCGGGCATCCCTAATTTGACTGTTTGTCATAAACCCTTGCAAGCGCAGACTGTAGTACACGAAGGGAACGGCCCAACTACCATGCGGGACGGGCGGCTCCGGCGCTGACTCGGGTAGCGCAAGGTCAAGCGTAATACACACTTGAGGCCATGAAAATATGGTGGCCATTCGCACACGATCGTCATTTATAAATGAGCCGCCGCGCTGTGCAAGAATCTTGCGGAGCGGCGCAAGCTGACGCTCCGGTATATCGGATTGCCGATCTAAAGCCCATGTAGGACTCCAGAAAAGATAATCGTCGTCAACCCGGCGCACGCTATACCGCCATGTCTTGGCAATAGCATCCACGAGTTCGGGAAGCGTGCCGCGCATATTTTCCGGCTTCAGTCTTACTTCGGCTCCCACGAAAGCATTACGGTAAAAATGCTCTTGGTAAACGGAAACGTTAGCAACTTTCGCTAATATAGCCAACACAAAACCCATATCACGTTGTTGCTCTTTGGAGACATTTTTTGCTGTAAGTAAAGGAGCAAGGTCGTATACGCGTTCTCCCACCTTGTCTTGTATGCGATCCACATACCCCCAAGGCTGGCTCATTTTTGCGGATCGAGCGGCGCCCATTCCATCGCAAAGCCTTTAGATTCAGGGTAGAAATCTACTCCGCTTAACAAGAGGCGATAAATGCCCGCTTGTTGCGGTCGCAAACCATCGTCATCGTTGGGTAACAAAGCCAAATAGGGCGTCGCCTTAGCATTTTTACCAAATCGTCGCTGGTACGCCTCCGCGTATGGCGCAAGGCGCGGTTCATCGAGAGAGACCCGCTGTCCCTGCGCCAACATCGCAAGTTGCGCGTCGGAGAGTGTCGCGATCGCAACGTTATAAGGGTCATTCGGGTTTGCATAGTACTTCGAGGACAGGTTACCTTTGTAGGCTTCCCTTTCGTCTGGATTTTGACGCAGTAGGTTGCGCCAATCACGTACCATCTCAAAAGCCATACGCGCAGGCGCATCGCGCTCTTCGCGTTCTTGTCGTCGCGCTACGTTGTCACGGTTCAAACGGTATGTTACCGTCGCGCCCTTACCGTTCAGACGCCGCTCCCTCTCCCAGTAGTAATGCCCTTTTTCAGATGACAACGACTCACTACCCTCTGTTCTCTTCGACTTGTTATGTGACAATACCTGTAAGAGCCGCGCCATCACTTGATGTAGGTGTACAGGCCGAGTGGTTGGAACATACACATTGACGCGTTGGTCTGACATTGGCCGAGCCGCCGTCAGAGTTACTCCGCTTTGCTTGCTTAGAACTGTCAGCATTTCCTCGACAGGCGCATTATGAACATTGCCTACAGTAATCATTTTTTCAAGCGACGGTTCTGCACTAATATCATTTACAACATCGTAAACGCTTTGTTGCAGCGTGGCGACATTATTTGCTTCCAATTTTTGCGCTTGCAAACACGACGCAAGTAGCGGTGGCGTTCCGTCTCGCAATATGATTCCGTTTGCTAAAGCCAACGATGAGAACCACAAACAAGTCGCTGATTTTGACGCTCGCATGAACATACTCCTTTTATGCAGGTTTACTCTTCTGCGTGGGTTGTTTACTTACCTGAGAGGGGAAGAGCATACTCGTTGATAGGTCCATAATACTTCCCCTGTCTTGTTTCTTCATCTCGCGTGTATTGAAAGATGTACTGATAGTAAACGGTAACGCCACCGCGAGGAAAGTACGTTTTGAAGTAGCCTGCTGTATCTACGTTCTTCTCCGGCGGGGAACCTCCCGGAGGAATAACCCCACTGCCATTGAATACGTTGGCGACTTGAGGATACGTACCGTCGAGATGTTGCCCCGGTCCAGGTTGATTCGGGGCATATCGCAGTTCGTAGCCCCGAGTCAGATCTATCGACCACACTGTTGAAGCGGTAAGAGGATCGTACACCTTAAGAAGATCGTGACCGGTGGGCGTCACTCGCGTATCGGTGAACTCCGGCGGCGAGAGGTTGGCGGGCGCTCCGCCGCCGCCGATGGGTTCGATTCCCACTTGCGCGTGGGCAATGGGCGTCCAAAACGTTGTTAAACCGATGATGACAGTTGCCGCTATCACAAGGCGAAGCGAGACCTCGAGGGCCGTAGTGCGAGTCACGAAAGCAGATTCCTTTCAAACGTCGGAGCGGTCGTTGTTGCCGCGCCACTAACCGATGATCTACCCGAAACAGGAACGGGGCAAAGCCGCCCCGCTTCCCTGCTCGCGCGTCACTGCGCTTGCTTGGTTGTATTGTTGCATACGCCACGCCTTATTGTCAATAAGGCGTGGCGAGATTTTAAAATATTTTTTTGCGCCGACTTTCGCGCCGCAAATCAAAGGCGTGCGCGGCAGGTAAGACATACGCGCGCGGCGAAACGTTTACCTCGATGCCTTCCCCGCCCAA
>CAXUMS010000143.1:0-13088 GCA_964252165.1 uncultured Armatimonadaceae bacterium
CGGCATGAGCGCTTGCAAAACGGCAACCACTAAACCAAACGAATAACAGCGACTACGCGGTGCGGCCCAGGAAGAAGAGGTGCGTGAGCGCGTCGGGTTGGTGGGGGTTGTGGTGGAGGGCGAGACGGAACGCCTCGCAGGCCGCGTCTATGTCGCCGTGGCGCGCATGGAACTTGCCCAAGTTGGCGTAGGCGTCCGCTTGGGCGTCGGGGGATGTGACGCGTTCGGCTTCGGTGCGGAGGCGCTTTGCCTCGTTTGCGGCGTCGGTGGGGGAGGAGATGTCCGAGGAGCCGATTTCTACCGTGGTGAAAGCGGGGCGTTCGTCGTCGGTCATGGGTGACGCTCCTCGAAGGCGGTTACGGCCTCGGTCAGGCGTCGCATTCCGGTGTCAATATCGCGGTCGGTTTCGTCCGGGATTAAATCGGCGAGCGTTTCCAGTTCCTGTTTCATCGCGTCGTAGGCGCGGAGGGCGTCGGCTTCGGCGTCAAAGCCCGCGACATGGAGCATCCAACCGCCGTATAGATTCGCCGTGATGGTGAACGCTTTGGCGTGCGTGGTTGCGCGCGCGCTGGTGTCGTTGGTTCGCGTTTTCTCCAGGGTCAGCCGTGCGTCGGCGTCCTCGGCGTCGTTGGCGTCGCCGTATTCCTCGTCACGGAGAACCATTCCGCCTTCCGGCCCCGCCTGCCCCACGGTCACGCCTTTTTCGTACGCGTACCAGTCGCCGCCGCCGCTGTCGTTGATGTCGTTCTCGTCGAAATTCGCCATAGTGGTCTTATGTTACCCACTCGTTGTTATCCATCCTGCGCCGGGCGGCGCGGTTTGCGCGGCGACGTTGCTCGTCGCGCGACAAACCACGTCGCCGCGCTAACCATTACAAGGTTTACAAGGAGATAAATCTCGTTGTAAACCTTGTAATGGCGTTTATGTTGACGTAAACGGCTCCAGCATGTTAACCGCGTTGTTTGAAGTGAAGACGCTGCCGCGCCGCACGATAACATAAGCGCGTTATGTCGTTTATTTCGCCCTTCACTACAGCCTCCGCCGACGCCGTGTTTCCCCGCGCGTTTCGCGACGCCCAGGCCCGCGACGACGCCGACCCGCTCGCCCGGTTTCGCGCGCGTTTTTACGTACAGCCAGGCCGCATTTATCTGGACGGCAACTCGCTCGGTCTCCTGAGCCGCGACGCCGAAGCCGCCGTTCTTCGCGTTTTGGACGAGTGGAAAACGCTCGGCATCGAGGGTTGGACTGAGGCAAACCCGCCGTGGTTTACGCTTTCGGAAACGCTCGCGGACGGTGTCGCGGATTTGGTCGGGGCGGACCGGGGCGAGGTGATCGTGACCGGCTCCACCACGATCAACCTGCATCAACTGCTCGCCACCCTCTACGACTCGGGCGCGCCGAACGGCGGAACTAAAATCGTCGCCGACGTTCTCAACTTCCCGTCCGATTTGTTCGCCCTCGACAGCCATCTGCGCCTGCGCGGCCTGGACCCGCAGGCCCATCTCGTCAAGGTTCCGTCGCGCGACGGACGCACGCTCCATGCGGACGATGTTCTGACCGCGCTCGCCCGGCCCGATGTGCAGATGGCGGTGTTGCCATCGGTCGTGTATGTCAGCGGGCAACTACTGCCGATGGAGCGGATCACGCAGGAAGCGCGCAAGCGGGGCGTCGTGATCGGCTGGGACTGCTCGCACTCCATCGGCGCGGTCCCGCACGAGCTAACAAGTTGGGGCGCGGATTTCGCGTTCTGGTGCCACTACAAGTATCTCAATGCGGGACCGGGCGCGGTCGGCGGCTTGTACCTTCATAAACGCCATCACGGACGGACGCCGGGCCTTGCGGGCTGGTTTTCATCGCGCAAGGATCGTCAGTTCGACCTGACGCACGACCTGTCGCCGGCCCCGGACGCGGGCGCGCTACAGATCGGAACGCCGCATGTTTTATCGCTTGCGCCGCTTGCGGGCGCGCTTCAAATCCACCGCGAGGCGGGCCTTGACCGTATCCGGGAAAAGTCGCTCGCCCTCACGGACTTTTTGCGGACTGTCGCCGAGGACGCGCTAGGGCCGCTCGGGGTGACGTTCGCCACGCCACTCGAAGATAACGACCGGGGCGGTCATCTGGCCGTGGTCCATCCCGACGCCGCCCGCCTCAGCCGCGCGTTGCGGGCGGCGGGCGTGACGCCGGACTTCCGCCCGCCCGATGTGGTGCGCCTCGCGCCGGTCGCGTTGTACACGTCGTTCACCGACTGCGCCGAGGCCGTCCGCCGCCTCCACGCGATTTTGTCCGACCCGAACCCTTTGGACGACGCCCGCACCGGGAACGCCGGGGACGCGCCGCTGGTAACATAAGGAAGAAGACGGTTTGGGGAGGCCCCCTAACCCCCAATAAGGGGGGACAAGAACAATGCCCGCGCCACAGGTTAAACGGTTGGACGCAGAATAAGGCGTCGCCGCTTGGTGTTTCCGGTCCCACCATTATTGGGGGTTAGGGGGCTATTCTCATCCGAACGCCAACCATGTTATGAATATCCTATGAACATTTCACACGACGAAAACCGAGACGCGTTTTACCTCGACCGCACGGGCCGGGGGCATCTGCGCTTGACCGGGCGCGACCGGCAATCGTTCTTGCAGGGCATGGTGTCAAACGACGTTGCGCGACTTGCGCCGGGCGGCGGTTGCTACGCGTTTCTGCTGGATGCGACCGGCCATGTCCTCTCCGACGCGCGCGTATTCTGCACTGACGACGCCGTGCTTCTCGATATGGAACCGGGCAGGGGCGCGTTTGTCGCCGAAACGCTGGAGAAATATCTGATTATGGAGCGGTGCAAAATCACCGACGTGACCGACGAAACCGCGCAGGTTCTCGTGGGCGGGCTTGATGCCGCCGCTTTGCTGTGGTCGCTCCTCGGTTTGTCCGGTATCGCCGAGTGGGGAGAAGGCCAAAACGCCATCGGGATGTGGAACGGCGCGCCGGTTCTGGTCGCCGCCGTTCGCCTGGTTCCCACGTCCGCGTTCGCAATTTACGCTCCTCCAGGCCATCTGGCTACTCTCTTTGACGCGCTCGCGAGCGCGGGCGCGTCCCCGATCACGCCCGCCGAACTGGAGACGCTCCGGGTCGAGGCGGGCGTTCCGCGCTTCGGCGCGGATATGGACGCGCGCGCGCTCGCGCCGGAAACCAACCAGGACGCCCGCGCGATCTCGTACCGCAAGGGTTGCTACATCGGGCAGGAAATTGTCGCCCGCATCCATGCGCGCGGACACACGAACCGGGGTCTGGTCGGAATCGCCTTCGACGCAAGCCACGCGCCCGCCATTCCCGCCCCGGACACGCCGATCTGCGAGCTGGAAACCGGCAAAGAAATCGGACGCATCACGTCCGCCGCCCACTCGCCGCGCCTGAACCGGGTGGTCGCGCTCGGCTATGTCCGCCACGAACACGCCCAGCCGGGCGCGCTCGTCACGGTCGCCGGAGCCGCCGCGCGCGTCGCCGCCCTGCCGTTCGCCGCGCCCGACACGGCGCCCGCAAACGAGCAAGCCGTTCTGGCCGGAAGCGCCGCGTCGTGAGCCTGAAGTCGTTCGCCCTTATCGTCGGCGCGCTTGTCGCCTGCCTGCTCGCCTATGTCGCGTACCTGCTCGCCGCGCCGTGGGAGGCGCAAACAGTCGGCCCGTTCCAAACGAGGCGCCATCGCCTGACCGGACAAGTCCAACTGCGCGAGGCCGATACGTGGGTGAAAACCCTCGGCGATGCGCCCAGCGGCCCCAACTCAGACCCGGTTCTCGATGAGGCCGCGCTCCGCAAGGTGCGCCTGACCGATCTCGCGTGGGGCGAAAAGGGCCTGCTCTGCGGACGCGCGATCAACTCCGGCCCCACCAACATCACGGGCCGCCTGGCGTTCCGTATCATTGTCTACGACAAAAACGGCATCATCAACCGAGACCGCTCGCTCCGACGCAACGCCGACTGGCCCGCCCAAAAAACCACGCCGTTCCTGATCAACACCGGCCTGTCCGCCCCCGGCTTCCGCGAACACGCCTCCGTCGGCCTCGAAATCGTACGTTAGTTTTGTGTCGCTTGGCGAGGCCGTCTACTTAGCGACAGACTAACCGGCTACGGATGTGCCGCAGTCCACGCAGAATTTGGTGCCGGGGGCGAGCGGGGTTTGGCAGTGGGGGCAGGGGATGAACTGCGCATTTGCGGCCCGTTCGGGGTGAAGGTCCTGACCGCATTCGGGACAGAACGAGACAAGCGCGGACACTTCGCGGCGGCATCGGGAACAGCGGATCACCTGTCCCAACTGGGTCGCGCCGGACATATCGCGGGCGTAGTCCGCGTTCAGAACGCGCTCGTACGCGCCGGAGTGCAACCATTCATCGAGGCCTTTGGCGCGGTAGACCACCTGCGGGTGGGTCAGTTGCCAGTTGTAGAGAACAAAGAGAAGGGCTTTGGATAGGCCTTCCAGGCCGACGTTTTCCGAGTGGCGGCGCGCCTGGTCTAAAAAACCGTCCAGGTTCATTTCGTTGTCGAAGCGGGTCGAGCCGCTTCCCATCTTCATCAGGGCGGACAGGGCGACGCGCGGGTCCTGACACACGAGCGCGCCCGCGCGGTCGCAACTCATCTCGGCCTGCCGCATCCACTCGAAGAACGCGGCGACCACACCCGCCCCGGCGAGTTGCCCCAGGCCCAGTGTCGCCTGCCCCACCATCTCCAGGAGCGGGAGCAGCATCCGGCCCAGTTCCTGATACAAAACATGCCCCGCCTTGATATGCCCGCATTCGTGGCCGATGACAAAAAGAAGTTCCTCGTCGGTCAGCACCTCGACCAGGCGGGAGTGGATCACGACAAACGTTTGGTTCGCGCCCGATGTGTAGGCGTTGAAAACCTCGCTTTGCTTGATGTAGAGTTCCGGCTCGGTGATATGCAAAACGGCGCACGATTCCCGAAGCATCGCATGCAGGGTGCGGAACTGGTTCGGCCCGCACCGTACCGACTCCGCCGAGTTGCGCGCGTACGAGATCTTGTCCCACGCCATTTCGTGGAACTTGCGGAGCAGTTGCGGCAGGAGCGGGATTTTCTGGATATTTTGCAGGGCGACCCGGTCGGTCTCGCTGACAAACGCGCTCGCATCAAGGTGCGGGAACCGCGTGCGCTCGCGCGCCGTCCAATCGCCGCCGCCCAAAGGGGCGTTATCGCCGCCGCTCCCGTTGCCGTGTAATACCGCCGCATCGTGCAAAGCCATAGGAACCAAGCCTCCGGTTTCGTTTTACCCGGTTCAGCCCGTGTTTGATTTGATTTCCCGTGGCGTTGTCGGGGAAAACGAGCAAGGGCGGCAGGGTTCTACCCGCCGCCCTTGCCTCCTAACAAACCTTGAACAACGCCGCTACTCGGTAGGTGTAAGCGACAAGATATTAAACGAGGCAAAACCATCTGCGCCCGTTTGAGAACGCGGACGTGACGATACATCACGTGGGTAACCAAGCGTATCATCGTAGGAAACCGTGGTTGTCAAGTCGTTCTCGACTTGGTCATTTATATCTGACTGTGCGGCTTGAAAGATACGTTCGACCGTGCCAAATTCTTGTTCCAAAGCGCGGACCGTCTCGCTTTCAGGTGTTTGCGTTGAACCGGGGCGAGTAACTTGAAACGAAACCAACACCTCGTTCTTCACCTCCGCCGTGATGGCGTAGTATTGGAAGGCCGAGTATCCGGCTGTGAACTTATAAGAGCGTATGTTCTTCCCTGCCCGAACCGCGCGCTTCGCGGCGAGTTCGATGCGTTGCGCCTCGGCAACCGGACCAGTATCCGGCGTATCACCGCCGCTCCCGCCGCACCCGGCAAGTCCCAAAACAAGAAATGGCGACAAAAGTAGAACCGCGACAAGACTCGCTAAATGCTTATATGAAGCAAGCGCGACCAACGTAACCAACGTGTTTTTCTTCATTTCTCTCCTCACAATACGCCCGCGCCGGTAATGCAAGACAAGGACGGCGAGCCTTTCCGTCGCCGTCGGCCGCCAGAAGCGAACCAACGTCACGCTACTCCGTCACCGATAGCGAGTTTACGACGATTCGCGGAAAGTAGTCATCGGGCGTTTCCGAGGTACGTCCCGCCGTGTCGTTTCCCGTCCCGATGTTTCGGGGATAGCCCAAAGCGTCATCATAGGACAGGTAGGCGCGAATCTGGGGGACAGTGGTGATGCGCTCTTCTGCGGCGGTGAAAAGCAAATCCACCGTGCCGTACTTGGCGCGCAACGCTTCGGTTTCGTTTCTTATGAGGTTTTGCTCCTCGACCACACGAAACGCCGTGGAAACGCCGTTTTGCACCTCGGCCTCGATCACCGCCCGCTCGTACGTCTTCGTGGTATACGTCGCGGTGAAGCGGTAGTTACGAACGCCCTTGCTACTCCACAGGGCGCGTTTTTCGGTAAGTTCGGCGCGTCGCGTCGCTACCGCTTCGTTGATAAAGTCATTGTCGCTCTTGCCGCCGCCGCACCCGGCGACAAATAGCGAAAGGTAAAACGTCAACAAAGCGACCGTCCGCCAAAAATGGCTATCCTGACAACGCCTTGATCGTGTTCGCATAAGAATGATTTCCCTTTTAAACCGCGCTGTCGAACAAGAATAGGGGCGTCCACGCTCGGCGCAGACGCTCCGACTCACTTAAAAATTGATGATCCGTGACGAAATTCGCTACTCTGTTGTGATTAGCGAATCCACGACGAAACGTGCGTTGTAGTTTGGACGCGCCTCGGAATCTGTTCGCGTCCCTATTTCACGGGGATAGCCTGATGTGTCGTTGTAAGACACCGCCGCCGCGACGCCGCTGTTCTCTATCCGCTTGGCGGCGGCGTCGAACAGCAACTCCACGGTTCCATACTCTTGTTGCACTTGGTCGACGTTGTCACCCTCGTAGTTCTCCGCCTCGACAAGGCGGAAACGGGTTGAAACGCCGTTCCTTACCTCACCCTCAAATCGCGCCTGTGCAAGACGCGGTTCCGGGGTGATCCGCATATACGTGAGGGTAAAGCGGTAATTTTGAACGTGCTTGCCCGCCCAAACCGCACGTTTCGCCGCGAGTTCACTTCGCAGGGCGTCAAGGGACGGCACAGGCAACGACGGCAATGGTTGCAATGGCTGCGTTGTATCTCCGCCGCCGCCGCACCCGGTTGTGAGCAAGGGGAGGCGAACCGCCACAAGAGCGACGGTCCACCAGAAGCCTCTTTGAGCTTGACAACGCGTTTTCGTTTGTGATGTTTGCATTTAATTCTTTGTTTGGGATGCGCCTTGCAAGCAAGAAACGGCAGGGCGACCCGTCGTTTCTTGCCTGTCTGCCATCACGCCCCGGCGACGCTACTCGGTCACCGTTAGCGAATCTACGACGTAACGCGGGTAAGTAGCGTTGCTGAACTGCGCCTCTTCACGTGTCCAAATCTCGTCGGGGAAACCTAATACGTTGTCGTAGGACAGCGTTGCCGCAATGCCGCCGCTGTTTTGTATCCGCTTGACGGCGGCGTCGAACAGCAAATCCACCGTTCCGTATTCTTGTTGCGCTTGGGCGACGTTGCTCTCTGCATAGTTCTCCGCTTCGACAAGACGAAAACTGGTTGAAACGCCGTTTTTCACCTCGGCCTCAAAGCGCGCCCGCGATTCAAGTCGCGTGAAGGTAAGGGTATAGCGGTAGTTTCGGATGTTTTTACTCGCCCAAACCGCGCGTTTTGTGGTAAGTTCGCTTCGCTGGGCCTCCGGCGACGGTACAGGTTCTACTGTATTGCCGCCGCCGCAACCGGCAATACCGATGGCGCAGACGAGCAGTACGGAAAGCGCGCCCGCAAGCCAAATCAGGCTCCAGCGTTTAGAGGACGTTACGCGAATGCGTTTTTCCATGTTGTTCCTTTTCTTTGCCGCCGCGCATCTCAAGGCGCGGTCGGGCGTTTACTCCAAGACAGTCCGACAAAAGGCGACAAAGTTCGGGGAGGAACGCTGTGCAACTCGGCTCCGCTATGGATTATACAATCGTTTTTCACTTGTAACCGAGCAGCCTTAGGAAATAACGTTTTTATTTCTGTAGGGCGGCCCGCCGCCCTACTCCGTGAGCCAGAAGTCGCGGGGGTACAAGCGAACAAGGCGTGCCTCCGGAGACACATCGCGGCGCAGGTAGGCGTCGTACAGGTCCAACTGCCTGGGCGGGGCGATCACGACCAGAACCGTGCGGTCCTCGTCGGCGGTCGTGGCGCCCGCGCCCTCGGGCGAAATGGGGTCCACAATCGTTCCGGGGACGAGGCCGGGGAACAGCGGCGCGTAGACCGGTTCCATAAGCGGGCGTAGCTTGGCGTACAGGTCCGGGTCGCGGCGGGCGTCCTGAAGCGCGAGCCGGAACGCGCGAACGCGGGCGGGCGTGATCCCATCGGCGAGGTTGGCGGCGATAGCGGATGCGCGTCCCTCGAAACTGCCCGCCGCGCGCGACGAGAAGCCCTGCGCGACGGCGTACTCGGCAAGCCCGCCGTTGTCCGCCTGCGGCGCGGCCTTGATCTCGCCGATCACAAACCGCAATGTTTGCGACAACTCCGGCGTTCGGTCGGCGTAGTACCCAACGCGCCCCGCGTCGGGCGACGCGTTGACGCCGTTGCTGTACGCGAGGCCCGCCCCCCACGTTCGCATAAACAAACTGTGCGCGCCGCCGCCGCTCAAGACTTTGCTGGCGAGAAACCGTAAAACGGCGGGACGCGAGGCGGCGTCCTCGTAGCCGGGCGCGCTGGCGCTGTGAACGAACGCGCCGCCCTCGCCGCGCGGATTGACCAGGCCGAAGTAATCAAGTTTCGCATTGGGTTCGGCCCCGCCGCGCGCAAGAACGCGGTCCGTGACAAGGGCTACGCCCCCGGGAGGCGTCGGGTCGGCGGGCGGCGCGCCCGGCGTGACGCCGGGTTGGAATGCGCTTGCGCTGTACCGGTACGGCAACGCGTCGGCGCAGAGTTTGGCGACGTCGGGGCGCAAAGCCGTGACGTTCGCGCCGGACCCGACCGCCCACAAACGCGCCTGGTTGCGGTTCAGCAAGCCGAGGCGCAGTTTCTTCAAGCGCGCAAGCGTGGTGTCAGGCGCGGTTTGCAGACCGAGCAAAAACACGTCGTTGCACAGGTACGACCAATCGGCGGCAAGGCTCGCGTCAGGCAGGTCCGCGAGCGTTTGGTCCAGGTCGTCGGCGGCGTCCCGAACCACGGCGCGCGCCGCTTCGGGAAGCGCGTCGAAATCCGTGACGAGCGGTTGCAACACGCCCGCGACGCCGCTTTTGGGCCGGGCTGAGGCGCCGCCCGCCCGGAGGGTCGCGAGCAGGGTTTTGAGATCGTCCCGGGTCGGCGCGGCAAGGGCCGTGGTCGCTTTGGGGGCGTCGGCGAGTTTTTCGAGGTAAACGGTGAGCGCGGCGAGCGTGGCGTCGGGCCGGGGATCGCCGCCGCCCGAAGGGGCGGACAACGACGCGCCGCGCGCCGTTAACAGCCAGCGCAAACGGAGCAGGTTGTGCGTGCGCGTCAGGAACGAGTTCGCGGACAACAACAGCGGATCGCGCTCATCGCGGACCGCATCGTGTACGCCGCGCGCCCAGTTTTCCTCGGCCCCCTGCCGTGTTTCGCGCGCGTCCGCCAGGTTCTGGTCCACAATATCGCGCAGGCGCGGCAGGTTTTCGGGCCGCCAATCCGGTGAAACGAGCGCGAGCCGCATCCAGTACAGCGCGCGGCGCGTTTCCGACAAATCGCCGCCCGACCCGGTGACGGTCAGTTCGATTCGTCCGGTTTCGATGTGGCGATCGTTCGTGGAAAAGCCCGCAGACAAGGACTGAATTTCGCGCTTTTGCCGTTCGCGCGCGGTTTCATACGAGACCGGTTTGCCGTTCTCGATAAAGCCCGCCTCGGTCATCAGGGCGGGCAGGGCGGAGATCAAAAACGCATCGCGGCGGGACGCGGGGCGCAAGGATAATGCGATACCCACGGTTCCGCCCGCCATCGTGTCGAACCACGAGGCGACAAACGGGATTTTCACGTCTTGCACGCTCAACGGGATTTGGGTGAATTGAAGCGTGTCATCGAGGGTGAGCGGCGGGGATGCGACAAAACGAGCCTTGCTCTGGGCCTGCCCCTCGGCGGTCGCGGCGTCTATAACGGCGGTGGCTTTGTCATAGTCGGCCTGATACCGCTTGATCGCTTCTTGCTCATTGGCAACGCCGTACGCGGTTTCCAAACGCGCGACCTCGGTCTTGATACGCGCGGCGCGCTCGGCCTCGTTGCGCGCATCCAATGCCGGGTCCGGCACGGCGGCGAACGTGAGCGGAAGTCGCGCGTTCGGACCCGCGAGTTTCCACGACAGCAAACGCGCCCGCCACAGGTTGGTTTTGCCGGTGGCGAGTTGGGCCTGCGCCCGGGCGATTTCGGATTTCAGCGTAACGGAACGGGTCGCGCCGCCGCCAAACTGCGCCAGGGCGTTCAGGTGATCCATCCACTCCGAGCCGGTGTTGCGCTCGCCGAAGCCGGGCGGCGAATCGGTAAACTTCCGCAGACTGCGCCGGGTTTCCGCAAGGCGCGCGAGCGCGCGGCGGTTGAAGGCCCTAAGTTCGGGCGAACCGTCCCCCAACGCCCCCACCCGCGCGATTTCGCCCAGGACGATTTTCCTAAGCGCGATTAGGTCGGCGCCGGTCATACGCGCGGGCTTGACATTGCGGAGCGACACGTACACGGGCCGTCCCGGATCGTCGCTCGACCACGCATACACGGCGGTCGCGCCGGTATCGAGAACGCGGGTTTTGCTGTCCACGAACTTTTTGTATAACGGCGTGTCGGCCTCGCCGCCCAGGTTATCGAGGAACAACCCGAGGAGCAAGCGGTCGTACAGGTCGGCTTTTTCAACACGGTCGGCGGGAAAGGCGAACACCACATCGCCCGGATTTTCGGGGTTCTTTTCCCCGTACGGCACGCGCTGAATGGTTCCAGGAGCGAGCGCGGGCTTGACGTAAAGGAGAAGCGTCGCGCCGGGCGTTTCGGCAATCGGCGTTGCGGAGGTCACAGGAACCGGAGCGCCTTCCACTTTTGTCTCCGCCGTCGTCGCTGGCGGCGGCGCGGTGTTCAGCCCGCTTAAAACCGTGTCGAAGCGGGCGAGCGATGCGCGCACGTTATCCGAGGGCGGGAGCGAGGCGACCATGCCCATGTTGTCCAAACGGTAATGCTCGCGGTGGAACGTGCGGATATGCGCGGGCGTCATCGCTCGAATCCCCTCGGGCGTTCCGCCGCTCGTCCATGACAGCGCGGACTCCGGTCCGTACAGCCCTTGCCCGACCGCGCGCCACAGGTTCGACCCGGCGTTTCCGAATGCGCCGACCATCTCGTTGTACACCGACCCTTTTTCCTCCAAACGAAGCGCGCCGGTTTCGGTTTGCGAAACGCCGAAGTTGCGAACCTCGCGGCGGATTTCCTCGTCGGAATAGTCGGGGTTTAGCAGGGCGTTCAGGGACGAGTCGAGCAAGCGGAAAAACGTGTCGGTTCCGCCGGTCGTGTAAAAATCGTAGCACGTGCGCCATTGCATTGTGAACGCATTGCTTTCCGCGAGCGAGAGGCCTTCCAAACTCGCCGCCGTGCGCCCCGCGTTCCCCTTGCCTAAGAGCAAATGCTCCTGTGTGTGCGGCTCGCCCCGGTCGGAGACGGGCGGCGTGTTCACCCACAAAAACCCCTGCGGCGCGGACGGTATCCGCAAAAGGTCGAGGTAAAAGCCGGTTTTGACGTGCCGCAAGCGCGCCCCGAACGGCTTCCCGGCGTCGTCCGTGTACCGCGCGATCACATTAAAACCCGCGCCGACCGGGCCGTTTGGCGTCAGCGCATCGAAACCATCGGACGCGGCGGCGGAGGGCTTGACGGCTTTCGCGGGCGATACCGGACTGGTCGTTCGCACACGTGGTTGCGGCTTTTGCGCGCGGGCGGGCGGCGTCGCGACCGGGGCGGCGGCAAGCGCGGCGGCAAGAGCGGAGAAGACGACGCGTTGAGTGGGGAGAAAGGTGGCTTTCACCTTTTCAGGTACGGCGTAGGGAGCGGGTTTTCCTGCGGCGCACCTGTTGAATACTCGGCCTTGAATACTCGGCCCTGTTACCTTACACCTTGTGCAAACGCGACAACTCTTCCGAAGGGGCCGCTTGGCAGTGCAACATTTCGTCTTTAAAATCTCGAACCCCGCATTGGTTACTCGGTTTTAGTGGGCGTTAGGTAAACCTTCCCTATCTCCCACTCGTCGCTTATCTCCATCAACACGGCAGACGCCAAACGCAAACACGACGCACGCTGGTCGAGGACACGCTTGTCGAGGACACGCTTGTCCCACAAAGCGCCTCAAGAACCGCCGACACACGACGGGTGCTGACGCCCTGCACATACATTTCGGCGAGCGCAACTTTCAACGCCTTTTCCGATAACAAAGCCGCTTCCAAACTTTGCGGGCGGAACGATTCACTGCTACCGCGCACTTGAGGAACTGAAAGATTGAGTTGTCCAAGATTGAGTTGTCCAAGGCGGGTCGAGAGTGTGCGTTCTTTGTAGCCGTTGGCGTGTCCGTTGCGCTCCTCACTTCGCTCATACGGCGCGGCCCCTATGTGCTTCTCGCGTTCGTGAAGCATGGCGGCGTTGAGCAGAACCGCGAGAGCCTTGGCAAGTGGGTTCTCGCTTTGACCTTCGTTGGTTAAAAGTGGCAACAAACCCGCCAGCGCGTTATCCTCGTTTTGGTAAGCCATTTCTCTTGTTTTCTCTTTCTTAAGCAATCGAGAAGTTCGAGAAATGGCTTGCTACTCCTGCCAAGCCAACTTTTACAGAAACAATGTTACGCTACTATTTTTTGGGCGCGAGGTTGTGACGCTGTACCGCGAAGAGTTGTGTTACGAACGACGTATTGGTAAATGGCGGTTTGTGCAGTGGCGTGTCAATCATAAGCAAATTTGGCGTTTTCGCGCGTCTTACGAACGCGAGTCTACCGGAGCGCGGTTATTGTTTTTATTGCGTTGATATAAGCCATTCGTCGTAGCGTTTTTGGTAGCGTTTGCGCGAGGCTTTGTTGTGGGCGTCTACCGCG
>CAXUMS010000144.1:0-13075 GCA_964252165.1 uncultured Armatimonadaceae bacterium
ACGCGAGGGGGCGCCGCCCGCGCAGGGCGACCACAACACGACAATGCACCAAACCTGACGACAAGCAATCCGCAATCTTGACGGCGACGCTTGGCCCGCCTATACTCGTAGCTATGACGGACGACACACGGAACGGGGATAGCGACGGGCCGAGCGGTTTGACGCTGGTGGTGACCGAGGCGACAACCGGGGAGGACAGGCCGCGCCGGGTTGCGGAGGTTTCGCGGGCGACACGGGAAACCGATATTTTTCTGCGGCTCGATCTGGACGGCGACGGCGACAGCCGGATTGAAACCGGGGTTGGTTTTTTCGACCACATGCTGACCCATATCGCGCGGCACGGCTTGCTCCATTTGGAGGTGCGGGCTGTGGGCGACCTTCAGGTGGACGATCACCATACGGTCGAGGATGTCGGGATTGCGCTCGGGCAAGCGCTACGCGAGGCGGTTGACGACAAGAGCGGCATGGTTCGCTACGGCGATGCGACAATACCGATGGACGAGTCGCTGGTTTTGTGCGCACTGGATTTTTCCGGGCGCGGCGCGCTTCATTTCGATGTTGCGTTTCCCGACAGCCGGATCGGGACATTCGCGACCGAGCTTGTCGAGGAGTTTTTCCATGCGGTCGCGCAGAACGCGGGCATGACGCTTCATGTGCGCTTGATTGCGGGCCGGAACGCCCACCATATTTCCGAGGCCGCGTTCAAGGCGTTTGGGCGCGCTCTGCAAGCCGCCGTTCGCCGCGACGCCCGCATTGTCGGGGTGCCGTCCACAAAGGGGGTTTTGTGAGCGGCGATTCGAGCGATGCAACGGCGATCGCCATCATTGACTACGGCGTGGGCAATTTGCGCTCCGTGCAAAAAGCGTTCGCGGCGCGCGGTCACGACGTTGTTGTTACGAGCGACGCGAACGTTATTCGCAACTCGCGACGGGTCGTGTTACCGGGCGTGGGCGCGTTCGGCGCGGCGGCGGAGACATTGCGGGCGTCCGGCTTGGACACGGTTGCGCTGGACGTCGCCGCGTCCGGCAAACCGTTTCTCGGAATTTGCGTCGGTATGCAGTTGTTGCTCACCGAATCCGAGGAAATGGGACGGCACCGGGGCCTTGATCTCGTTCCGGGCGTGGTGCGAAAGTTCGACGAGCGCAATTTGGGCGAGGCGGCGCGTGGCGTCAAGGTGCCGCAGATCGGCTGGAACGCGCTTCATTTTGCGGACGCGCCTCAAAGCGTTTCGCCGCTTCTCGCGGGCTTGCCGGAGGGCGCGATGACGTACTTCGTTCATTCGTTCTTTTGCGCCCCGGATGACAGTGCGGCGATCGCCGCCCGAACGGACTTTATCGCGCCGTATTGCTCGGTTGTGGCGCGCGGCAATATCCACGGCGTCCAGTTTCACCCGGAAAAAAGCGGCGCGGTCGGCCTGCAGATCCTGGATAACTTCGCCCGTTTGTAAAGAACAGGGTTGCTTCGCCTTTCAGGTCTTCCCAAAACTATGCCAAATCTCGAAATTATTCCGGCTATTGATCTGCGAAACGGCCAAGCCGTGCGGCTTCAAAAAGGCGACTTCGGCACAGCCGCCCAGGTAGCGGATGATCCGATTGCGGTCGCCTCGCATTTTGCGGATCAGGGCGCGATGCGCCTTCATATTGTTGACCTGGACGGGGCGCGGACCGGCGATGGCGGCAACGGCGAGTTGGTGCGGCTAATTATCGAGCGCATTCCCGGCGTCGCCGTACAGGTCGGCGGCGGTTTGCGAACCGTAGATCTTGTTGCCCTGATGTTGGAGGCGGGCGCGCACCGCGCCGTTGTCGGCACGTCGGCGGCGCAGGACGAAGCGACGATCAGGGAGATTTTAGCCCACTTCGCCGACCAGATAATCATTGGCGCGGACGCGAAGAACGGCATGGTGTCCGTGGACGGTTGGACGCGCGAAACCGGCGAAACCGTGACCGATTTCGGCAAGCGGATGGTCGGCTTGGGCGCGCGTCGCTTTTTGTTTACCGACATCGCCCGCGACGGCATGCTGGAAGGCGTGAACGCGGACGCGACCGAGGCGTTCGCCCGGGCCGTGGGCGTTCCCGTAATCGCGTCCGGCGGCGTGAGCGGGCCGGAGGATATTACGCGCCTGGTTCGGGCGCAACCTGCGGGCGTGGAAGGTGTCGTAATAGGTAAGGCTTTGTATGCGGGGCGGCTCACGTTCCCCGAAGCGCAAGCGATCGCGGCGGGCGGAAGCGACAACAGCGTAAAAACGTAAATAGGCGGGATACAGGGAATAGCGAGCGCGAATGGGCATCTTAGAATTTATTGTTGCGATAGTCGCGGTTTCGGCGGCGGGAAAGGTGTTGCAGGCGTACTTCGTCGCGCAACAAGCCCGGTATCAAAATGGCCCGCTTCCCTCTGCGCGGCCCGGGTACAACGCGGAGGCGTTTCACTCCCTGCGCGAAGAGGTGCGCGCCCTTCACGCCGAACTCGCCGAGGTGAAGCGAACGGGCGGTAGGACGGCGCAGGCGGGCGGCGCTAATCTTTCGGCGCGCGTTCAGGCCATCGAGGAAGAGGTCGCGAACCTGCGCGACACGACCACACAGTTCGACATGAGCTTCGATGCCGCACTAGACCGTGTAGAGCGGCGTATGGACCGAATGGAGAGCGCCGCGCCGCCTGTGACCGGAACCGCGCTGGGTGTGGACACAAACCAAACGCAGTACGTCGGGCGGCGGTAGTATCGGTAGCATTGGTAGCAAGCGAAGGATTTATAGCAATTATGGGTGAACTCATTCCAATTTTTGGCGTTATAGGCGTGTTCAGTTGGCTTTCGTATTCAGCGTACTGGAGAAGCAAGGTCCGAATTGAGGAACTACGACAGGGGAACTCGGCGAACGCCGAACGCAACTCCGCCGCCGCGCCGCTCGATGCGAACAGCGCAGGCGAGGTCGTTGCCTTGCGCCGTGAGGTGCAATCGCTCCGCGACACGACCACCAAATTCGATATGAGTTTCGACGCCGCATTGGAACGACTGGAACAGCGCGTTGACCGCATGGAAGGCGCGAAAACCGGAGAACCCGCTTATGGCGCAGGTCGTTCGTCGGATACCGAGCCTCAAGTTCTACGCGCCGGTCGCTGAAAACAGGGCTACGTGCGGTTTCCCCGCGCGTCGGGAGCCGCCCGATTTTAGACAGGGAAAGCCGCGCGCCGCGCTTGACGACGCGCGCGGCCCCCGATATACTCGTTGCACAAATTGATCTTCCGGCGATGACGGGGAAGAGTAGGCGGAACCGCTTGTTAAACGCAGGCGATGCGCGGCAAACAGAGAGCGAAGGCCACCGGCTGAAAACCTTCGCGCGCCGCGCCCCCGCCGAATGTCGCCCCTGAGCCGCGCGCAGAACGCGCGCCGTTTTTTCAAACGGCGCGATAAGTAGAGCGCGCCGGGTCCGCCCGTTACAGCGGATAAAGAAGCGCGGAATGGCGTGTGAGCGTGTAAACGCCCGTGCCGTCGTTCCGAACCGAGGTGGTACCGCGCGAGGCTGTTTTCAAAAAGCCCCGCGTCCTCCGGGTTGTTTGTTTGCGGTCGCTTGGTTGTCAGAGACCAAAGCGTCCGCAACATTGCTAACCTGTGGGGACGCGGGGCTTTCGCTTGTTTGAACCGCGTCCCGACCGTACAAGGAAACCGAAATGTCCGATATAACCGAACCGAACGCCGCGAACGCCGCCCCTGACCGACACGCCGAACTGCCGACGCGCTATGACCCGCAGGCGACCGAGGCCGATATTTACGCCCGCTGGCTGGCGGCGGGCTGCTTCCGCGCGACCCCGGACGACCGCCCCGCGTACTGTATCACCGTCCCGCCGCCAAACGTAACCGGCGCGCTTCACCTCGGCCACGCGCTTAACCATACGATTATGGACGCGCTGGGGCGTTGGAAGCGCATGAGCGGCTATAACACGCTGATTCTGCCCGGCATTGACCACGGCGGTATTTCGACGCAGTCCGTGGTGGAGCGACAAATCGCCAAAGATGGCTTGTCCCGCTACGACTTGGGACGCGACGCGTTCGAGGCGCGCGTTCATGATTGGGCGGGCGAGTACGGCGGAACCATTCTGGGGCAACTCAAACGGCTCGGTTGCGGCTACGACTGGGATCGAACCCGTTACACGCTGGACGAAAAATACGTGGACGCCGTGATGCTGGTTTTTGAGCGGCTGTACGACAACGGCTATATCTACTTGGGCGAGCGCATCGTGAACTGGTGTCCGTTTCACCGGACCGCCATTTCCGACATCGAAGTGGAACATGAGGAAGAGCGCGGCTTCCTGTACAAACTGCGGTACCCCTTGGCGGATGGAAGCGGCGAAATCATTGTGGCGACCACGCGCCCGGAAACCATGCTCGGCGATACCGCCGTGGCCGTGAATCCGGGCGATGACCGGTACAAAGCGTTAATCGGCAAGGAGATACGCCTGCCGCTGACCAACCGGCTGATCCCCATCATCGGCGACGACTTCGCGCAGATAGAGTTCGGGACCGGCGCGGTAAAGGTGACGCCCGCGCACGACCCCAATGACTTCGAGGCCGGACAGCGCAACCATCTACCGTCCATTACCGTGATCGGGCTGGACGGCGCGATGAACGAGAACGCGGGCGCGTACGCCGGATTGGACCGGTTCGCGGCGCGCAAGGCGATTCTCGCCGACCTGGAAGCGCAGGGCTTTCTCGCCGGGGCGGATGAGCATACCAAATCCGTGGGCCGGTGCGACCGGTGTAAAACCGTGGTCGAGCCGCTTTTGAGCAAGCAATGGTTCTGCAAAATGGCGGGAACGCCCTTGATTGACAAGGCGATCCAGGCCGCGGAAAACGGTGAGGTGCGCTTTTTGCCGTCGCGCTACAAAGACCTGTTTGGAAGGTGGATGGAGAACATTCGCGACTGGCCGATCTCGCGCCAACTCTGGTGGGGCCACCGGATGCCCGTCTACCGGCTCGCGGACGGCTCGTTTGTGGTGGCGCGCTCGCGGGACGAGGCCGTGCGAAAAGCCGGAACCGACGACGTGACGCAGATTGACGACGTTCTCGATACCTGGTTCTCGTCCGCCCTGTGGCCGTTTGCCACTTTAGGCTGGCCCGCCGAAACCGATGCGGAGCGTAGCGATTTGGCGTACTACTATCCCACGGCGGCCCTGTTTACCGCGCAGGAGATTTTGTACCTGTGGGTGGCCCGTATGATGATGATGGGCGAGGAGTTCGCCCAGGCGAAACCGTTTGGCGACGTGTATATCCACGCGACCATTCTGGACGAACACGGGCGCCGGATGAGCAAATCGGCGGGCAATGGCGTGGACCCGGTGGAGCTGATTGACCTGTACGGCGCGGACGCCCTGAGGTTCGCGCTCGCGTCGCGCGCGGGCATGGTGCAGGATATTCGCATCAAGCCCGTCAAAGACGGCAAGCAGGAACAGGCCGAGCAGGCGCGCAACTTCGCCAACAAAATCTGGAACGCATCCCGGTTCGCCCTGCTCAACTTGGAAGGCTACGCGCCGCCCCGGGAAACGCCCCGCCCGTCCGCGCTGGTGGACCGCTGGATTTTGTCGCGCTTAGGGGAAACAGCGGAAAAGGTGAACGCGGCGTTTGGCTCGTACAACATGGACGACGCCGCCCGCGCGCTGTACGAGTTTTTCTGGGACGATTTCTGCGACTGGTATATCGAGGCCGCGAAACCGCGCTTTACCGGGGATGAGGCCGAGCAGGCCAAGCACGTTTTGTGGTTCACGCTGGAGCGGACCCTGCGCCTGCTCCACCCGCTGATGCCCTACCTGACCGAGGCGATCTGGCAAGCCCTGCCCGGCGCAAGGGAAAACGCGGGCGTAGATTTCGTGATGCTCGCCGCGTTCCCCGAAAGCGCGGACACGCCGCGCGACAGGGAGGCCGAAGCGGACTGGTCGCTGATTCAGGAAGCCACGCGCGCGATCCGCAACCTCCGAACCGAGAATAACCTTCCGAACAAGGGCGAGGCGTTCTTCGCGCCCAATAGCGACGCGACATGCGCAAACGCAAACGCGAACGCATCGCTTATAGCCGCCCTGTCGAAGTCCCAACTCACGCTCGGCGATGGTCCCGCCGATGGTTTTCTCGCGCCAACTCGCTTCGGCGACATCCGCCTGCCGCGTCCGGAAGCGACCCCGGAGGCCATCGCGCAGGAGCGCGCCCGTATCGAACGCGAAATCGCCAAAACCGACAAGGACCTTGCCGGACTAACCTCGCGCCTCGACCGCCCGGACTTTGTGGCCTCCGCGCCCGAAGCCGTGGTCGCCAAAGCCCGCGCCCAGGCCGCCGAACTCACGGACAAACGCGCGAAGTTATTAGATCGCCTGTCGCAGTTAACGCTGTAGTTCGTTTGGTTTGACCGATTGCGCTTTGTTTGACGTCAACATAAAGGGCGGCGTCGAACAAAACGCAACCGGTCAAACGGGGCGGGGCGGCGGGGCGCAGGAGCCGTGTTCTTCGAGGATGGGAGACAGAAAAGTCTGGCGCGGCTCCACCGCCTCGTGGCGCAGAAGCCGGGCGAGGGTTCGGCCCGCCTCGGAAGCGACCTCGTCCTGTCGAACATTGAGGACGCTCATGCGCGGATTGACGCGTCGCATAAAACGCGCATTCAGGCATGTTAAAACTGAAACGTCCTCCGGGACGCGCAGGTTCAGATCCGCGAGCGCGCGAAAAACGCCGAATGCGGCCAGTTCGTCGGCGGCGAAGATCGCGGTCGGCGGGTTCGGCTCGGTCATCAGGTGGCGCGTCAGGGCGTACATTTCCTCTTCTTTATAGACCACGTCCTCGTAAATGGCGGTGTCGGCGAGATCGAACTCGTGGACCGCTTGTTGAAAGCCCTCGTAGCGGCGCAGGCCCGACATGTACGTGCGCCCGATATTATGGAACAGGATGCGGCGATGCCCGAGCCGTCGCAGAAATTCCATCGCCTTGTAGCCCACGGCGGCGTTGTCCATCCCGACCGCTGTCAAGCCGTCGCGCGACGCCGAACCGCGAATGATAAACGGCATCTGAAGCCGCTCCAGCAAGTCCGGGCGGGCGTCATCCACCATCATATCGGTGATAACCACGGCGTCGCAGACACGCGAACGGGCGATGTTTTCCAGGCACCGGGTCGGGTCGTCGTCGCACTGAATCAGCATCAGGCGTAGCCCCCACTCGTTCAGGGTGTACGTCAGCGCGCCCACAATCTCGTGGTAGTGCGGCGTTAGTTCGCGCGACGAATCCAGGCGAACGATCAGGCCGACGCTGTCGGTTTTGCCTTTGGCGAGCGTTTGCGCGGCCCGGTGCGGCTGGTAGTTGAGTTCGCGGGCGACGCGCATGATCAACTCTTGCTTGACCCGGCCCACGCTGCGCCCTTCGCGAACGCGGTTATTCAAAACGCGCGACACTTCCGAGCGCGACACGCCCACCCGGAGCGCAATATCTTCCAAACGCGCCGCGCCTTTGAGAAGCGGGTAGACGCCGACATTGTTTTCACCGGTGTCGTCGCCGCTAACGGCTTTAATCTGCTTGATGGTGGTGTCGTCCATTTTTTGTTTCCGCACTGCCGTTGCCGTCTTTTCCACGCTACACAAACTTTTTGCGGTTTAAAGTGTACTTAAGAAAGGAAAGCGGTAAGGCGCGCATTTGTGAAGGCCCGCTCTATCCAAACACGCATGGATTTACCCAATCGCGTGGGTAGAACGTATTGTAGCGCTGTGAAATTACCCTGTCAATTCGCAAAGACTTCCGCTTAACGCGGCGCTGACGACATTTTCCGAGAACGATGTAGTCGCGAAAAACGAGTAAAACGCCTATTGCTATGGTATTGACACGAAAAATAAACGCGTGATATAGTGACAACACAACTAACCCAAACGGTTGGGTAAATCGTAGGTAGTTTGGCAACGGAACGCACGCACCGCCGCGCGCCGTTCGCTGTACGCGATGAAGGGATTTGCTAAATTGAACTCGCCTTTGAAACGGAGCCGAAGCCGCTCCGCCTTTACGTTGATTGAACTGCTCGTCGTGATCGCCATCATCGCGATTCTCGCCGCCATCTTGTTCCCGGTCTTCGCGCAGGCTCGCGAAAAAGCCCGGCAAACGTCGTGCCTCAGCAACCTTAAACAAATCGGGACGGGAATGATGATGTATGCTCAAGACGCCGATAACCTGCTCCCCCCGTATCAGTATCCTGAAAGCTACATCATAGCCGCACGTCTCGACCCTTACACGAAGAATCGCCAGATTTTTAAGTGTCCGTCCTCCGCGTATGATATGGGTTCGATGCAGGCTAAACAAACACATAACGGTGACGGCACGTACAACTACATCGCCAATCCGGCCAACTTTGGGATCAAATCGAACTCAACGCAAGCCCTGTACTACATTGACGTGTATCCGCCGATGGAATACATGGTAAATCCATCGCATTGGCAGACCGATGGAACCAGCTGGGGCTTAGACAACCCGGAAATTAACAGCGTCGCCAAGTCCATCATGATGATTGACGGCCCGACACACCGTACGTCATGGCCTGGCGTGAGCTTCTGGGGTCAGAATTTCAAAGGTCGTCACTCTGAGGGAAATGTCGCTCTGCATATGGACGGTCACGCCAAATGGTATAAATACAGTACGCTTCAGTCGAACGATGACACCAATGAGTGGCCCGCCAAATGCTGGCGCGAGTGGGGTATGACGTGGGGCGATCCCTCCGTACGCAACTAACTCCGCATCGTAAACATCCTGCAAAACAAAGACCGCGCCGGAAACGGCGCGGTCTTTGTTTTGCAGGATTTATTTCGTAAGGCCGTTGCGCGCGAACCTTGCGTATCTCAAAGCGCGGCGTTAACGTCCGGCGGGGCCAGGAGGCGCCGGTTGCCCACCCGAAACAGGCGGCGGGGGCGGCGGGGGTGGCGGAATAGTATTGCCGTTACTACGTGGGCCAGGCGCGCCGCCGGTGGTCGTTCCCGCCCCCGTCGCGGGCGGCGTCGGCGCTTCTTCTTTGGGCTTGCAACCCGCAAGCGCTATCGCGCCGACCGAAGTTGTCGCCAGCAAAAGCGCAAGCGCTTGTTGTTTTTTCATTCTAATGTCGCCTCTTATAAATGGTTACGCGGAAGCGCGAGCAGGAAGCGCATCGCTGTCCTTGCCTCCTCCGCGTTGACCGGATTGTACCCGAACCGTCACCGGCTTTCACGTTGTACTGACATAACGTTTTTGCGCCGCGCGGCGCGTCCCAACTTTAACCCATTGAAGCGGCGTCTTAAAAGCGTTACGCGCTTTGTTTTCCATAGGCGACGCTTTTGGGCAACGGGAAACCCCATGACGCCGCAAGGGTCGGGGCGGCGAGCGCGCACGGTTCGCGTTACGAGCCAAAGGGGTTCCAAAATGGTTTCTTGTCCGCATCGGAGCCAAAGTCGCTCCGCCTTTATGTTAATCGAACTGCTTATCGTGATCGCCATTATCGCGATTTTGGCGGCGATATTGTTTCCCGTCTTCGCCCAGTCGCGCGAAAAGGCGCGACAAACCGCGTGTTTGTCGAATATGAAGCAAATTGGAACGGCGGTCCTGATGTACTGCCAGGATTACGACAACCTCATCCCCGCATCCAATACCAAAGGCGATGAAAACGAGTCGTATATCGTCACGGCGCGTTTGCGCCCGTACGCCCAAAATTTTCAAATCTTCAAATGCCCTTCGTCGCCGACCGAAATTGGAACGATGCAGGCGATGCAGTATGGCCCCGGCTCACCGTATGCGGGCGATGACGCCTACTTCACCAACCCGGCCCTGGTCGGCTTGGGAACGTCGGCGGCGGGCGCGGCCCATTACTACAACGATATTTACCCGCCGCTTGACTACAAATTCAACGGAACCTTTTACGAGCCGCCTATCGGCCCGCCCCGGTATCTCACGCTCGATGATAAAGACATCACCTCTTCTTCATGGGCGGTCTTGATGACGGAGTACCCTATCGCCTCGTTCAACCGTCCCTACCAAACGTTCTGGCGCGCCCAGGGGCAAAAAGACAATGGTCGCCACATGGAAGGCTCGGTTGCGCTTCACGCCGACGGTCACGCGAAGTGGTACCCGGTCAAGAAGTTTTATCCGTACGGCATCGAGGATGCGGGTTGGAACCGCAATCGCAACTGCGTCAACTGGTATTCGTGGGGCTTTAGCACAGGCTCCCGGTCGGTTGGCGGCGGCAGCGACGAGCCGTACTAAACGCCGCTTTCCCAAAACGACAAAAACCGGAAGCCTGTCGGAAATATTCGACAGGCTTCCGGTTTTTCTATGTCGATGGAAAAAACGAACGCTACTTGGGCGCCGGAACCGCTTCCCCTGCCGCGAGCCGTTTCAGCCATTCATCGGCGCGCTTGTTGTACGGCGCTTGGCTGTTTTCGCGGCCCTGATGATCGGAGCGCTCCATCACCACCAACTTCTTCGGACCGCGCATCTGATTAAACGCCGCAACCACGCCGGAGGGCGGGCAGGTTTGGTCAATCAAACCGAGCGCGACAAGAGCGGGACACCTCACATTGCGCGCGAAGTTCACCACATCGTAGTAGCGGCTTGTTTCCCGCACCTTTTCCGCATTCTTGCCGTTAACCTGGTAGTACCACATTGGCCAGCCCGACTGTCGTCCCACGAGCGGCCCCCATTGGTCGCAACCCGCAGGCACATTCGCGAGCAATGCCGTCACTTTGGGATGAAAGCCGCCCGTCACAATGGCCTGCAAGCCGCCCTGACTGGTTCCCATCACGACGAGCGTTTTGCCGTCCCAATCCGGGCGGCTCGCCAGATAATCGGCGGCGCGGTAGCACGATAAATACATACGCCGGAAATACGACGTTTCCTTGTCCTCGTTGCCAATCGCGGCGTAATTGTTGAGCGGACCGTCCGACTGCGCCTTGTAAAAGTCCGCCGGTTGGTCAATCGGCAGATCGTGCGCGTTGATGTTTAACGTCAACCAGCCGTCGCGCGCATGCCCTACCGCCCAGCCCTTATCGAGCGGGTAAACGCCCGCCCACTGCACGATCAAAAGCGCGGGAAGTTTCGCGCCCGGTTTCGCCGCTTTGGGACGCGCCAATTGTCCTTGAATTTTCGAGCCGCGAATGTTGTTCAGCGTGATCTTCCAATAATCCACCGCGTCATTGCCGCTCACGCCCGCTTCCAGAACGGGATTGACGGGAACCGCTTTGAGTTCCTTGACGCCCGCCTTCCAGAACGCATCGAAGTCAGCGGGGCGGGGCGCGGAGGGCGCGATTTTATCCGGCGCAATTAGCGCGCCCGCCTCGTTCTTGATCGGTTTTTTACCGTCCGGGAGCGTTGCGGTAAACTCCGCCAGAAGGTTTCCTGGCGCGTCCATCACGGTTTCAAGGATGGCGGCGTTCTCTTTCAGCTCCAATTCGCCGCGCCCTACTTCGGTCAGGCTTCCGCGCTTCAGCACGTACGTCACCTTTTGCACATCGGATGCGCCGTCGCCCGTGACCGATACCCGCCATGCGATCTTCTCGCCCGCCGCGTACGCTCCGCCCGGTTTCACCGCTTTCACCGCCGTCACCTCGATCTTCTGCGCCCAGCATGGCCCCTGCGCCGTTGTCGGCCCGCATGCGACAAACGCCGCCATTGCCCAAATTCGCCCGCCCCACCCATAGGTATACATAAACGCCCCCATTTTTCCAAAGATTTCAAGCGACGACACGCAAAAACGAACAGCGCGTCCACAACCCGTGGGCGCGCTGTTATATAGCACACAGTCACCTCATCACGGTTGTTGAGATACGGCCTGTATGTTCAACCGCGCCTGCTTGACTGCCCATTCCGTTTGCTCATTTTTTGACGTAGCTTGCTCTTCCGACGGTCGTTCGCCCGTTGTGCAGGGCGGGGAAATACAGATTTCAGGTTACTGTTTGTTTTGAGGGTATTTAGCCATCCAGCCGTTCGCAATTTGACGACCGTAGGGCGTTACTGAAAGATTATCTATATGTTGAGCCAACTCCACCAACTTTTCCGTACGCGAAGTGCGTTGGTAGTAACTTAACAAATATCCATAAGCAAGGTCACGTAACCCCCCCGTAGATTGCTTTATAGCCTCTTGATAAGCGGCTTCCACATGAGGATTGAAAATCTTAGCGTTCTTTGCGTCCTGCTGTGTTGCTCTGTCAAGGCAGACAGATAAATAGTAAGGCGCTTACTTAGCGTAGACACTTGTCGGATATAAGGAGACGATAGACCTACAAACACCCGAGTCTGAACTCGTCACGCCATGAATCGACCAGAGATTTTGGGTTTTATTTGGGCGAGCCTGTTGCTGCGAAATGTAATTACTCACTTGCAAATCGGATGCAGAAGCGGCCGACACATTAAGGGGAACCTCGTTTGTCTTCCGTCCTTCCCACACACCAGACACCAAATATTTTCCGACATAGCCTAAGTTGCTGTACTTTTCCTGAAGGATCTCCGTTAAACATACCGACGAGCCAGCAGGCACACGTACGTCACTTGGATAGGACCAGCCGCAAGCGATTACAGATGATGGCTTGACATACAAGCCGTAAGGATTTTTTATCAAGAAATCCACGGTATCGGATAATGTCAACGGTTTTATCCAAGCGTCCTTGTTTCCCTTGTTGTTGACGGTGAGGGTCACTAAGATCGGCTCTCCGCTCACTACGGTTGATCTCTCAATACTCAGAACAGGAACGAGATTATCATCTTGAGCGGCAACGGAACCGCATATAGTTACCACAAGAAGTAAAAGCGCGAAAAAACGAGTCATGGTGCAGTTCACCTTTCGATTTCGGAAACTGTTTGTCTACAAATCATCAACGAAGTCACGTACTTTATAAAGGTAAAAGAAAGGCCCGATTCCAGTAGCCGTACTACTCAAACCAGTCTCAACCTTACTGACCCGCACCCTTTTCCGGGTCCGATCGGTGCGTTACAAACGTCTGTTTTGACCTGCACCCTTTTTCTGATTCACTTGGCGCGTCACAAACAGATGTTTTTCGCTTGTGATGACTGCCAGTTCGCGGCGAACTCAGCGGGCGTTTTCATCGCCAGCGA
>CAXUMS010000145.1:0-12898 GCA_964252165.1 uncultured Armatimonadaceae bacterium
ACCGCGCGCCAGGAACCGGAACGGGGTAAACGCGCTTTTCTCCCCTTCCCCTTCGGCGAGATAGCGGGCGACGCTTTCATACCGCGCGGCCCGCTCGCCGCTTGCGTCCGGCGACGTGAAACAGCGGAGCGCCCATGTTTCCCCGGTTCGCTCGTCACGCAGTTGGAACACAATTGCGAACCGTCCCGAATACGCGACCGGCAAACCGCGCTTATCCAAAACCGGAGCGCACCGCCCCAAAACGGCGTCGGGTAGCGACACGGACGGAGTTTGGATCGCCTCGCGGTAGGCGACTGTGTCGGGCCACGATTTCGCCGCTGTCGCAAACGACGCACAGGGCTGAGGCGACGAAACGTACACGGACGCGGCGTTACCGGAGGCGGGCAGGCTTTGGCGAAGCGACATGGCGGAACCCCGTTTCTACGGCGATCCCGCCGGGGAGGCGCCGCCGCCACTATTGCCGCTCGGCGACGCTTCGCTCAGGCCGACCAGACGCCGCAGATACCCGCCGAACGCGACATCGGGGAACTGATCGCGCTCGCGCGCCAAACGGTCCCGCTCGCGCTCGAACTCCTGCGCTTCCTGCTCCAACCGTGACACATCGGCGGACACGCCCGGTCGCTGCGCCATGAGTTTACGATATTCGCTCGCCGCATCCATTTCCAGATCATGCACCCATTGCTGAATCACGGTCAAGTGGTAGGTTTGAAGGCCCGGAATTGCCGCCCGTCCGCGTAGTTGCAGGGCGTTTTCAATGCCATTCGCTCGCAGTTCACGCACCACGGTGAGGGGAAATCCGGTGTAGCCGCCCAGCCCGCTAATCGGTGTGTTGATCAGTTTCTCGTTGACGAAATCGTTGGCGGAACCCAAATTGGGGACCGGCGCGGCCTGCGGGTATCCGCCCCGGCGTTTTTGCAGAATTTGCGCGCGCCGCTCGTCGGTCAGTTTTTCCATCTGCGCGATCTGCGCGTTCAGTTCGTCGTAAATTTTGCGGCGCGGCCAGCGATTGTAGCCGAGTGTCGCGAGGTTGAACACCCAGAAGAACAGATAGAACGGGAAGCCCATCTTGCTGGAGAAGAGCGACCACAAAAACAAAAGCGCGAAGAAAAGCATCACCGCCGCACCCATGCGCGCCTGCCAGAGATACTTGGATTCGGCCTGTAATGCGTCCACGCTGGTCGCTCGCGCGATAAAAGTGTTCGGAACCGCCGTCATCTGTTGCATGGACGCCGTTTGCGAAAACCCGGACCACGTACCGGATGCGGGGCGCGGCTTCTGACGAAGCGTCACGGTTTCGCGGCCCTCGTCGAGCCACCACTTGCCGCCAACAGCCGCCCCGCCCCACGCGAACTCGGCGGGGCGCGCGGCCTGCTTAGGCTTGGCGATGCGAACGGGCGCGGGCGACGCGGCGACAACCGGAAGCAAAGCCGACTGCGGCCCGGCCTTTATGGCATCGAGGAGGCGCGCAAGCGAGTCGGCCAATTCTTCGTCGTCATAGAGTTCGGCGACCGCGCGCAACTCCTCAAACACGCGCGAATGGGCGGGATCGGCAAGGTCCGCTTTTTTGAACAAAAAGGATTCGCCATCCGCGAACCGATCCCACAAACCGGGATCGCGCGCGACGCCCAAAAGCGCGGTTTGGATCACGAGGCACGCGAACCGATCCAAGCCTGGCCCGAAGTGCGCGGACGTGCGCGCGGGATGCTGGTAGTTGGCGTGACCGATCTCGGGCGCGGGCAACCCGGCGAGTTCCGGCACAAAAAGGCCATCATAGTCAACGAGCGTTACCGATTCGCCGTCGTCTTCGACAAGCAGGTTGTCGTGTTGCCAGTCACCGTGCGCGATTCCGGCGTTTTCCAGCGTTTCGAGCAGACGGGTGAGCGAGCCGCACAGGCGGTGAAGCGCGTCCGGTTCGTGTCGGCGCCCTTCGACCCAGCGTCCCAGCGTGGTTCCGCTCGCCCATTGCATCGCGACCACGGGGAACCATTCGCGGCCCACCTTGATCCCCTGCTCGACATAGCGGAACGGCACAAACGCATCGCCGAGTTTGGACAGATGCGACGCGATAACGCGGTACCGGTCGCCTCGCTCCACGCCGCTTTCCCCGTCGCCGGGCGACGTAAAACAGCGGAGCGCCCATGCCTCGCCGGTCGCGGTTTGCAGTTTGAACACCACAGCGAACCGTCCCGAATACGCGACCGGCAAGCCGCGCTTATCCACGGCGACATTCGCCCGCTGAAGCTCAAAATCGCCGAGCGCAAGGGACGGGTTTTGGATCGCCTCGCGAAACGCGACCGCATCCGGCCACAGAATCCGCCCCGCCGATGGGGCCACGCTTGAATAACCGTTGTTATTGCCTAAATTGTCGTTTTGGTTGAGCTGAACGCGCATATCTTAAGTTACTTACAGTATACGTCAGTCGCGAGGATTTGCGGCTCGCGCGTCAGCCGAACAGGTAGCCGCCGCGTCCCATTTGATACAGCGCAAGCCCGAGAAGTAGAACGGGAACCGCGAGCGCGGCCCAAACCGCGCGCCGGTCGTCGCTCAAAAGGCTCGACCAGCCGATTGTCGCGACCACGGCGACGGGGAGAAGAACCGGCAAAAAATAACGTCCTTGCGCCTGGAAAACCGTCAGCACGAACCGCGTGAAGAAGGGGACGAGTAGCGCGACGGCGGCGGCGTACAGCAGAACGACGCGGCGCGCGCCGTCATCAGCGTCGTCGGCGGTTGCTGTTGAGATTTTGCCCCAGCGGTACGCGCCGAACGCGCCGCCCAAACCGAGAACCACGACCAGCAACAGGGGAAGCGGCGGGCCGGTAAACACGTTGAAGCGCAGACTCGGCGACAGGAAGTACCAGAACGTTGCGAACGAGCGTACGCCGACATTGCGCGCGTAGTCCGTCATGCTCCATTTGGCCGCGCCGCTGATCTGTTCCGGCGTGAAGTTCGGGCCAGTCAATCGGTAGATGCCAAGCGTGAGCGGGTCGCCGTAGAGAATGGTGTTTCGCACAAGCCACGGTGAGGCGAGGAGAACGCCGACGCCAAACGTCAGAGCGAAATTTATAACGGCGTCTCGGGCGGTCAGGCGGTTCGCGCGAACCGCGAGCGCGTAGGCGACGACGAGCGCAGGCAGAAGTTGCAGGATGGACAGTTTAGTCAGCAGGCCGATGCCC
Organism: uncultured Armatimonadaceae bacterium; assembly: GCA_964252165.1. Classification (GTDB taxonomy): domain Bacteria; phylum Armatimonadota; class Armatimonadia; order Armatimonadales; family Armatimonadaceae; genus CAXUMS01. The sequence goes on from CAXUMS010000145.1 coordinate 3,174, forward strand.
AGAACTATGCCGGACACGACCGCCGCCCGCGAGTTTTGCCCCTTCGCAACAATAACGCCCATTCGCCATAAGAGAATGGTGCATAGAAGCGTGGTCAGAGCGTCATTATTGATCGCCGCGCCGAGTTGCGCCTGTGTCGGCAGGAACGCGGCGAATGCGGACGCTCCTATCGCCCAATCAGGTCGGGTCGGGAACAGGTCGCGGCACGCAAGAAACACGGCCGCAATAGTCGCGAGTTGGAACAGCGCGGCGACAAGGCGGACGGCGGGAACGCTCCCGCCCGTCGCGGCGTGGACCGGCGCGCAAAGAAGATAATACAGAGGCGGCTGGTGCGTCTCGAACCGCGACGGTTCGCCGGGCGGGCGCGGGTTTGCGGGGTCGTCGGGCGCGAAACGAACAAGCGCCCGATCCCGCAACAGCAGACGGATGTAATCGCGGTGCGCGGCCTCGTCCGGGTTGTTGTCGAGCGGAACGCGAACGCCGAACAAAACCGACAGCGCAAGAGAAGCCGCAAGCAACGCGTACAAAACGCGTTGCGCCGCCTGCCAGGAGAGGCCCCCCCCGCCCCCAATAATGGGGGAGCCGGAACTCTGCGGGGTAGTAAAACCGCCGCTTTTAGCCCCCCCCTTATTGGGGGCGGGGGGGGCCTCTCCTGGTAAAACGCGTTTGTTCATACGCCCGCCTTTTCGCACAACGCCTTGATCTGCCGGAGCAACTCGCGCTCCTGATCCGGCAAAGCAATCGCCGCGCCGAGCGAGCCGTAATGCGCTTCCAGGCACTCCAGCAACAGCGTTTTGATCTTCGCCTCGTCCGGGCCATGCGGGAGCGCGCTCTGGGCGTACGCGGATTCCAAATCGCGCTCCTTCGTGGTGAAGAACTCGCGTACCTGCTCCGCCGTCCACTCGCCCCGCCGAATCGCCTTGAGCCGTTCGCGGTCGCGCTGAAGGTCCATATTTCCCGTCGTCAGGATTTGCTCCACCTCGTCGAGCAAACGGACAACATGGTACGCAAACTTGCAATTACCTTGAACCGCAACTTTACCGTCACTTCTTGTTATCAATACACCGCACGGGACGGTGAAACAAACAACGCGCCGCTCTTCTACGAAGCGCGACTTGACGGGCCAACCCCGCCTCCCAACGCTCGGCGGCGTATTTTCATCTTGAACGCGCCCAAAATTTACATAATGAACGGGCAAGGCCGAAGAGGAACGAAAGATTTGGTATATGTCGGTTGAGGCATAGGCGGTATCTGATTCGTAAGGTCCGCGCACCGAGCAAAGTAGCCCGCTCGCCGTTAGCATGGCTTGTATGTCGCTGGCCAGATGTTTCGAGACGGTGTAGTACACGTCGCCGTTGACGGCTTTGGTTCCGTCACCCAAACAAAGCGCGTACCACAACAATTCGGCTTGACGAACGGAAAGGCGGTAACACCAATCAGGCAAACGCTTACCTCGGGAGCCGCGCCCAAAATCGGAGAACGCTTGCCGTGCAACAGCGCCATGCAAAAGCCAAACCGTTTCTTTGGCGTAGTTGTAGCGGCGCATGGGATACGTTTGTTGGAGCCGCGTCGCAACGTCAAAGAATTCCGCTTTACCCCCTTCGGTTTGCGTGAGGGCGATACATCGGGCCTTTTCACCGCAGAACCGCATCGCGCCGTCCGAAAGGTACAAACCGGCAAGGACCAGATACTCGTCCGTAACCGGATAATCCGCCGCATCCGAAAAACCGTTCCGGCGAATGTGAAAAAACGAGCGTTGTGTCCTGCTTCCTTTTTTGCCATTGAGCAGAACGCCGAGGGTTTCGAGCCGCCAGTTGGCGCACTCCGGTACATACGCGGTCGAGTAGTTATTTCCGGGGTTACGATGAAGCGGAGAAACCAACATACGGTGTCCCTCGGTGACCACGCACCGCGACAAGTACGGCTCAATCGTGTACAAGTCGCCCGTATATTTTTTGTCGGCCCGCGCCTGATAACGGCTCCATTCTATGCGCCCTGTGACAGGGTCAACGCCCGCAAGTTCGTCCTCGCCGGTTACATCGTCGAAGCGGAGCCAACCGCGCCGCGTGAGGAACTCGGTTTCCTCGTCGTCATAGCAGTCGAACCCGAACTTTTCCACATCGGCGGCGCGCTTGCTTCCGGCCTGCGGGGTTTTAATATCCATCTTGTGGATTTGCGAGTAGGCGTAACCTTTGAACTTGTGCCACGCGCCCCGGTGCAGGAAGTCGCGGCGGCGGTCCCGCACCATCTCGCCGATACGGGTGGAATGAAGCACGCACGAGGCGGGCGTGAACAGCGAATCAAGGACGTTCGGATTGTTTTCCATCGCCAATTGGAAAAACTTCACGATGGAAAAGATAGTTAGGTCGTAGACGCGGCCTGACCCGCCCAATGCGTCGGGGTCCGCAATATGGTGTTGCTGGAACTGCTCGAACCGCTGAATTTGCTTGCCAAAACCGCTGATCTCTCCCGCGAAGTGCGGAAACACGGTTTCTTTGGGCGGAACGCAAAAGCCGTACACGTCCATGTCCGATGTGTCCGACGAAACGCCGTACGCGACGCTTCCCATGATGGTCTCATAAGCGACCGCGCCCGGTAGCCAGCGCGGCGGGACGGCGAGTTTGCGGTCTGCGAGCGTTTGCACCACGCTACTTTTATGGCGCGTTGTTTCGCGCGCCGATTCGCGGGTTATCTCGTTCGAGTCGCTGGTCATGGGATTTGGTACACCTCCACGCCCCCGGACGGCGTCGCCCAGGCTTGTTTGACTTTATCGCCCGCGATGGCGTCCATGAGAAGGGACCGCCATCGCTGACCGTCATCGTCTTTGGGCGCGTTACGTCGGTTGATGAGCAGGTAGGTATAGCCGCGTCGCTTGAAGTCGGCAAGCCAGTTGTCCGCGTCCCGGTACGTGTCCCACGGCAATAGACCGACCGCGTGGTTGGGAGTGGCCCAGATATAGGCGCGGTCCAGATAAAACGCCCGCGTCTCATCGAACAGCGCGACTTTCGCGTCTTTTGGCGCGTTCTCGTTGATAAACCGGGACGCCTGGTAAACGCCTCCGAAGCCGCCCGCGCGTGGAACGTAGTCGTCCTGCGGTTGCGCGCCGAAAACGACCGGCGCGGCGGGCGGGGCGATGTTTAACCCCTCGATGCGGACGCCGAAAAACGCGAGCGATAGCGCGAGGTAAACGCCCCACAGCGCGGACGCCCCGACCACGCCCGCGCCGAGAAAGCGCGCTATTCCGCGCCGCGTGTCCCAAAGCGCGAGAAACGCCTCCGCGCCCGCCACGGCGAACGCGGGCAAGGCGGGAATGAGATACCGCGTTTGCTGCATCAGGACGAACCAGAACGCGAACACGCCCAGCCCGAACAAAAGCGCGCACAGCGACGCCCGCGACACACGCCGCGCCATAAGCGGAACCGCGAGCAAAAGCGCGACATACACGGGCGACAGCACGAACGGAATATATTCGGTAAACTTCGCCGCCTGCGCCCATCCTTCGCCGGGAACCGAAACCTGCCACGGCGCGAGGAGCAAGTTCACCGGACCTTTGCCAAAGCCAAATTTGTTTTGGTCGGCGGCGTAGAGCGCGGCGTTCAAGGCATTCCAGTACCGCCCGCCGAAGAGGCCGTAATAAAACGGGTAGACCGGATTGCCCGTATACAAAAGCGTTTTGATATACCACGGCGCGGCGATCGCGAGCGACAACGCGCCCCAAAGCGCCGCGTGCGGAAGCGTTTCCTTCGCCCAAGTTCGCGTTGTGACGTAGTTCCAACCGAGCAGGCCGATCAAGCACACGCCCCAGAACGCCAAAACAGTGGTCTTTGTACCAAGCGCAAGCCCCATCAGCGCGGCGGAAACTATAAGCCACGAAACCGAGGTAACGCGAGAACAAGCCCCCCCCTTATTGGGGGCGGGGGGGGCCACAACGCCGGTCTTTACGACGCCCGCCGCATTGACCAGCGCGTAAAAGGACAGCCACGCAAAAAGCGCGCCCGCCGCGTCCGCGTAGGCGACCGTGGTTTCCCACAGTACGATAGGGGTAGTCGCGACAACCACGGCGGCGACGAGGCCCGCGCGTTTGCCCACGGTCGCGGGAAGGTGACGCGCGCAGAACGTGTACACCGAAGCGACCAAAAGCGCGCCGCAAAGCCAGTGGACCAACTTCGCCGCGCCGACGCTTCCCAAGGCGAGCATCAGCGTGTATAGCATTTGAATGGTGAACGGAAAGTTGGACTGGTGGATAAACGGAATGTAGTAGATGCGACCGGCGGCAAGGTATAACTTGGGGGCCGCAAGATGGTAACTGAGCGCGTCCCATTCCAAACCGCCGGGCGGCGCAAGCGCGGCGATCAAACTGCAAACGCCAATCAAGGCGAGCGCGGCGTTGCAGAACAAAGCAAGCGGTTTTTCGACAGCACCGCGCGTTGCTTCCCCGATTTCGCCCTGCCTGCGCGTATCTACGCTTGCGGAGCTAACGCGGTTCCTTAGCACGGCGGCGATAAAGACCCCGATGCCCGCCGCGACCAGCGCGAGCGCAAAGCCCCGGTTGAGAAAACGCAGTAACCCGCCCGCAAAAATGGCATAGGAAAAAACGCCCATGCCAAGCGGAACCGCGAACGTAAACGCCTCAGCCCGGCTTATCCACGCGCCGCGAAATCGCCCCAGCAGGAGCGCGCCCACGCCCCACGAGGCGCAAACCAGCCAAACGAGCAGAACCAGCGCGTACAAAGAAGACGTCATCCGCGCGCCTTTTCCTGGAGCGGATGCACTGTTCCGCTCGCGACGCGCGGCGAGCCGTCTTCCCCGAACTCGAAAATGACGTGACCGTAGGAACGGGCGAAGAAACCGACCTGTACGATGGGCGTTCCGTTCACGATCTGCGGGGTGGGAAGCGTGACGTGCGAATGACCGCCCACAATCAGGTCAATGCCGGACACCTCGCGCGCCAATCGCTCATCCTCGCGAATGCCGATATGGGTCAGGGCGATAACGACGTCCGCCTCCCAGCGCAAACGGGCGACCATCTCGCGCGCAGTTTTAACCGGGTCATCAAACACGAACGACGACACGGCAAGGGAGGCTTTCATTCGCTCGGTCACCATCGGAACCGTGACGCCGAAAACCGCAACCCGCGCGCCGCCGATGTGGAACATCTCAAACGGCTTGACTGGCAAACCGTCCGGGCCGTCGCCGTTTTTGGCGCGAACATTGGCGGATAAAATGGGAAACCGGGCGCATTTAATCTTGGTTTCGAGCGCGGATTTCCACACATGAAACTCGCGGTTTCCCATCGTCATCGCATGGTAGCCGATCTCGCTCATCCGCTCCAAAATTGGCTCGCCCCACGGGTTTACGCCGACATTTCCAGCCTTTATGGCATCGCCCGCGTCGAGAAACAGGTACGGTTCGCCGTTCAAACCCGCTATGGCCCGGCGCAAACACGCCGCGCCATCGGCGTTCAGGGCGTTGTGAAAATCGTTGGTATGAAGTAAATGCAAACGCTGAGGAAGGCTCACGATTGTCATTATACCGGCCCGCCCGCCCGCGCCGCGCGCGGCGCAACAACCGAGGAAACAGGGTAAAATTAACGCCGAATGAAAAAACAAAGCGAACCAAAATCAAGCGGGCAGGACAACCCGGCGCCGTTCAGCAGTATGGCGTCGTCGCGGCGACTGGCGCGCGAAACGGCCCTGCGCGCGCTGTACACCGTGGACATCGGAAAGCAATCCGCAACCGAGGTGGTGGAAGAGTCCGTGACCGCCTCGGAGATGGACGAGAAAAGCGCGGAATTTATGCGTACGCTGGTTTCCGGCACGTTAGGCAGTCTCAAAAAGATCGACGCCGAAATCGACAAGTTCGCGGTCGGCTTTCCGGTCGCGCGTCAAACCGCCGTGGACCGCAACATTTTGCGCCTTGCCGCAGCCGAGATTCTGTTCCACGCAAGCGACGCCCCGATGGGGGCCGTTGTCAACGAAGCCGTGGAACTGGCGAAAAAATACTCCACCAACGAATCCGGCAAATTCGTGAACGGCGTTCTGGGCGCGCTGGTTCGCGATGCGGAAGAGAAAAACGGTCTGGCGAACGCAAATGCGGAAGGAGCTACCGCCGGTGAGTGAGCCGATCCTTCTCGATGGAACCGCGACCGCCAAAATAATTCGCGCCGAGGTCGCCGCCCGCGCCGCGCGTCTGAAGAGCGATTTCGGCGTCACGCCCGGCCTTGCCGCCGTGCTTGCCGGAGATAACCCGGCGAGCGTGACGTATGTTCGCATGAAGCGCAAGGCGTGCGAGAAGGCGGGCATCGCATCTACCGCGCGCGAGTTTGGCGCGGACGTGACGCAGGACGAGGTGATGCAGGCCGTGCGCGAACTCAACGCCGATCCGCTGGTCCACGGCATCTTGGTTCAGCATCCCTTGCCCAAAGGCCTGGACGAGTACGTGGTTTTAGCCGAGGTGTCGCCGGATAAGGATGTGGACGGTATCGGTCGCGCGAGTTTGGGCGATCTGGTCAAGGGCGACGCCCTATTCAACGCCTGCACGCCCGCCGGGATGATCGAACTTTTAGATCGGTATCATCTTCCCATCGAGGGCAAGCATGCGGTTGTTATCGGGCGGTCCGTCATTTTAGGGAAGCCAATGGCGCTGTTGCTTTTGAACCGAAACGCGACTGTGACCGTGTGCCACTCGAAAACCGAAAATCTCACGGACATCACGCGTCAGGCCGATATTCTAGTCGCCGCCGTGGGCCGCGCGGAGATGATCACGGGCGACATGATAAAACCGGGTTGCGTGGTTCTCGATGCGGGCTATAACCGGGTTCCGGGCCGCGACACCGATGTGGGCGACTGCGACTTCGCCTCCTGCGCACGCGTCGCGTCCGCGATCACGCCCGTGCCGGGCGGCGTCGGCCCGATGACGATTGCGTGGCTTTTGCAAAACACGGTAAAGGCCGCCGAACGGTCCGTGGAAGGCGGCGCGCCTCGTTGAGCAACTCCGCCGCCCCCTCGGTTCTCTTTGACTTCACCCGGTACATGGCGAGCCGCGCGGCGCTTATCAATGCCTCGCTCGACCGGTACGCCCCGCCCGCAACCTCCCCGCCCGCCTCGATCCACGAAGCGATGCGTTACTGCCTTTTAGGCGGAAGCGCGAAGCGGATCCGGCCCCTGCTTTGTGTTGCCGCCGCCGAGGCCGTGGGCGGACGCGGGGACGCGGTTTTGCCGACCGCCTGCGCGATCGAGATGATCCACACGTTTTCGCTTATCCACGACGATCTTCCCGCGATTGACGACGACGACTTTCGGCGCGGTTTGCCGACCGCGCACAAACGGTTCGGCGAGGCGATGGCGATTCTCGCCGGTGACGCCCTGCACACGCACGCCTTCTCCACCATCGCCAACCACCAAACCGCGCCCGACGCCCAAACGCTCGTGCGGGTTATCGGTCTAATCGCGGACGCGTCCGGCACGGCGGGCATGGTGGGCGGGCAGGTAGACGATATTTATTACGAACGCCGTGATGTGGACGCGGAAGTTTTGCGAAGCATCCACGCCCGCAAAACCGGCGCGCTCCTGAATGCGTCCATCCTTTCCGGCGCGATTTTGTCTGGCGCGACGCCCGGACAGGAAGCCGCCCTGCGCGCCTATGGCGATCATGTCGGCCTCGCCTTTCAAATCATAGACGACATCCTCGATGTGACCGGCGACGACGCAACGCTCGGCAAACCGTCCGGGTCCGATGTTAAAAACGACAAGGCGACCTACCCCAAAGTGTTCGGCCTCGATGAATCGCGCCGACTCGCCCGCGCCGCGTCCGATGACGCTGTTCTCGCCCTTGCCCCGTTCGCCGATACCGCCGCCCCGCTCCACTCGTTCGCCCGCTTCATTATCGAACGCGATTCCTGAAAATCCCCCTCGCCCTGCGCGAAACGATATAATGCCGGATTGGAGTGGGTCGGGTGGTCGCGGCGGTTTACCATCGTTTTCGGACGTTCGTAAGCCGCTGAGGAAAGTCCGGGCTTCGCACGGCGCGATGCTTGCTAACGGCAAGGCGGGGCGACCCGACGGAAAGTGCAACAGAAAGATACCGCGAGACAGCCAGAGAGTTGACAGCAAGAAAGCAAGAAAGTCAGAGAGGAAGGCGCTACGGCATCGTCCGTTCCGACTTTCTTACCTTCTTGCTGTCAACTCTCTGGCTGTCTCGTAAGGGTGAAATGGTGCGGTAAGAGCGCACCGGCGATATGGAGACATGTCGGCCCGGCAAACCCCATCGGAAGCAAGGCCCGAAAGGGCGCGGAAGGCCGCGTCTGCGGGGGAGATGACGTTGCCCGCCGATCCCCTGGGAAGGGCCGCACGAGGCGCTTGGCGACAAGCGTCCCAGATAGATGACCATACAAAGACAGAATCCGGCTTATAGACCCACTCTAAAAGAAGATTTTTAACCACAAAGACGCAAAGGACACAAAGAAGATCGAGGGAAGAAACAAAAGTAATTTGCTTCAACTCTTACTCCCTTCTTTGTGTCCTTTGCGTCTTTGTGGTTAAAAATCTTAATGAGAAAAATTTTTGCGCTCGCAGATACGCATTTGGGGGCGGCGGTCGGGAAGACGATGGACCGATTTGGGCCGCAGTGGATAGGGCATCAGGAGAAGATAGCGGAGAACGCGTGGCGCGTGGTGGGCGAGGACGATGTGTTGCTTTTGCCCGGCGATTTATCATGGGCGACCAAGCGGGCTGATGCATTGCCCGACCTGGCGTTTTTGGCGTCGCTTCCTGGTATCAAGATCGCGATCAAGGGCAACCACGATTACTGGTGGGAATCGCGAAAGTCGCTCGATTTTCCCGGATTGCTTGCGCCACCCGTGGTTCTTTGGAACGGCGCCGTGGGCGTCGCCGGGACGCGCGGGTGGTTCACGCCGGAAGCGGGCGCCCAAGACGAGCGCGCGGACCACAAGATACTGGAGCGCGAGCGGCGCTTGCTTGCGAGCGGCCTGGCGGCTATCGCGCACTGTGAAACGCGCCTTGCCATGACGCACTATCCGCCGCAACCATACCTTGCCGATCTTGCCTCAGCGGGCGTGGCCGTGTGCGCGTACGGTCATGTTCATGTTGCATCGCTTCCCGACGACGAGAAACTTGCGTTCGATGGAGAAATCGTGGACGGGGTGCGGTTGTTTTGCGTCGCGTGTGACCGCATTGACTTTACGCCGCGCCTTATTTGGGAGGGCGCGGCGTAAGCGCGAGTTTATTGCCTGGCGACCTGCGGGGTTGTTGTCGCGACTTTCTCGCGCCCGGCCCGCAGGAACGCGGCGAAGCCTGCGGCGTCGCGGGTGAAACCAACCGGCTTGGTTTGCGGCGCGCCGTCCGGCGACAGAATGGCGTACATCGGAAGCGAAATATCGCCGAACGTTTTCTCCTGATACGCCTGCAACGCGGTTCCCCGTTTGAGGTCATCGGTATGCAGGCGGACGCGCACGAATTTCGACAACTCCGCCTTCACCTCGGGAACCGGGAAGATCGTTTGCTCCATGCGGCGGCAGTTCGTGCAGGTGTAGCCGGTGAAGTCAATAAAGATGGGCTTGTTCTCGGCTTTCGCTTGTGCAAGCCCGGCCTCAAGCGTGTCCAAATAAACAAGATCATCCGAAGCGACGCCGGACGCGCCCGCGCCGTCCGGCGCGCTGTATTCGGGCGGCGGAAGAAGCGCCTGCACATCGGCTTGAAGCGGTCGCC
>CAXUMS010000146.1:0-12804 GCA_964252165.1 uncultured Armatimonadaceae bacterium
CCGGCTTGAGGGGGCGCCGCCCGCGTAGGGCGCCCACAAAACGTGAACCACAAACAAAACGGCTAACCCTCAGCGGCGTCGAGGATGAGGGAAGCGCCGCCGTAGATGCCGGCGTCGTCGCCGAGTTCGGCGGGGACGATGTCGCAGACATCGTACATCGTTTTGATCGTGTTGGCGCGGGTCGCGCGCCGGATCGGGTCTAAGATAATATCGCCGGACTGGGCGACGCCGCCACCGATCACGACCATTTCCGGATTCAGGAGATTGATGATCGAGGCGATGCCGAGACCGACGTAGGAACCGGTTTCCTCAAAGACCTCGATAGCGACGGCGTCGCCGGTTGCGGCGGCGTCGGCGATGTCTTTCGGGGTCAAGAAGTGCCAATCGAAGTCCGGGCTGTCGGTGAGGCTGGTTTTGCGTCCCGCGCAGATTTTGCGCGCGGCGGACTCGGTGATGGCGGCGATTTGGCCCATAGACTCAAGGCTTCCGAACGCCGCCGCGCCGCCCCTGCCGCCTGCGGCGATAATGATATGGCCTATTTCTCCCGCCCCGCCGGTCGCGCCGGTCCAGAGTTTGCCATCCAGGATAATGCCGCCGCCGATGCCGGTTCCGAGCGTCACCATCACCATCGAGCGAATTGCGCGGCCCGCGCCGAAGCGGAACTCTCCCAAAGCGGCGACATTGGCGTCGTTGCCCATCAGGACCGGCAGGTTTAGTTGCGCCTCGATAGGATCGCCCAGGCGGATATTGCGGTAGGGTTGGCCTTTTTCGTAGAAATTCGGCGCCCACAAAACCTCGCCCGCTTTCGGATCTATATGGCCCGGCACGCCGATACCGACGCCGGTAACCTCGCTGTCCTTGACGCCCGCCGAGCGAATCGCGGTTTTCGCGGCGTGGACAATTTGCGAGACGGTATTTTCTACGCCTTCCGTAGCAAGCGACGGCGCGCGTCCCGACCCTAATAATTTCCCGTCGCGGTCCAGAACGGCGGCGCGCACATTGGTTCCGCCCAGATCCACGCCAAGCGTGTAAGGGGCGTCGCGGTTGATTTCAAGCATGATGTTTGTCAGGTCCTCCCCGCGCCTCCACCAAACCCCCAATTCCAAGCGAAACCGCGAAAAAGGGGAACGGTGGCGGCGGAGGGAGGGAAGGCGTTGCGCGCGTTGTTTTCTTGCGTCAGTATAACGGGCGGGGCGGGGTTGCGTCAAACAAGGGTTAGCAAACAGAAAAGCGAACAAAAAACGCGTTTTTGCGCGCCAACAGGGAGGAAACGCCTACATAATGCAGGGGAAAACAAAAATAACCGCTTATTTTGCATAAAAGCGTTGACACTGCGGCGCACGTAGTCTACAATTTTTCAAGTGGCGGCAAGTGGTAACTTAGTGGAGGGCGATAGTTGTTCCGGGGAGCGCATTATCATTCCGTGGATGACAAGGGGAGGGTGATCATTCCCCTGCGCTTTCGGAGCGAACTCGGCAACACGTTTGTTATCACCAAAGGTCTGGACCGTTGCCTTTTTGTTTATCGCGAAAAAGATTTCGCCGACATGGAGGAAAAACTCCAAGCCCAGCCCGCGCTGGATCGGCATACGATCCGCCTGCAACGCTGGTTCTCCGCCGAGGCCGTGGAAACGCAGGTGGACAATCAAGGGCGTGTCGCGATTCCCGCTAACCTGCGGGAGTTCGCCGCCATTGATGAGGAAGTGGCGATTGTTGGGGCGGGACAGCGCATCGAGGTGTGGGGGCGAACCAGTTGGGACGCTTTTAACGAGAGCCTGAGCGACGATGACATCATGCAGTCCGCCGTGGAAGTCGGATTGGGAAAAGCGTTTTAGGATAAAGCCAGAAAGTTGATAGCGAGAAAGCGCGAAAGCAAGCCCTGACAGTTCCGCAAAGTTTTCTTTTGTGACTTTCTTTCCTTCGGGACTTCTCGCTATCAACTTTCTGGCTAACCTGAATGAGTACGTACCATACGCCGGTTTTGCTTGCGGAGGTTCTGGACGCATTACAGCCTGCCGGGGGGCGGCGGATGGCGGATGCGACCCTGGGCGGCGGCGGTCATGCCCGCGCGCTCGCTTTGCGGCTTACGCCCGGGGGGGCGCTACTCGCGCTTGATCAGGACGCGGATGCGATTGCGGAGGCGGGGCGAACGCTTGCGGACGTGGCCGATGTGGACATTCGGCTTCGGCGCGTGAACTTTGAAAGAATTGCGGATGCGGTTGCGGGCGAGGGATGGAGCGGCGTGGACGGCGTTCTGATGGATTTAGGGGTATCGTCGCACCAACTCGATACTGCGCGGCGCGGGTTCGCGTTTCGCTACAACGGTCCGCTCGATATGCGGATGGATGCGACCGAGGACAACGCGGCGCCAACGGCGGCGGATCTCGTCAATAATCTGCCGGAGTCGGAAATCGCGCGGATTTTGTGGGAGTACGGCGACGAAACGCGGTCCCGGCAGATTGCGCGCGAGATTGTTCAGCGGCGGAGCGTGAAGCCGCTTGAAACAACGGAAGATTTGGCGGATGCGGTGCGGGGCGCGATGCCGTTTCGGACCCGGCCCGGCGAAATTCATCCGGCCACGAAAACGTTTCAAGCGATTCGGATCGCGGTGAACCGCGAACTTGAGGTTTTAGAGGTCGCGGTGCGCGGCGCGGCGTCGGTTCTGGCGCCGGGCGGCAGACTTGCCGTTATCTCGTACCATTCGCTCGAAGACCGGATCGTTAAGGACGTTTTGAACGAATTGTCGGGGAAGCGCGTGAACTCGGATATGCCCGACCCAACGCCGCCGCCCCCGCCGATTTTGACGGTGTTGACGAAAAAGCCTATCGCGCCGGGCGCGGATGAGGTACGGGCGAATCCGCGCGCACGAAGCGCGAAGTTGCGGGTGGCGGAGCGGCGCACCGCGGGCTAACGCGAACTAACGCGAACTAACGCGGTTGAATGCAAATGTGCGGCAGGACGGCAGTATCGCCCGAACGCGGAGAATGAACGGATGATTGCGGAACCAAAACAAGGCGGCGGCGCAAGGCGAGCGGCGGCTCAACCCTTTGACGCAAACGAACGCGCTACCCTGCAGGGACGGCACGGCGGCGCGAGAACGTACCCGCTTCCCGAGCATATGCGTTTGAAATCCGCTCCCGTGGTTCAAGGGCGCCGCCGCCCGATGGCGAACCGGGGCGGGCGTGTGTCGCGCACGGTCCAGCATTGGACGTGGCGTAGCCCGGAAACGTTTGCTGTGATGGTCGCCGCTGTCGCCGCCGGGCTGTTGTGCTTTCAGGTATCGCTCTGGGCGCGCGTCACGGCGGAAGATTTTGAATTGTCCCGTATCAAGCGGGAAATGCAAAACGCGAAAGCGCAGGAAGACGGTTTGCGCGCCGAGATCAGTAATTTGGTGTTGCCCGGCCCGGTCGCCGAACGCGCGCACAAACTGAATTTAACCGATGCGCCTGGGGCGAACGAACCGGACGCGCAGGTTCTTGCGCCCACCGATGCCGCGCTGCAGCCGATTTACGGTGCGGCGGAGGGCGGCGAATCCTCCCCGGTTTCTGTAAAGGACTAAATCCTCCGCATTCCAACTCGCATTTTTCTCGTTTATATTTTTCTCATTCTCGTCGCACTCGACACGGAGCCACCATCCACGAATGGCTGTAACAGAAACCGCCCGATCAGGAAGCGGCGGCGGTGACGCTTTCGGGCGTCGCCGACCGACCCCGAACGCCCCCGCCGCGCACCCGCAATCAAGCGGCGCCCGTCGCAACAACGTCGCCGCGCCTTTGCCCGCCTCGCCCGCGCGCGACGCCAACCGTCGCGCCGCCGCTGAGCGGGCCGGGCATACGCGCGCATCCCGGCGCGCCAAAGCCGCCGCTTCGACTATCGGGATTTCCAGCCGTGTCGTGCGCGTTTGCGCGTGCTTTGGATTGGCGTACCTCGCGCTTGGCGCGCGTTTGTGTCATCTTCAGGTTGTGCGGCACGATGAGTTTGTGCGCGAGGCCGAAAAGATGCGAACCAAAGCCATTCCGCTTCTTGCCCAGCGCGGGGTAATTTTGGATCGAAATGGCATTCTGCTCGCCCACAACCAGCCGTCCGCCGACATCATCGTGGACCCGAACATGTGGCTCCCGAACCAGAACCCTAAGGCCGGTGACACATTTGAAACGCGAAAAAACGCCGCCCTGAGCGGCTTGACCGCGCTTCTGAAAAATGTACCGGGCGTGGATGTCGCCGGAACATTCGCCGCGCGCGGTTTGGTCCGGGGTAAATCGGGCCGCTATCGCACCATCGAGATCGCCCAGCGCATCCCCGCTACGATAGGGGAGAGCGTTCAAGACAATGTTCGCAAGGCCAAGATCACGGGCGTCGGCGTTCTGCCGTCGTCGCGAAGGTTCGCGCTGAACGGCAACCTCGCCGCGCATATTCTTGGCTTTACGGGCAAGGGCGGCGAAGGCCTGAGCGGTTTGGAAGGCTACCTGGACAGCTCGCTCGCGGGCAAGCAAGGCCTCTTAAAGGGCCAATTCGACGCGAAAAACCGCCTTATTCCCGGCACGGTTTCCGCAGATCGGCCCGCATCCCACGGGCGCGATGTGTTGCTTACGCTCGATAGCGAGATTCAAAGCGCGACGGAAAAAGCCCTGATCAAAGGTTTTGAAAAAGCCCGCGCCCAATCCGCTGTCGCCGTTGTGCTGGATTCCAAAACCGGCGAGATTATCGCGTCGGCGAGTTTGCCCACGTACAACGTCAACCGCCGGGAAGCGTCCCCGCCCGAAGCGCGCGCCAACCGTGTCGTGGAGTCGGTGTTCGAGCCGGGGTCGACGCTCAAGGTGATGACCATCGCCGCCGCTCTCGAGGAAAAGAAAGTCACGCCGTCCACGTACTTTTACTGTACGGGAGCGCATACCATCGGGCGAAAGACCATCCACTGCGCGTCCCACGGCGGACATAGCGGGCATGGCGACGAGTCGCTGGTTGACGTGATTGTCAACTCGTGCAACGTCGCAACCGCGCAGTGCGCGTCGTATCTGGGCAAGGACAAACTGTACGAGTACGAAACCCGCTTTGGGTTCGGAAAAAGAACTGGCGCAGGTTTGCCCGGCGAAAGCCCGGGAATACTGTCGCCGTCGTCGAGTTGGTCGGATATTCAACTCGCCAACGTCGCGTTCGGTCAAGGGATTTCGGTGACGCCGCTTCAGCTCGCCGCCGCTTATGGGGCTATCGCAAGCGACGGCATTTATCACGCCCCGCATATCGTGTGGGGTTACCGCGACTCGGAAACCAAAACAAACCGGCCCGCCATTATTCCCGAGGGGCGCCCGGTGGTGTCGAGCGAAACCGCTCGCGCCATGCGCCAGATGCTACAACAGGTTGTGGAGCGGGGAACCGGCAAACTCGCGCAATTGGACGGCTACACCGCAGGCGGCAAAACCGGAACCGCGCAGATCGCCGAGCATGGGCATTACGGTAGCAAGTTTGTCGCGTCCTTTGTTGGTATGGCCCCGATGAGCAAGCCGGAGTTTGTGATTCTGGTCGCCGTTACCGCGCCGCAGGGGCAGCATTACGGCGGCGAGGTCGCGGCCCCGATCTTCAAGGAGA
The DNA here is from genome assembly GCA_964252165.1 of uncultured Armatimonadaceae bacterium. Taxonomy (GTDB): domain Bacteria; phylum Armatimonadota; class Armatimonadia; order Armatimonadales; family Armatimonadaceae; genus CAXUMS01. The sequence goes on from CAXUMS010000146.1 coordinate 5,586, forward strand.
TCGCGGAAAAAGCCCTGCGCGTTCGCCGCATCCCGCGCGATAAAGTGAGCGCAAGCGGAACAGGTCATCGGCGCGGCGCGGATTCGCTCCGCGACGAGTAGATGCAGCTCCGGGGCGCACAAGAACCGGGGCGCCTGCTTGCTTTACCGGGCGGGAGCGGCATGGTATACGAGAAGGCGAATGCGCTTGCATTAAAAGCGCATTCGCCTTTTGACGCGGGTAGAGAACGAACAACAAGGCGGGATGCGGCGGATGAGTTATAGCGAGCAGGAACCAAAACCAAATGAAACGCCCCCTACGCTTTCACGCCTTGCCGACGCGGTTAGAGGAACAATCGTTTCGCCTGACGCGTTTATTGGAGGCGTCGTTTCGTTGTCCGGTCTCGCCTACGATTCTCGTCAGGTGAAGCCCGGTTTTCTGTTTGTCGCCGTGGCGGGGGCGCGCTTCGACGGCAACGAATTCGTGCGCGAGGTGGTTGCGTCGGGCGCGTCGGCGGTGGTTTTGCAAGCCGACCGTGCGGGTGAGTTCGCCGATTTGCCGGTTCCGCGTATTGTCGTGCCGGATGCGCGCGCGGCTCTTGCGCCGCTCGCCTGCGCGTTCTACGGTAACCCGACACACGACTTGTTTCTCACGGGCGTGACCGGAACCAACGGTAAAACCACGACCACGCTGATGATTGACGCCATCGGGCGCGCGTACGGCGACACGACCGGAACGATTGGCACGCTTGGCGCGACCATCCGGGGCCGCGCCCTGCCCGGCGACCGCACCACGCCCGAAGCGCCGGACCTGCAACGCTTGTTCCGCGAGATGCGGGATGAAGGCGTGGAAACGGCGGCGATGGAGGTTGCGTCCCACGCCCTCGCGCTCGGACGTACGGAAGGATGCGCCTTTGATGTGGGCGTTTTCACCAACCTGACGCAGGACCATCTGGACTTTCACCAAACGATGGAAGGCTACCGCGACGCCAAAGCGCGCCTATTCACCGATTACGCGGACACGGCGAAAAGCGCGGGCAAATCGTTCACCGCCGTGCTGAATATTGACAACGCGGCGGGGCGACATTACGCTGAAAGGACGCGCGCCGCGCGCACATTAACATACTCGCCGTCCGGCGACGCTCGCGCCGATTTGCGCGCTCGTGATATTCGGCCTGCCGTGGAGCAGTTGCGTTTTGCGGTGGATACGCCGGACGGACCGCTCGACGTTTACCTGGGTTTTGGCGGCGACTTCAACGTCGCGAACGCCCTTGCCGCTATCGGGTACGGGCTTGCGCGCGGTCTGAGCCTTGAGGATATTGAAACCGGCCTGGGGAATTGCGCCGCCGTTCCCGGTCGGTTTCAGCCGGTTCGGGCCGGACAGGATTTCGCGGTTCTGGTGGACTACGCGCACACGCCCGACGGTATGGACAATGTACTTCGTTCCGCCCGCGCGCTCACAACCGGGCGGCTTATCGCCGTGTTCGGGTGCGGCGGCGACCGCGACCGGACCAAGCGTCCGCTTATGGGAAAGATTGCGCTGGATCTTTCCGATGTTGCGATTGTCACGTTGGACAACCCGCGCACCGAAGAGCCAAGCGGTATTATTGATGACATTTTGACTGGCATGAACGGGCCGGGCGCGCGTATTATTCGTGAACCGGACCGCCGAACTGCGATCACGCTCGCCGTAAATGAGGCCGAACCGGGCGACACCATCGTTATCGCGGGCAAAGGCCACGAAAGTTACCAAATCGTAGGTCATACGACCTATCCCTTCGACGATGTTTCAACCGCCGAGGTCGCAATTCGCGCGCGAAACAGCGAGAAAGCGGCGAGGGAAACGCAACTATGAAGCCGCTAACGTTGGACGAAATTGTGGAAGTCACGGGCGGCGCGCTCGTGGACGGCCCGGAGGTCGTTGGCGGGTCTGGCGAGGAAACGATCACGTCGGTTTCCACGGACACGCGCACGCTTGCGCCGGGCGCGCTCTTTGTTGCGCTGAAGGCCGAGCGCGACGGTCACGCGTTTCTCGACACGGCGCGGGATAAGGGCGCGGCGGCGTTTATGGTGGAGCGCACGCTTCATCTGGACGAGGCGCACCTGCCGCACATCGTTGTCAGCGACGCCCTGGATGCGCTCGGAGATATTGCCCGTCATATCCGCGACGATTTCCACGGGCCGGTGGTCGCCGTGACCGGAAGCGTGGGCAAAACCACGGTTAAGGAAATGCTTGCGCGCGTTTTAGGCGCAAAGTTCGACGTTCTCAAAAGCGAGGCGAACTTCAACAACGAAATCGGCGTTCCGCGCACGCTGTTTCAACTAAGCGATAATCATACCGCCGTGGTTGTCGAGATGGGAATGCGCGGCGAAGGCCAAATCCGCCGCCTTGCCGAGATCGCCGCCCCGACAGTGGGTGTGGTCACCAATGTCGGCGTATCGCATATCGAATTGCTCGGCACCCAGGAGGCGATTGCGGATGCCAAAGGCGAACTGTTGGAAGGGTTGCCGCCGGACACCGGCCTTGCCGTTCTTCCCGCAGGCGATGCGTTTTTAGAACGGTTGCGCGCCAAGTTCGCGGGCAAGATTCTGACCTGCGCCCTGGACGCCGACGCGGATATAAAAGCCACGGCTATTGTACGGCAGGGAAGCGGCTGGCGTTGCCATGCCCTAACGCCGTGGGGCGAAACCGAACTTACGGTTCCGTCGCCGGGGCGGTTCAATGTTTTGAACGCCTTGTTCGCGGTTGCGGTGGGCGGGCATTTAGGCGTTCCCCTTGCGGACATGGCGAGCGCGCTCGCGTCGTGGACGCCGCCCGCGATGCGTTTGGAAACGCAGGCTGGGGCGAACGGTGTGTCGGTGCTAAACGATGCGTATAACGCCGCGCCGGACTCGATGGTGGGCGCCTTGCAAGCCCTGCTCGCCGCCCCGGTCGGCCCGAGCGGCAAGCGCATCGCGGTTCTGGGCGAGATGCGCGAATTGGGCGTTTACGCCGACGAGGGCCATCGCCTTGTCGGGCGCGCGGCGGCGAAGTACGCGCCGGATATGCTGGTGACAATCGGCGAGATGGGAACGCGTATTGTCTCCGGCGCGGTCGCGGACGGTTTTTCGCTGGATAACATCCATCAATTTGAAACTACCGCCGAGGCGGCGCGCCTGCTCCCGCTCATCGTGCAACCGGGGGACGTGGTTTTGGTAAAAGGATCGCGGGCAATGGCGATGGAACAAATTGTGGTCGCGCTCGGCGTGTCGGCGGAGGAAGCCGCGACAGCGGATACAAACTCGCCCGCGCCCGTCGCTCAGGAAATCACGGGCGCGAAGGAAGCGGATAAGCAAGGAGTCGCCTCGGCGACGGTTTCCCCGGCCCCGCCTGAAGCCTCCCCCGCCCCCAACAATGGGGGAGCCGGAACGCCTGCCGTGGGCGCCAATGACGACAAAGGCGACGCGTCGTGACGTTGCCCGGGAGTTTCGGCGCGACGGCTTTTGCATTCGTGGTCGCGGCCCTTATCGCGCTTGCGGGCGGCAAGCCCGTGATCGCGTACCTTGCCGCGTCGAAAGCGCGTCAGCCCGTGTCCGGCGACGCCCCTGCGTCGCATCAGGTTAAGCACGGCACGCCCACGATGGGCGGCTTGCTGATTATCGCCGCCGTTCTATTGGCCGGACTGGTTTCGTCGGTGGTTTGGCGCGCTCAGATGGGCAATAACAGCCCGGTCCGTCTCGCGCTTGTCCTAAGCGCGTTCCTCCTTGCGGGCGGCATCGGGCTGTTAGATGATCTGGGCAAAGCGCGGAAGAAACAAAACAAGGCGGGCTTGTCCGAACGGGCGAAACTCGGCTTACAGTTGCTGGTAGGCGCGCTGTTTATGACCGGCCTCGCCCTGACCGAGCGCGCCGGGTTCACCACGTACATAACGCTCGGCGCGCGCGATTTCAATCTGGGACTGCTGTACTACCTGTTCGGCGTTTTGTATATCTGCTTGTTCGGCAACGCGGTCAACTTCACCGACGGTTTGGACGGCCTTGCGTCCGGCGTGACGCTGATCGCCGCGCTTGCGCTGGGCGCATCGGTGGGCGTTTTATCGCCGGAGATCGGTTTGTTTTACGGCGCGGTCGCGGGCGCGTGCGCGGGCTTTCTCTGGTTCAACGCCCACCCGGCCCGCGTGTTCATGGGCGATACCGGCTCGCTCGCGCTCGGCATGGGCCTTGCGGCGGGCGCGCTCGCGGCGAAACAGGAGATTTTGCTCCTTGTCGTCGGCCTGGTTTATCTTGCCGAAATGGCGTCCATGATGCTCCAGCGCTACGTGTTCAAGTACCGCCGCATCAAAAAAGGAATCGAGTACGCAAAAGCCCATCGGGTTTTCCGTCGCGCGCCGCTCCACCATCATTTTGAGGAGCTGGGCTGGCGCGAAACGCATGTGGTCGCGCGTTTCTGGATTGCGGGCCTTGTCGCCGCCGCGCTAGGGCTACTATTGTTGCCGTACCTGTCGCCGCTCGCACAGCGGGCGGGGGAGGGGATTTAATGAACGCGCCTGTCGTGAACGAGTGGGGGGGAAAGAACGTCGCCGTTATCGGGCTTGCCGCGACCGGGCTTGCCACCGCGCACGTGCTAAGGGACCGGGGCGCGCGGGTTCGCGTGTACGACGCCAAACCCGAAGCGGAACTCTCCGCCGCGCGTGTCGCGGACGCCCGCGCGCTCGGCGACGGCGTCACGCTCGCGCTTGGCTCGTCCGAGATAGACTGGACCGCAACCGATTTGATCGTGCCGTCGCCGGGCGTTCCGCGCCATGCGGCCCCGCTTGTCGAAGCGGTAAAGCGCGGCGTTCCCGTTTTGGGCGAGATCGAGGTCGCGTACCGGCTGTGCCGCGCGCCGATTCTGGCGGTCACCGGCACCAACGGGAAAACCACCACGGCGGCGCTTTTGGGCGCGATTTGCCGGGAGGCCGGACGGCAAACGTGGGTTGCGGGAAATATCGCCGAGGACAAGGGGCGACGACTGCCGCTGATCGAGGCCGCTGTGGACGCGGGCGCGGACGCGGTGATTGTGGCCGAGATTTCGAGTTTCCAGCTGGAATGGACCGAGCGGTTCCGCCCCAAAGTCGGGGCGTGGCTGAATTTGTCGCCCGACCATTTGGACCGACACGCCCATATGGACGAGTACGCGCGCGCCAAGTCTAACCTGTTCCGCGCGCAGGAGCCGGATGATGTCGCGGTTTTGAACGCCGATGACGAGGCGGTTTTGCGGGCGGCGCGCGGGGTGGGTATGGGCGAGGAATGGAACTTCTCGGTGGCGGGCGCGCCGGTTTTGCGGGGAACATATGAGCGGAGCGGTATGCTCTGGGCCACCGGCATGGGTCCGGATAAGCGCGAGTTTATGCTGATGGAGGCCGCCGAATTGCCGCTTCCCGGTCGGCATAATGTGGCGAACGTTCTCGCCGCCGCCGCCGTCGCGCTTGCATTCGGTATCAACGCCGACGCGGTCCGAAACGGCGTCAAAAACTTTAATGGCGTCGCGCACCGGATGGAGTTGGTCGCGACGAACGATGGCGTCCGCTATATCAATAACTCGATGTGTACCAACCCCGCCGCCGTTTCCGCATCGGTTTCGGCGGTGGACGGGCCGCTCGTAGTTATTGCGGGCGGCAAGCATAAGGGCGGCGATTTATCCGGAATGGCCCGCGCGATTGCCGGTCACGCTCGCCGCGCGGTTTTGATCGGCGAGGCGGCAACGGTTCTTGCGAACGAGTTGCGCGCGGCGGGCCTGTCCGATGTAGAAATCGCGGGCGATATGGACGATGCGGTGCGCCGGGCGGCGTCCAACACGCGCGATGGCGATACCGTGATGCTTGCGCCCGGTTGCGCGAGTTTCGATATGTACGCGGGCTTTGAACAGCGCGGGCAGGCGTTCCGCGATGCGGTGCGACACGAGACGGGCGATGATGGCGACAGCGATGGCGGGGAAGGGAACTAAACCAGCGTGGCGGCGACAACGATAAACAATGGAACCCGAAGCGGCGGCGGGGCGATAAGCGACCGGGGCGATAAACGTTTTGCGCCGGACCGGTTTTTGTTCGGCCTGACGCTGATACTGGTCGCGCTCGGCGTTTCGATGGTCTTCGATGCGTCGTATCCGCTCGCCTACGAGATGTACGGCGACGGGATGTACTTCTTCAAAAAGCAAGCGCTATGGGCCGTGATCGGTCTGGGAGCGATGCTTTTGATGTCGCGCATCTCGTACTGGAAGCTCGCGCGCTGGGCGTTCCCGCTTCTTTTGGTCACGTTCGCCGCTTTGATCGCGGTCCATATCCCGCATATCGGACACGATGCGCAGGGCGCGACCCGCTGGATCGGGTATGGCCCGATTCGTATCCAACCGTCCGAGTTCGCCAAGTTCGCGATCGTTTTGTATTTGGCGCGCGTTATCGCCGCGCGCCCGCGCTTGATGGGGACATTCTGGACCGGCGTGTTCCCCCGGTTGCTGATCGCGCTCGGCCTTGTCGTTCTGGTCGAGCGTCAGCCGGATATGGGAACCGCGATCACGATCTTGTTGGTCGTGTTACTCCTTTTTTACACGGGCGGAATGCGTATTCAGTGGCTTGCGGCCCTTCTCGCTGTGTTTTCTGTTTGCGCGCTCGGCGTAGTTCTGCATCAGGGAACCGATGGCTACCGCTGGAAGCGCGTTACCACGTTTGTTAACCCGGACAACGATCCGCTCAACACCGGCTACCAGATTCGACAAAGCCTCCTCGCCTTTGGAACCGGCGGCCCGACCGGCGTGGGCTTTGGCGAATCGCGGCAAAAGCGGCGCGGCTCCCTGCCCGCCCAGCGCACGGACTTTATCTTCGCCATTATCGGCGAGGAGTTCGGCCTGGTCGGAACCGGCGTGGTGATGACGCTGTTCCTTGTGCTGTGCGCCAAAGGCTTTGATATCGCAAGGCGCACCCGCGACCCGCAGGGATCATTGATAGCGACCGGCCTGACCGGGATTATCGCGGTGCAGTGGATCGTGAACGTCGCGGTCGTGACCGCGTCCATTCCCGCGACCGGCGTTCCGCTCCCGTTCTTCTCGTACGGCGGCTCGTCGCTCGTGCTGACCCTGATGAGCGTGGGCGTTCTGCTCAACATCTCACAGCACCCGTACCGCCGTAGCGAGGCGCGGCGTCGCCTGGAAGGCGCGAGCGACTAATGCGAAAAGCCCCCCCCGCCCCCGGTACAGAAGGCCCCCTAACCCCCAATAAGGGGGGGAC
>CAXUMS010000147.1:0-12800 GCA_964252165.1 uncultured Armatimonadaceae bacterium
CACCCAACACCCAACACCCTTCCCCGCCTAGCGCACCGGAACCGCGACAAGCGCGAGAACGCTTTGGTCGCCGCCGACGCTCCGGCCCAGTGTTCCCGGACCGAACGCTGCGCCGCTGGTTTGCGCGACCAGAAGCGCGCCGTTGTGGCTGGCGGTTTCATCGCTTCTTCCGTTTCCTTGCGTGAGGGCTTGGTAAATCGCGGCGAGCGCGCCCTTGCGCGCCTCTGCCCGACCGTTGTTGCGGGTGGACGACAGAATTTTGCCGATGGTTTTCGTCTCGCCGGGCGCGATGTCGCCAAGTTGAACGAAATCAAAGGCGTCCGGGATCGCGCCGCGCCGCCCGCCCCGCTCGACAGACGCGGTTCCCGTGGTGGACGGCAAAACCAGAGCGACGCCCTTCAGCGTTTGCCCGGTGCCGTTGGTGATTTTGCCTGTGTACGACCGCTCGGTTCCGCGCGCCGATGCGGGTCCGCGCCGAATATCGGCGCGCAAACCGCGCCCCCACGGTACCGCCTCGGCGTGGTACAAGCGGCGGAACGCCAGGTTGCCGACGCCGAAATCCGGCGCGACGGTTTCGATTCCGTTGTCAATGGTTTCCAGAACGCTCATCTGCCCGCCGCTCGAACCGTAGTAATAGTCCTGTTGCACATCGCTTTGCTCCAACAGTTCGCAACCGGGAATACGAATCTGGTACACGCCGCCGCGCGGGAAAAACAGCTCGGTGAACCCGATAAAGCGGGCGTCGCCGCCCAATCCGGCGTCCGCGATCACCACACCGGCGGTGCGCTGGGACAACCCGGCCTTGTAGAGTTCGGCGGTGAACAGGTAAAAGCCGTAGGCGAAGAGAACCGCGAGAAGGGGACTGGTGAACCACGCCCATTCCATGCGCCGGAACCGCTTCAAAACGAAGTACGAAACTGGCACGACCAGAATGAAGTACGCGAGAAATAGATAGATAATAATCGAGGTCGGCGGCAACTGAACGCGGAACGGGTTCGAGCGGGCGGCGGAACCGGCGGGGCCGGGCGGCGATGCGCCGTAGCGGGTGTCCGTGAACGCTTCGCGGCTTTGGATGACCTGCCGCAACGACGCTTGATTGAGCGACGGCGCGGACAGCCGGATCACGCCTTGCCACAAACCGACCTGCCCCTTCCAGCCGCGCAAAGGCTTTTCAAACGGGTTAAAGGCGAGAAGCGTGGACGAACCCGCGCCGACCGGCATCTTGGCGATAATCGCCTGTCCGCCCTGCTCAACCACGGTAACCGCCCCGGCTTTCAGCGGCCCGGACAAAATCGCAATCGCGCCCGGCGGGACCGCCCCGCTCCCGGACGCGATTTCTCCTGCTTCCAAATGATCAAAGGTGAAAGAGCGGAGCCTTTGAACCGGTATGAGCGGGGCGGCGTCGGCGACGCGGGTTTGGGGCGCGGACGCACCGCCCGTGAAAATCAGCGCGCCGCCGCCCAGCGTCCACTGCCGAATCGCGGCCCATTGACTTGCGCTCAAACGCTCGGCCCCGTCGCCAACGACAAGCGTGGACAGGCCGTTGTAACCGGCGGCCCGGTCGGGCGCGGCTTCGGGCTTGGCGTAACAATCGTTGAGCGGGGACTTTTCTATCTGGGTGTTAACGCCGCTTGAGGGGATTCCCAAACCCGGACCGCCGCCCGCTTCGCGGAGCGAGCGCACCGAGGCAAGCCCGCCCACGCGGTCGCCAATATAGCCGACCTGTCGCCCGTCGCCGCCCCCGCCGCGCAGAAGGCCCAGAACCGGCGCTTGCCGCGTTCGGAACCGCCCCACCAGCGACACGGTTACCCCTTGCACATACGATTCCAGCGCGGGGTACGCCACCAACTGCTTGACGCTACCGGTTGGCAGGCTGATCGGACCGTACTCGTAGCGGTGCGCGGCTCCGTTGCCGGATTCCGAACGCACAATCACCGATGCGCTGTCAAGGCCCGGCCCGACGTTTTTCAGGGTGATCAAAAGGGGCGTGACGCCGTTCGGGTTCATGCCGGTGAAGCATGGCTCGCCCTGTATGGAAACGGGGTCCTGCGCGGCGCGGGCTTCATTGGGGGGCGCGGCCCCGTAGCCGCCCACGCCCAAAACCACGGCGGTCGCCAGCCGAAGCGCGACCGCGAGCGCGACTTCAAGCCGCGACAGATCGAAAAAGCGGGATGGGGTCGAACACGGCGCGGAACGCATAGAACACGTGAACCTTTACAACTGCAAGTGAGAAAGCGAGAAAACGAGAAAACGAGAATTAGGAGCGCAGTCGCGGCGCAAATGATGTCCGGGCGGCCTGCCGTGCTTGACGCCAATACTCAATCACGGCGATGCGACGGGGTCTGTTGCTTTTTGCTTTCAGCAATAGACAAAACGATGATAACGACAAAACCCATAATCAAAAGCGCAACCGTAAGTACGGCGGCAAGCGCGAAAACTCCAAATATCATAACAGCAACGCTCCCGTACTTTTTGGGTCACGGCTACGAACGCTTCCCGTTATTCGAGGCGAGCGACAAAATCGCGATCAAAATCCCGCCTACCACGACAACCGCAATTACAAGCGAGACCGCTCCTATAAAATCTCTCCAAACATGTCGCCACGCTGGCTTGTTTGCAAGTAAGACGCGCAACGTGGGTCGTCGGTTACGGCTTTGGGCGGTGCGTTCGCGACTATCTTCGCCGGGGCGTTCGTCCCCCTTCCTGAGCGCGGGTGATGGGGGGTAGTTCGGCGGCGCGGGGGGCGTCTCCTTCTCCCTACCCCGACGCGGTTGCGCCGCGCCGAAGCCGATGCTTGACGCCGAACAGCGTATAACGCGCCCACGCAACAAAACGCGGGGTGAGCGAGCCGACCGGTCCGTACAAAATGCGAAAAAGGCGCACCGACGATTGGTAGATGCGAAGCCGGGTCGCGGCTGGGACGGCCTCGCTGCTGCGCCCGCCCAGGTGCGTCACGGTGACGGTCGGAACCAGTAAGGTTTTTCCATTGTTCCGGCCCAGCCGGTGACACCATTCGGTTTCCTCGCCGTACATGAAAAAGTTTTCATCGAGAAGACCGACCGCGCGGGCGGCGTCGGCGCGGACCAGAAAACACGCCCCGCCCACCCAGTCCACGGCGAACGGACGCATTTCGGCGCGCTTGCTCGCGTCGGCGAAATCCGCTAAAGGGTAGGGGGACTGCGACCGGTCGAGCGCGCCGCGCGTTTCGCTTACGACATTTTGAAAGCGCGCCCAGCAAATCTGCGGCGACCCGTCCTCGTTCAGCAATAACGGGCTTGCCACAGCGGCGTCCGGGTTTTTCTCCAGCGCGCCGACCAGCGCCTCCAGCGCGCCGCCGTGTTCTCCAATAGGGCGCGATGGTACAAGCGTGTCCGAGTTCAGCAAAAGCCAGAACCGGCCCTGGGCCTTCCGAAGCGCAAGGTTGTTGCCCCGCGCAAATCCTATGTTGCCGCCGCTTTCGATCACGCGAACGTGGGGAAGCTCCGCCCGGACGCGGCCCGCGCTTCCGTCGGTCGAGGCGTTGTCCACCACCCAAATCTCGGCCCGAAAATCCGGTCCGCTTCGCGCCAAATCCGCCGTCACCGTACGCAAACAATCAACCAGCAAATCGGCGGTATTCCACGACACGATCACGATGGAAAGAGCGACGGGCAAGGATGAGGGATGAGGGATGAGGGATGAAAAGGGAGATGCGGCCCCCCTTCCCTCCAGTTCAGTCGTCATTCCTTATCTCCCAAACGTACCCGGCTTGCCCGATCTGCTCCCGTGACGTGCGGGGGGAGCGCAAGGTTGGGGCGGTTGTAGATGGGTTTCGCCTCGGCGTAGACGATCTGTTTCTTTTCGCCGATAATGGTTCCCCAGTCCAGCCCGCGTTCATGGGCGATGGCGATACATGCGCCCACGACCAGATGGATGTACACGGTCGCGCCAAACGATCCCATACCGCCGTTGTGGTACGACGGGAACAGGTAGTCGCCGTTGAACGAGGCCGCATACACGCCGATCACGCCGCCCCATGCGCCCAGAACATACGTTTTCGCCCGGCCCGGGGGGAGCGCGCGGTATGTTTTCGATAAAAGTCTCCCGGAGGACACCAGAAACAAAGCGAGCGTAAGAAAGCCGGGCCAGCCGGTCTCGGACAACGCCTGCGCGTACGTGCCGTGCGCGGACGTGAAAACCGTGGTGTTCCACACATCAACGCGCCCGTAATACTGGTTATACGAGCGGTAGTTGCCAAGCCCGATACCGACCGGGAACTCGGAGGCGTAGCGGAACGACGCCCGGAGCATCCGCATTCGGTCGTTCTCGAACGTTCCCATCTGCCCTTGCCGCGCGATGTCGTTTGTGGGACCGTTGCCGTAGAAGTTTTCCTTGTATACCTTTTGGTAGAAGTAAGGAAAGCCTATCATGACCGCTATTGCGACAAAGGCGAGCGTTGCCCAGAACAGTTTGCGCCGCGTGTGGAACGTGATTAACGCGAGGGCGACCAGCGCGCCCGCCCAGCCGGATACCCATTCCGCGCCCTTGAAGAAAAACACGCAGAAAATAGTCACGGCGACGGTTCCGCACGCGATCCTGAGCCACAACTTCTCGCCGCTCGATAGCGAAAACGCGGCGAGAACCGCCATCGTCAGGATTTCCGGGAACGCGAGATAGGGCGTGGTCGGGATAAAGCGAATCAAGCCGCTAAAGGCGAGCAGTCCGGGCAGTATCAGGGCGAACGCCCCCGCTTTGAGTTCGCGTCCCCGGAGGGTGTTTGCGACCATCAAAAGACCGCCGAGCGCGAGGAAGCGAATCAACACCTCCAAAATGTTGACCTGGACAAACTGCTTGGGGGCGTTCGACGCCAAAACGTTCGGATCGGGAAACAAAATGCCGTTCGCGGTGGACCATACGCAAAATGCGAGATAAAGCGCGATGGGAATATTGACGGGCGCGCGAATCAGCGTGAATTTTTGCGTATAGAAAAGCCGCGCGATCCACAGCGTCAAAAGGAGCAGTAGCCCGGCTTGACTGATTAAGAGCCGTTGCCCGCCGCCGCTCCCGCCCTGCGCGACTGAAGGCGTTCCAATCGCAATCCAGCAAACGCAGATAAAGGCGACTATCCCAATCTCGAACTTTCGCAAAAGTAGCGCGATTGAGGTTATCGCGACCAGCGCGAGCGACAACCACGCGACCGAGCCGGTATCGCCCGCCGCCCGCAACCCGAAAACGCCGACAGCGAGACCGACCACGGCGGCAAGCGTGATCACGGTCCACTTGCGCCCCAGTTCCTCGGAAACCGCATCCCACGCGCCGGGTTCGTTGTCGCGCCACGACGGGTCCATCCAATCGTCCGGCGCGGCGGAACCGCCTGAGTAGGGGCTTTCTATAAGGTTTTTCGTGGCAAGAGGCATGGGAGAAGGTATTGGGTGTTGGGTGTTAGGTGTTGGGTAGGACGCGATTAGGCGTTGGGTTGTTTCAGAATCTGTAGCCCCGCCTGTGTCGCGGGCCACAAGGCTATTTTGTAGTGGTCGTCGCCATCCAGTCCATCTTCCGTTAATGTATGGAGACCGCCGTAGTAAATGCGTAACCGATACCATCCGGGCGCGACCTTTATACGAGCGGCTTCTGGAAGGTAATCGGTGCAACCGGCAACGACAATACTGCCTGACGCGATTTCCATACTACATTCGTTTATTCTGTCCCATTGCTCCCAATCACGCGCATCCTCGGCAGGCGGCCCGTCAAGAATCTGCACCGTCACGGGAACCGTCATATTCCGAGCCGTGCCTACGCCAACGACGCCGGGGGCCACGGCAAGCAAGATGTCCGACTCCTGTTGCGTCCAACTCTCGGACAAATCACCGCTTGCCTGTTCATCTTGCAGATAAAACTGATGGTAGTCGGCGAATAGTTCGTAATGATACTCCGCTATTACGTTTCGCTTTTCATCTTCCATCATCTGTTATTTAGCGCGCCGGTTTTAGGCTGTGTTCGTTGCGCTACCGCGGCTTGTTCCAAAAGGCGCGACACGGTTTCCCCGATGGCGGACCAATCAAAATGTCGCTCCGCGCGCTCGCGGGCGTTTTGGGCGATGGTTTGCGCCTTGCTCGGGTTTCGCAATAGTTCTACCGTTTGCCGGGCGAACGTTTCGGCGTCGTCCGCGATTAGCAGATGCTCGCCGTCCGATGCGCCCAGACCGAGCGCGCCGACCGTGGTGGAAACCACGGGCAAACGCGCGGCCCACGCTTCCAGTATTTTAAGCCGCGTTCCGCCGCCCTCCAAAAGCGGCGTGACGCAAACCGCGCTTTGGGCGAGAATCGGGCGCAGATCCGGCGCGAAACCGGTCAGCGTCACCCGAGCGTTTAGGCGTAACTCACGCACGGCGTCATCGCTTTCGTCGTAACGGCCCGTCACAAACAGATGCGCGGCTGGCTCCATGGCCGCAATTCGCTCCAAAATCTCGCGCACGAACCATAAAACCGCCTCGCGGTTCGGGCCGTACGTCAATGCGCCGTTATAGATCAAGCGTCCCGGAACCGGACGACGCACACTTTCCGGGGCGTCGTAAAACGCGCACCCAACGCCGTTGGGCGCTTCCGTTACGCACGGCGCGCCCGGCCCGGTTCCCACAAGGTTCCGTACCGTTTTCACTTCCTCCGCTGACACCGCCGTGATATGGTCGTAGCGGCGCAAACGCTCGCGCCAGTAGCGCGCGGCCTTTGCTCCGGTCAAGCGGGCGCGTAGTTTGCCTTGCGGACTTTGGGCGCGCGCGACCGCCTGCGCCCAGCCGCCGACCTCGGCCTCGTCCAGAATTGCAGGAAGCGGGCCAGCGCCGCTCGTCGCGCCGCGCGGTACAAAGGGGTCCGCGCCGAACGTGAGCGCGCAAACCACATCGGGGCGGGCTTGCGCGACGGCCTGGCGCGCCATCTCTGCGAACGCTTCATTGCCGCCGCTTGCGACCGAGGCGGGGATCGGAGACAGCAGGGCGCGCACGCCGCCGCTTCCCTCGTACCACGACCACGGAACCGCGCGCACCTCGCACACGTCGGGGAGCGCGGCGCGGTAAGCCGCTTCCGCCTCCCCAAAATTTCCACTGTAGATCCTCGCGGCATCGTTCTGGAGGCCGACCACGGCGCGGACCCGGTGACGGCGCGCGATCTCGCGGGTGATGTGGAACGCGCGCAATCTTGCGCCGTTGTCGGCGGGAACCGGAAACCACGGCGATAGGAGAATAACGTCCGCCATGAGATAAACGCGCTTACCGTCCCGCGCCCGCAAGCGCGCGGGGCGCGGAGGGCGCGGACGCATCGCCTCCGCCGCTGTCGCTAACCGCGCGGGCGAAGTCCGCTTCGGACAAGGCGACCAAGCGCTTCCAGTGATCCGGCGTTAGCGGGTGGAAATCGCGCACGGATTTCCAGTCGCGCCGCGAGCGTTTCCACAGTTCAAAGAAAACATCCGTATCGAAGTCGTGGGCGTGGCCCCATGTCCGCAGTTTTTCCGCGATACGCGCTTCGCTTTTGTTGTAACTGTTGTGAATCACGGGCGCGTTAATATCGGCGACGCCGTCCGATGCGCCCCACGCGCGGTTCAGAATTTTCCCTTTGAGCGTGGTTCGGTCTTGAAGCAACACTGTCTCGCGGCAGGTGAACAAGCGGGCGAAGGGCCGATGTCCGACCGTGAAAGGATCCTGTTTCGGGGTCCCATCCTCGTTTGCGATCACTAGCAAGCGCCCGTCCTCGGTCACATTCCACACCGTCCACCACATCGCGCGGACCTTTTTTACCGACGGCGCAAGGCGCGCAAGTTCGGCCTTGAAGGACGGAAAATCGGTAAATCGTTCGTCGGCGTCGATCTGCAAAACCCAGTCGTTTTTGCCCATGCCCGGACTGACATGGTTCGCGGCGAACTGACGCTGAAACGTGTCGTTCTTCATCGGCTCGGGAAACCGGTAGAAATCGCCCTCGACTATCTCTATTTTCTTGCTTTTATCCAGCGCGCGCACCAGATCAAGCGTGTTGTCCGGCGTAATCGGCGCGCCGGACCAGCCGCGATGCGGGTCGGTTACAACGCAGATACGGTCCACATGCTCATAATACGAGGCAAGCGACGCTTCGATGGTTTCCCGGTCGTTTTGCACCACCACGACGACCGCGATTTTTGGAGTTATTTCGCTCATACGCCTGCCCGCTCCGCAATTTCGGCGCCTCGGCGGTTCGCGCCTGCGATAGGACTAACGGGTTGCGGGGCGTCCCAGCGCAAAACAGGGCGGATAATGCCGGGCAGTTTTTCCGCGTTAACGCCGTAGCCCTCGAAATCCCGCACCTCGATCTTCAGGTCAAAGTCGGTGATTTGAAGGCAACGCTCGTGCGGCACATCGGCGCGGAACCGCGCCTCGAACTCGCCCTCGTTCAAGCACCAGGCCGGGAAACCGCACCGCAAAACATAACGCCCCGGCGTTTGCGGGGTTCCGTACGCCCACGCGGCATCGTGCGAGTTGCAGACAAGCGTTCCGTCCGTGGTTTGGATACTGAAGCCCACCATCAAGTTCGTGA
Source organism: uncultured Armatimonadaceae bacterium (assembly GCA_964252165.1). Taxonomy (GTDB): domain Bacteria; phylum Armatimonadota; class Armatimonadia; order Armatimonadales; family Armatimonadaceae; genus CAXUMS01. The sequence continues at coordinate 8,538 of CAXUMS010000147.1, forward strand.
TCGGGGCCGCGCCGTCCGCGATTTCGTACTCGACCTCCAAACAAAATGGGCGACTGCAATCCACATACGCGGCATCGGTCAGATCGTCCTCGTCACCGCCTGCGCCTTCGTTACGCGCACGAGCGGATACCAAATAAAAATCCGGCGCGTACGATTGTTCTTTTTCCCACGTAACCCGCCCGCCGCCGGTTCCGCCCTGCGCCGCGTACAGCGCGACCGCCGCGCTCGTGGTGTCGTCCAGGATCAGGTTCCCGTTTTTGAGGAACAGCGCGCGGTTGCACAAGGCGCGCACCGCCGCCATGTTGTGCGACACGAACAAAACCGTGCGCCCGCCGCGCGCCACATCCTGCATCTTGCCCAAACACTTTTTTTGGAACGCGGCGTCGCCGACCGCGAGAACCTCGTCCACGATCAGGATTTCCGGGTTCAAATGGGCCGCGACCGCGAACGCGAGCCGGACATACATACCCGACGAATACCGCTTGACCGGGGTTTCCAGGAACTTTTCGACCTCGGCGAACGTGACAATCGCGTCGAACTGTTTTTCGATCTCGCGGCGGGTCATGCCCAAAATCGAGCCGTTCAGGTACACGTTCTCGCGTCCGGTCAGTTCCGGGTGAAAGCCGGTTCCGACCTCCAAAAGCGAGCCGACGCGCCCGTACAGGTCAATCTCGCCCTCGGTCGGCTCGGTGATGCGCGACAAAAGTTTGAGAAGCGTGGATTTACCCGCGCCGTTGCGCCCGACCACGCCGACCACATCGCCCTCGCAAATATCGAAGTTGACATTTCGCACGGCCCAGAACGATTCGATCGGCGGGGACTTAAGGGCGCGGAGCGGCTGGCGCAAACCGGAAAGCAGGGCCTCGCCCATCGTGGTCGGGCGCGGCCCGGACGCGGACGCCCGCGCAATGTCGTAGCGTTTGCCCAGGTTCCGCGCGGCGAGCATGACCGGGCCGCGTGGGGAGGTGTTGGGTGTTGGGCGCTGGGTGTTGGGTGTTGGCGAGAGCGTTGCGCTTGCGCCGTTTAGGGTTGCGCCGCTTGCGCCGTTTGCGCCGTTCGCGCCGTGGTTAGATGACATCGGCGAACCGCCTTTCCATGCGCCGGAACGTGAGCGCGCCGACGATGAAGAGCGTAACCGCGAAAAGGGCGCCGTAGGCGACAAACGCCCACGGAACCGGCGCGGCGTGCGGGTCGCGGACGCCGTGCGCGAGGAGCGACCAGCGGAACGCGGACAAAAGCGGCGCGAACGGGTTGGCGAGAAGGTATGCGGTTCGGAGGTGAAGGGGGATTTTTTCCAGCCCCCAGCCAATCGGCGAGCCGAACAGGAGCAGGTTCAGCGCGACCGGCAGAACGTACGCGACATCGCGGTACGACACCATCAGCGCGCCCGCGATAAGCCCGGCCCCGACCGCGAGAAGCGTAATCAAAAACAGCCACAGGGGAAGCGTCAGCAGAGGCCAACCGGGAAATGCGTGGAACGCGACCATCAAAACCGCGAGCAGTGCGAAGCCAACCGCGAAATCAATAAACGTGGACAGAACCGTGGACAGCGGCAAGATCAAGCGCGGGAAATAAACTTTGGAAACCAGGCCGGTATTGCCGACCAGACTGTTCGCGGACTTGGTGAGCGTTTGCGAGTACGCGCCCCACGCGAGCTGTCCGGCAAACGCGAAAACGAAATACGGCGCGCCGGTTGCGGTCAGGCCCGCCATTTTGTTGAACACGAACGTGAAGATCAGGGCGGCGAGAAGCGGTTGAAGCGCGACCCAGACAACGCCCAAGATGGTTTGCCGGTAGCGCAGTTTGACATCGCGCGACGCGAGCGTGCCGAACAAATCGCGGAACGCCCACATTTCGCGCAAATCAAGCGCGGCGGCAAGGCCGCGCGGCGACCAAAAGCCCGCGCCGCCGGTCGGGCGAATGGTCCGCAAAGGCTTGCGCGCGTGAGCGGCATGGCTCGCCTGCGCTCCGGTTCCGTGCGGTATCAACGTTTTTTCGGCTGCGACACCCATAAGGGCTTACGTTCTTCCTGTGGGACGGCGGCATTGCGGGGGCGCGTTGTTTCGCTCGTCCCGCGTGTTCCCTTTTAACGTATCGGCAGAAGCGCCGGGGGTTCTGGAGGGGCCGCGCTTAAATGCTTTCCGCGAAGCGCGGCTCGTACCGCTTGAAAACTACGTAACCGCCCGCTAAAAGAACAACGGAGGCTACGGCGGCGACGCCGACATACGGCAAAAGCGGGATGACCGAACCGGTTTGCGGAAAGGTTAATCGCCGCGACGCCTCGATGAGTGTCGCCATCGGGTTCAGGCCAAGATACAGCGGTTGCCATTTCGCCGGAATGCGGGCGAGCGGATAAATGTTCGGGACCATATACACCCACAGCCCGAGCGCGAGGTTCACGATATAGCGAATATCCCGGTAAAACAAGTTCGCGCACGCGCACAGTAGCCCAATGCCGGTCGTGAAAGCGAGCAAAACTATCATCAGCGGCAAGGTGAGCAGAATCTTAGGCGACGGCGCAACGCGGAAGATAAGCAGGAGCGGAATCAAACCGACCAGCCCGAAGCCGAAATCCACCACTTTGCTCAGCACGGCGGAAACCGGGAAAACCTCGCGCGGGAAGTAAATTTTGGTGATCAGGCTTAAATGGTTGACCAAACTCTCGGTTGCCGTAAGCGCCCCGGCGGCGAACAGGTTCCAGTACAAAAGCCCGTAGTACGACGACACCGTGGGCGGAATCGCGACCTTTTCGTTGGGCGATAAAATCGTGAAAACCAGCGAATAAATCAGCGCGAGAATCAGCGGGTTCAAAAACGCCCATGCGTAGCCGAGCGTGGATTGCTTGTAACGCGCCTTGATGTCACGCAGAACAAGATTTTCGACCAGTTCGCGGTGGGTGGTCGCAACGGAAAAAACAGTAGTAGCCATACCGAAATCATTGTAAGCCGGAACCGCCCCGGCTACCACACAACGCCGTAACGCTTATCGCAACACGACGCCCACAACGGCGGCGAGGGCGATGATGACGGCGACCGGAACGCGCCTGGTTGCGCCGAGAGCCAGGCTTGCGGCGGCGATCAGAACGCTTTCCCCGTTGAGGCCGTTCTTCTGGAGCAGGTTGAACAGCGTCATGGCGAACACGCTTGCGACCGCGAGGGACAAACCACTCACGAAACCTTCTACGGCGGGGTGATCCTGGACGCGCCGGTAAAGGCGGTCCACCAACAGTATGAGAAACGGCGGCAGGCAAATGGCGACGAGCGATAAAAGCGCGCCTTTCAAACCGCCCAGCAGGTAGCCGAGGCTTACGGCCCAAAGACCGTTCGGGCCGGGCGACACCTGTCCCACCGCTATCGCCTCCGCGAACTGACGCTCCGTCGCCCAGCCGCGCGCCGTCACCAGGTCGTCGTGCAGGCTCGGAACATTTCCCAAACCGCCGGTCGAGAAAAGCGACGCTTTCAACGCGAGCAGGAAAAAGGCGGGAAAATTCACGATAGGGTCGCCTCGTCGGTCTCGTCAATCTTGTCGGGGGAGGTTAAGGGGCGCGGGCCGGACTTGCCAAAAACGCGGAACAAGGCCGAGGCCGAGGCGGCGACAAGAAGTATCAGGACCACGGGCGGCTTGATGAGCAGGAGCGCGGTTCCGCTCGCCGCGACCAGGAGCAGGTCGAAAACGAAAAACTTTTGACCGGCATCGGAATGGCTGTTTTTAAGTTGCGCGGCGGTGATATTGTACGCGGTGAGCAGGCCCAAACCGACCGAGGCGGGGATTATCGCTTGGAGCGCGGCCCGAACCCATGCGAGATCGCGGATCCGCGCATACGATGCGGTCAAGAGAACTGTAATAACCACGGTGGGAAATAGCAAGCCGAGCAAGCACACGACGACGCCCCGCAAGCCCGCGATCCGTCGCCCGATCAGAATAGTCAGCGCAAGAAGGTTGATGCCGGGGCAGATCTGGCAAATCGCCCAGTCGCGGTCGAACTCTCCCTCGGTCGCCCAGCCGTGCCGCTCCACTACGGCGCGTCGGATAAGCGTAAGGGTCGCGCCGCCGCCGCCGAACGACTGAACCCCCAGCGACAGCCAAACGCCCAGCAGTCGCCACGATGATAGCGCGTTTGGGCCGGGTGTCGGCGGAGGGAGCGAGACGGCGGAGGGGGACGGGCGGTTCATCACGCTATTTTAACGCGGATTTGAAACAAGCACGTAGAAAAGCGACATGGATAAGCGAGCGACGCGGGTTGAAACCCACGTCTGTAGGCGC
>CAXUMS010000148.1:0-12614 GCA_964252165.1 uncultured Armatimonadaceae bacterium
TTCATTAAGTTCTTTAAGCGCACTTCAACAAAAATATAGGTAGACCCAAAGGTTATAAGTAACGATGCAAATTTAAGTTATAATTAGCATTATGAGTCGCTTGACCAAGATTGTGCTGTCGGAGGAGGAACGCGCCGCCCTGGAGTCTGGCTACAAACACGGCAAGACGCACCCGTTTCGTCAGCACTGCCACATGATTTTACTCAAAGTGCAGAAACGCACCTCCAAAGACATCGGGGAGCAACTGGGCTGTTGCTTGGTGAGCGTGAACCACTGGGTCGCGCGCTATCAAGCCGAGGGCATCGAAGGATTGCCTATCCGAGAAGGGCGCGGACGCCGCGCTATTTTGCGCGCTATTTTGCAGGAAGAAACTGACTTGCCTGCGGTTCGTCTTGCCGTTCAGGCCAATCGCCAACGCCTTCGTTTGGCGCAGGACGCTTTGCAAGAAGAACTCGGCAAGCAATTTAGCACAGCGACACTGAAGCGTTTCCTGAAAAAAACGGTTGCCGATACAATCGCATACGACGGCGGGTGAAGGGTGCGCCCGACGCGGACGAGTACCAACTCAAGGTGACGTGTTTGAAGCGGTTGGAGGCGCTTGCCGAAAGAAGGGCGATAGATTTGTTCTACGGGGACGAGTGCGGCGTGTCACTCTTGCCTTGCGTTCCTTACGGGTGGCGCAAGCGGGCTTGCACGCGCAGTTTAAGAACGAGAGCGTTTATAGTTCCAGCGCGAGCGGCAAGGGGATGAACTGCACGGAGAAACGCTTGCGTTTCCGTTTCGCCCTTTTGTCGCGCGACAACCGTTGTTTCTTCCGCACCACGGAGCAGGCTGTTGACGCGCCGCGGATTTGTGACTATCTGGATCAGTTCAGTCATCACTTGGAGCGAGCGACTGTGGTTGTGCTGGACAATGCGCCTGCGCATCAAGGGCTACTGAAAAAGCGGCGGGACGCTTGGGAGAAGAAGGGCTTGTACGTGTTCTTTTTGCCCGTCTACTCGCCGCACTGGAACATCGCCGAGACGCTTTGGAAGAAACTCAAGTACGAGTGGTTGCATCCAAGCGACTACGGAAACAAGCCGCTCTTGTGTTACCGTGTATGGCAGACGCTGGCGACGGTCGGGCGCGACTTGAAAATCGCCTTCAAGCCGTTCAACCTAAGTGCAAACTAAATCAGAACGACTACTTAAGGCGGTACGAATGTATCCTACATCGAGTACGATATCGCGGTGCGTCTATCTGCGGCGCGGTTTGCTCGCGCGAGATACGGCTCCTGAATGGGGACAGATCACCCCTTTAGCGGAGGGTTAGGCGAAAGCGAAAGCGCGTACGCGCCACGGCTCCCGGAGAGTGATGACGCGTACGCGCGTTATACCCGTTGACCAGGCGGGTTACTTAGGCCAAGGCGCGACGCTTGCGCGCCTTGACGCCCCGCGCGCCCAGAAGGGCGACGCCCAAGACGAACCCGCCAACCAGCGACGGCTCCGGCACGGCGACAACTCCCACATTCCGAAGCTGGAAGGCGTTGATTTGGGTGACGCCGCCGGTTGCGGCTACGGGTTGGAGCGAGAGAGTTTCTGACCCGGCAATCGCCGAGAAGGTTCCCGTGACAAACTGGCCCAGACCGCCTGACCCGCCCGTGTTGAACGCGAGCTGCCCCGACGTGTTTCCCAGGCCGTCGGTAATGGTCTGGCGGCGGCCCGTCGCGTTGCGTGGGTCGGCGACAAAGAGTTGGAACTCGTAAATGTTACCGATGGTCAGGTTGTTCAAAATCACGCTCTGGTTGCTACTCGCGTTGAAATTGTTTTGTTGCAACAGGGTCTGGTAAGCAGGGGACAAGGCGCTGAAGGGGGCAGCGGCGATAGCGCCATAATTGAACCCGTTACCGTTCGTGATCGTAATAGCGGCATTGCCCGCTGCGCCGACCGCAGTAAAGAGAACGCCGTTTACGGTTGCATTGGTAGTTCCCGTGCCGGTCGAGATGGCGCTGACCAGCGTTCCGTTTGTGGAAACGTTTGTGTCGCCGGAGATATTTTGGACCGGATTGAAAGTGACCGGGCTTTGCGCAAAGGCGGAAGGCGCGGCGGCGGCGGCGAGGCCGAAAGCGACCAGCGCCGTCGTTGCGCCGATCTTCGAGATGAGTGTCATTTACCGTTTTCCTTTTGTGTAGGCGTCGCCTACGGTCGGTGTAGGCGTCACTTGCCTACGAGTTGTCGCCGTTTCCAGCGCAATCGCGCGGCGTCATCCTGCGCGTCCTCGGCTTCCCTTTTGTGGGATCGAATCGCTTCAGTTTAGGGAGAGGTTTGCGCCACTTCTCAGCCCTTGATTGACGCGCCGTTCATTCAATCTAATCTATAAATCAAATTGGTTTGTTTAATATACGGCATGATAATTCGATTCAAGGCGAATGTCAATGGGAACCGAGCAAGCGCGGGCGCGTTCGCTTTGATCTTGGCGGCGGCGCACAACAAGCGCCATCCGGTTGCTGGTTGCTGCTGGTTGCGCGCGACGGCTACAAGCGTGCAGCGATCCAGAACAAGCGCGACGCGGATGCATTCGCCAGGAGCGTTTTAACCAACCGCTTCGTGTCCGGCGATCTTTCCGCGGGGTCGGGTTGCGGCGTGATCGTTTGCCCGGTGTACGCTTCCCACCGAGCAAGTTGGGTTGCGCCGATGCACCAAAGACGCCAATTGCGCCAGTAAAGATTGTCCGCAGGGTCCCTGATATAGTTGTACGCGTAGTTGACCTCGCGCTTGCATTCGGCGGTGATCAAAGACGCTATCTGAGAACCGGGCGTCATCTGGCGCACCTGCAAAAACCCGTCAATCAGGAAATGGACGAAGTAGGTGTGGTCGTTATAAAAGCGCTTTTTAACGTCCAAAACGCGCTCGTCGTGCAAGCGGGACCTGTGGTCGAGAACCGCCTTTGCCAACGCTACCGCCCGCACATGACTCTGTTTATTCTGGGATAAGCGGTGATGCTCGACATACGCCCGCATCGTGACGCCCGTATTGTACGTCCATTTTCGCGTCATCAAGGTGAAATTCGGCGCTTGAAAACCGTCCTGGATCAGGTAGTCCGTGTCCCGCAAACGGGTCCAAATCCACGAAAGCGCGGAGTCCGCCCAAGAGATATTAAACGCAACGTTCCACCCCGCCCGGGCGAGCGTCAGCGCGCCGAGGGCCGCCCCCGCCGTCGCGGATACGGTTCGGTCGCCGGTCCCCGGTTTCGTTGGGTCGGTTCCCCAGCGTTCGCCGCCCGGATTACCGGTATCGTCCCAACCGGCGTAAACGAAATTCGCCATGATATCAATGGCGCGGTTCCGGTAGATAGCGGCGTGAGCCGGGTCCGTCGCCGCCGTCGCCAGATACGCCTCGCCAAGGGTGATTACGGCCCAGGCGTTGTCGTCGTAGTAGGCGTCGTTGTTGCCGGGGAAATAAAGCCACGCTGTGTACGCATGCAATCCGGTATTGAAGTATTTTTCCAATCCGCTGTAAACAGTCCAAATGAGCGGCGCGTACTTTTGAGGGTTGGTTTTCGCCCCTTCGACCAGTGAATGCAACGCGATCTGCGAGGGCCAGAAAACATAGCCAAAATTGTGTTGCGGATCGCTCGCCACGGCTTCCGCGCTCATCACCGGCGCTTTGAACATGGCGGCGTTCGGATCCCAGAACCGGTCCATCGTCGCCTTCGTGATACGCGCGGCCTCCGCCCCGTACCCGCCCGCCGGAGGCAACAGGATCAGCGGCGTCGCGGGTTTGGCGAGAAAGGACGCCGCGCCGCCCCCCGCAACGGCGGCGGCGGCGGGACACGCCTTGAACAGCTCCGGCGCGGTTAACCCAGCGGCGGCGGTTAGAAACGAGCGACGATCCAACTTGGACATAACGAGGATCCTTCTTCGGCATCGAAAATGACATAAAACGTCGTGGAACGGACGCGCGTTTGGGCTACGCTCAGGCGAAAACGCGCACATACGCCTTCATCGTGGCGCATTCTTTTCCCACGGATTCGCCGTGGGGACGAATCGTGTACGCGCCAACCGACGCGGGAACGATGAACGTTTCCGCGTAATGGACCACGAACGGCTCCCACGCCTGGTCAGGGCTTTCCACAATGGCTTCGCGCCCTTCGACCAGATTTAGCACGTTGACCGTTCCGCGCGTATCGTGCGGGACAACGCCGGTAAACCAGTGGCGTCGCGTTTCGATGAACTCGGCGGGGTGCAGGCCGGTCCGCTCTTCGCGCCAGCCCGGCCCTTCGTTTGCGATTTCGCTTTGGTTGATGAGATGGTCGCGCGCCCATTCGGCGTCGCGGTCGTATTGCACGTTCCGGGCGCCGCGCTCAAGATTGATGGGGCGCGGAAGACCATCGAGACCCATGCGGCCCCAGTCCCACAGTTTGAAGGTGAAGATGTACGGCGTCGCGCTGATTTCGAGGACCATCACGTTCGCGCCCGAACAATGGATCGTTCCCGCCGGTATAAGGAAATGATCGTGTTTTCGCGCGGGCCAGCGCGCGACAAACGTTTCGGCGGGAAACGGGTTGTTTCCCGTTTGCGCTTCGGTTAGGGCTTGAAAAAGCGCGTCCGGTTCCGTGTTCGGGGCGACGCCCAGATACACGGCGGCATCGTTTTCGGCGTCGAGGATGTAGTAACTCTCGTCCTGCGTGTACCGCATCCCGAAATTGTCCTGAATGTAGCCGATCAGTGGGTGAACTTGTAGGCTGAGGTTTCCGCCGCCCATGGTGTCCAAAAAATCGAACCGGATGGGAAACTCCGCCCCGAACAAGCCGTACACCGCCTCGCCCAAAAGTTGTTGCGGTTGATAAAACGTCACATTGGCGGAGGGGATTTCCATGCGAACATCGCCGAATTGAAGAAGAAGACTGTTTTCTTCCGGTACGCAGTCGAAGCACCATCCGTAGTTCGGGGCGGAGCGGTCCAGATCACAAACTTCCTTCATCCACTGACCGCCCCACGGCGCAGGATCGAAAAAGGGAGCCACGCGGAACGGCTGGCTTGCCGCCTGTTCAAGCCCTGCCCGCAGGGCCGCGCCCGATACGAGAGCGGGTTCGCTCGGGTCGGTGGTGTCCAAAAGATAATCGCATGTGGCAAGCGACGCCTGCTTGACCCGGTCGCAAACCCGCCAGTCAACGAAGTAGGAGCGCTTATATTGCAATGACCCCTTCGCGCCGTGGTTGGCCGCGCCGAGGTTGCTCGCCTCGCCGCGCCGCTGACGCAGTTGCCCTTCCCAGCGGGGCATATCGGCGTAGATGATCTTGTCCGGCTTGTCTGCGGCGCCGCACAAAAGAAGAGCGCCCGCGCCATACACGATGACCACGCCGGTTAGCGTTTCCAGATGACGGCGAAGCGAATCGCGTTTTTCATCATCCAGGAACGCCGCCATCGTCAAGGGAGACAAAAAGCCAAAGATGGGATCATCGCCGCCGAGGTACGGGGCGACAAGCGTCTCAATCTCGGAAGCGGGCTTGAAAGCGTCTGCGGCCTTTATAAACTGCGCGTCAGGGAGGCCGTCTCGAAGGCGTGCAACGATGTCGTCCTCGAAAACGCCCGCGTAGCATTCCAATGCGACGACGAAGCGGCGTTTGGCGGACCGCCCGTCCGCGATAACGCGTTGGAGTTCGGACAAGATCGCGTCCCAGCCGCGCCAGCATTCGCTCGCGAAACCCGGCACGGAAACAACGGGGAACTTATCGTAATTGGATGGGGGCATAGCGCTTAGATTTGGGAAATTTCGGAAACCGAGCCAACGTTTTCAAGAAGGGAAGGCGTCCAGGAAACGCCGCCTGCGCGCAACGCTTCGAGGACCGCGCCCTGTACAGGCGACATATCCGGCTTGAAAATCACGACATGGGGCGTTTTTTTGCGGATCGTTTTTGTTAGCAAAGACTGAAAGGGCGGCCCGGAAAGAGCGAGGCCACCCACCAAAATCATCGGGCATGGATCATCCCCGAAAAGACGACGAACCGTAACCGCGACCATTTCCGCAAGGCCCTCCACGGCGTCACGCACAATCGTCCGGGCCGCTTCATCCCCCTGCTGATAAGCGTCCACGATTAGCGGGGCGAGGCGTCCCAGATGCGCCCTTTCCAAACCGTCGTTGTGAACGCGGCGTATGAACTGGCGCGGCTCGGCGAGTTTTAAAAAATCAAAGACAATGTCACGGAGCAGCGTGGGCGGGTCTCGGTCATCTTCCGCCCGAACCGCGGCGCGCAGGGACTGCAACCCCATCCACGGCGCGCTGCCGACGTCATCCGCGAGCGCGCCCCAGCCGCCGCAAAACCAGCGTTCGCCTCGCTCGTTGATCCCGAAGCAAGCCGACCCGGTACCCGCAATCAGGGCGATGCCGGGCTTGCCGGACAGCCCGCCCGTCAAACCGACCACGGCGTCATTATCCACTGTCACCCGCACTGATGACCCCACCTCGGGGATTTCGCGCACAAGGGATCGTATTTCCTCGCGGTCGGCGTCGGTCGAGACGCCCCCCATACCCAGAAACACCGAAGCCAAAGGGAAGTCGCCGGGACGGTCACGAACGGCCTCGCGTATTGCGTCCCGAAGGCTTTCCCGGGCCTGCTCCCGTGAATAATGGTTCGGATTTGCCGACCCGGCGCGTCCCACCCCGCGAACTTGGCCCATTTGGTCGGTTAACAACGCCCGCGTTTTCGTGCCGCCTCCGTCAATACCAAGGTAAAAGGCGGCGCTCTTGCACGAAGACGCCTCGCTCGGCGCTTGTATTTCCACCCGGTTTTCCAGCATAAATTGCGCTCCTGACGATGTGCGCGGGCGTTCCAAAAATCGAGGGGACAGCGCATTTTTTATCATAATGATAAAGGATGTACCCCAACAGGATCGAGCGGGTGCGAGCGCGCGGACACGTCCTACCGTGTCGTTTCTCACGTCCGCCGCAACCGGATTTTGGTCCACGCGCGCGGCGCGACATCGAGCGTGACGCCGCCATTCGCCCCGACGGGAAGCGAGCCAATCGGTTTGTTAAAAAGCGTGGTTTGCGCGGCCTCTTCGATGACGAAAATTCCCGACGCGACCTTTACCGACTGCGGCGCGTTTGACGGGTTCAGCACGGTCAGCCGCAGTTCCCGGTTATCGCCTTCCAGTCCGGTCAGCATCGCCCCGCCCCAATCGGTTTCGAGAAGGCTGCCGAATAGGCGGCGCGTTTCGCCGCGCTGCTTGTAAATATGGAGTTGCGGCTCCTCCACGTATGGCAGGGCCTGCCGTAGGGACGATTCCAACGGCTCCGAAACATGCGGGATGAGGCGAAACCGGAAACGAAGCGTTCCTTGTTGCGCGGCGGCGAAGTTCACGTCCCAGTAGTTGTTGGTAAGCCACGCGGAAAGCGTCGCCTCGCGCCGCGCCGTGACGCGCGCTTCTTTATCCAAACGCCCCCACGTAAACCCGCCGACCTGCCAGAGCGGGGCGTCGGGGCAGGCGACGGTTAGCCCTTTCGCTAAGTTTTGCGCGCGGATAAAGCGTTGCGTGGTGACGTAATGGCGGCTCGCGTACGGGATTTGCTCGGTATCCAGTTCGACAACCGCCCCCGCCGTGGCGAAGTGGCACACCATATCGTCGGCGGGAATGTCGAGCGGGAGCGGCAGATACAGAGCGTGCGGCTCGGTCACGGCCACCTTTTGCACCACGACGCCGACCTCAACGCTGGGTTCGTCGCTGAAAACGCGGAACGTGAGCGTGATGCGGTCGCCAGTTGGCATCTCCATCACCTGCTCGTATTCGGCGCAGTATGGCGAAAGCGCGTGCCGATGGGAAATAAATTGGGATGGCCCCTCGTAAAGAGCCTCCCAATCGGTCCGCCACTGCGCATGCACATCGAGTTCGCGCCAGTTCAGCGGCCCAAAAAGCGCGCCGCGCGTTCCGGCCACGGGCCGCTCCAAGACCGGCTCGGCGAAAAGAAAGCGGTTGTCGTCGCCGCTGTCGTTGCCGCTTGGTTTGCGCGCATACGGAATGTCGTCCAAAGAAAGCGCGGCTATCCCCGCCCGGCCCGGAACGAATTGAACCTGAATACGCCCATTCCCGATCCCCTCCGCGCTCGCTGATAGTTCGTTTGACGGCGTGGGCGCGGGAAGCGACGAGTACGGCGACGCCACGTAACCCAAGGCGGGAATGTCTACCGGCCCGACCCACTGCGACGGCCCGTTCCCATCTGGGGCCGGGTCGCCGAGACCGGACAAGGCGGTGTCCATGCGGTGCTGCAAATGAACGGCGGGCGCGGATAGGTAGCTAAACTCGCCGTTTGGCGCGGGAACGCGCACGGTGCGCCGGACTGGAAACGGAAGCGGATTGTAAAAAAGAGCCGTTAGCTCGTCGCCGCCTGCGAGTTGCGCCAGTTTTTCCAAACCGTCGCGGCGCAACATTCGGGACAGCGTGTAGCCCTGATAGGCGAACGACAATTTCTGATTGAGTTGCGTTTCCGCCTCAACACTATGCGGATCATAAACCGACCGGTCCGCGCCCCACGTATGCTCGGTGTACAAAGCGAGCGCGCGTTCCGCCTCGTCGAACTGCGCTTGCTCGCGCTTTTGCACCTGACCAGGCCAAACGCGCAATTGGTCGGCGACGCCAAGCAAGCGTTGTCCTTCCAGGGCGAGCGCGGTTTCGCGAGCCGTACTGCCGCTTCCGAAGTTCCACCAGTCCGTCCAGTCGCCGCGCAGGGTCGGGAGCGACGGCTCCAATTTAAGACGCTCAAACGCCTCGGACAGTGTCACCAGGCGCAAACGCACGGCGGGGTCGGCGGCGTTCCAATCGCGCACAAACGCGGGCAGGGTGGCGTCGGGGCTTGCGTTGTCGGGCGCGGAAGCGGTGGTAATCTGCACGGGCAGGAACGAGTACGGGTAGCCTCTTCCCTCTAATATACGGAGGAAGCGCGGCATCGCCTCGGCGACGGCCTCGTGGCTTTCCGGGATACGCATCTGGATGTTGGCGGCATTCCAGTATTGCAGGCCGTTCCAAACCAGAATTTTCCTGTCGGTCGGCGACTCCCACCAGAACCCACGAGGTCTTGGTTGGGGCGCGTAGCCGTAATGCTCGTTGACGCCCATCGAGAAGAACCCGATCTCTTGATCAAGCAGGGCGTCAACCACGCCCCACGGGACGCCGTTAACGTCGGAGTTCATGGCGGCGGTGACGGGAACGCCAAGCGAGCGCAAAAATGTGACCGGCTCCAGTTGCTTGAGAAGCGCGCGTTCGTCGGCGAGTGGCGTGGTGTTCCAGGCAAGGCCCGCAACCTCGAACTGCCCGCGCTTCACCGCATGGAGAAACCGCGCCTGATCCGCCGCGCCCGCCCGATGCCACCAGTCGAGCGTGATCCCCGTTACCTCGCATGTCCACTTGAACCGGCAACCGTACGCCCAGTCTTGCGTTGCGTCCGCGCAGTCGAGGGCGAGATCAATAAATCGGCGGTGCAACTCGTGGATAACCGGCTGGGGATGGGTGTAGCCGATATCCGTATGCGAATGGTGGATTAGCAGAACCTCGCCGATCATAAAACGTTTCCTTCGTCGCCACCTCTGTCCCGGGTAACACTATTGACAAGGCCGGGAAGCCGGTATAAAATGCCCTTAATTAAATCACTTTGACTGATTTAATCAACCGGGTCGAGGTTTGTCAAGCGATGTCCGATATGACCGAAAAGAAAAGCGCGGACCTGCCGCGCGCGCTACGACATATGGCGCGCCACGAGGCATCCCCGCGTCGCAAGGCGATCCAGCCTGCGGGAACCAACCTTGAGTTCGCCCACCTGTACAATCTGCGTGTCGTACTGGAAACGGTGCGGTTGCGCGGGCCGATCTCGCGGGCGGAAATTAGCGAGCATACCTCGCTGTCATCGCAAACGGTTTCCAACATTGTGGACAAACTCCTAAACCGGGGCGTACTGCGCACGCTCGGTCGGCGCACGGGTCGGCGCGGTCAACCCGCGCTCGAAATTGATTTGAATCCCCTGGGCGGCCTCGCTATCGGGTTGCAACTTGACCGTGACCACATGACGGGCGTGCTACTCGATCTTACCGGCAAGGTTCACCAGCGCGTTCACAGGGAGTGGCTGTTTCCCACGCCCGAGGAAGGCATTCCCTATCTCGCGGAAACGGTTTTGTCGTTTATAACCGAGCAGGGATTACACCCGGAAGAGGTATGGGGCGTCGGTCTCGCGATGCCCGGTCCGCTCGATTTACAGGCGGGTAGCGCAATCGCGCCGCCGAATTTTCCCGGGTGGGACGGCGTACCCATTCGCGATCTCCTCTCAGATGCGGTTCAACTGCCCGTTTGTCTCGAAAACGACGCCACCGCCGCCGCCGTGGGCGAGCGTTGGTTTGGAAAAGGACGTGACCTCAACAACTATTTTTACGTCCATTTCGGCATCGGTTTGGGCGGAGGGATGATCTTGGATGGTCGTCCGTACCGGGGCGCGTTTGATACGGCGGCGATGTTCGGACACATCCCCGTAAAGCCGTCCGGCGCCCGGTGCGCGTGCGGCGGAATCGGCTGTTTGGAAAACTACGCCTCGCTTGCATCGCTCTACGCCGTTCTTCAAAAACACGGCAAGAACGTTCAAACGGCGTCTGACCTGGCGGAGTTACACCTTCGTCGCGACCCCGCCCTGATAGCCTGGCTGGACGAGGCGGCGGAAAAACTCATTCCCGCTCTGGTGATGATCGAGAACATACTGAACCCGGAGGCGGTTCTTTTCGGGGGACGGCTTCCCCCGACGATGATTGACGCCCTGGTGGAAACGCTGGAGCGGCGACTTCCCGACGTTCGGATGCGCTCGCTTGCGCGTCATCCCCAACTTCTCCGTGCGGAGGCCACCGAAGACTCCGCCGTGCTTGGCGCGGGAACGTTGCCGCTGTTCGCCGCCTTCAGCCCCGAGCATTAAAGGGGATCAAGTTTTTAAGTAGGGCTGGCTCGCTGGCTGTGGAAGGGGTGAAATCACTGATAAAGAATACGCTCCGCTCCGTTGCGGACGTTCATCGCGGAACAAAAACAGGGTGTGCGCGCCGAGCGTATATCTAACCGGGTCGCAGCGCCTGCCGAACGGAGGTTTATTGACGGTACGCAAAGCGACAGGAGAAAGAAACATACTATGCCTATGACGTCACGAATTTCAGCAACGACGCTGGCGCTCGCGCCGCTACTTCTCGTTGGGGCGGCTCTGGGAAGCGGTTGCCAACCGAAATCAACCACGGCTCCCACAAGCGTTCCCGCCGCCGCCGCAACCCCGCCCGCGAACGCCCCGAGGGTGCCTGCGACCGCGCCCGGGGGCGTTCCTGGCGGCGGTGTGCAAACCCGGCCCGGTATGCCGGGAATCCCAAACGCTCCCAAGAGCAACTAACAACAGTAACGGTCGGCGCCCCTGACGACGCCCCTGTTTATTTGTCTTCGCAACGAAAGGCCTTGACGAATTATGCAACGATTGCAAATCTCCTCCGCTACGAAAGCGCGACACGCTTTCACCCTTATCGAGTTGCTTGTCGTGATCGCGATTATCGCAATCTTAGCGGCGATACTTTTTCCGGTCTTCGCGCAGGCGCGCGGAAAAGCGCGGCAAGCGGCGTGCCTTTCCAACCAGAAGCAATTTGGCCTGGCGATGATGCAGTACGTTACGGACTACGACGGCGCGTACCCGTTCAAGCGCATCACCTGCGCGACCACCACGGGCGGCCCCTGCTTCTGGTGGACCTCGCAGGAAACGGTCTGGAAAGACCTGATCTATCCGTACATCAAAAGCGGCGGGCGTGATTACAAAGGCGGCGTGACGTACACGACGCCGGGCGACGCGGGAATTTTCGGTTGCTTGAGCAATCCGGCCTTGTGGCAGGACCGCACCGAGTCCGTCAATGCCGCCTGGGGGTTCGGACCGAATACGGGCGTGGGCGATGAAACGTCACGCTACCCGCGCGGCTACGCGATCAACTCGGAGGCGGGTTGTAACGAACTCGGGTTGGACAACCCGGGCGACACCGGAAGCTACTGCAAAACCATCTGGCCGAACGTCGGCGACACCTTCCCGGAGGGCGGAACAGACGCCACGCTGTCAAGTCCGGCAAGCACGATTATGATCGCCGAGGTCCGCACGGACCTGATTGATACCGCCGCTGATTATTCGGCGTATCAATGCACGCAGAACGGGCGCCCGGCGGGCGGAACGCCGTACTCCTGCATCTACGCCCACGAAAGCGGGTTTATGAACGCCGCCTTTTTCGATGGTCACGTCAAAGCGGTTCGCGGCACGCAGGCAATCAAGGACGACCTATGGGGAATTTACGGCCCCAAAGCGCGCGGAACCGGGAACGGCTACAAGCAACAGGGCTGGACTCTTAGCGGCGCCCAAGCCATCAAGCAATGGCAATAACGGCGTACTAGCCTGACGCTCGCCTTTCGAGGCGAGCGTCAAGCCTCGCTCTACCGTCGGAATTGTCTTCCGTCCGCACGACAACATGCACGACAGCGGCGCATCCCGGCTATGGGGTGACAGTTCCCGGCTATCGTTATGGATTTCGATTCGGGGCCGGGGCGGGTTAGAGAACGCGGGTTAAAACCCACGTCTGGGGGCGCGCAGACGCGCCGG
>CAXUMS010000149.1:0-12439 GCA_964252165.1 uncultured Armatimonadaceae bacterium
AGTTCAGAAACCATAAACCTAATCTACCCTGACAACATCACAAGAGCCACGACCCGCTTGGTATATCAAGTGACCGAAGATAAAATCCGCATTCTCGCGTGCCGACACCATTACTAAGCCGTCGCGCGCTCGGCGACCGCTTGCGACTGGCGGCCCGGCGCCTTGACGAGCAGTTTGTTCAGGGCGTTCAGGTACGCTTTGGTCGCGGCGACAATAATATCCACATGGGCGGCGTGGCCGGTGAAGATGTCGTCGCCGGAGCGGACGCGGATGGTTACTTCAGCCTGAGCATCGGTTCCTTCCGTCACGCTTTTGAGCGCGATTTCGATTAACTCGTTCGGGACGCGCACAATGCGGTTGATCGCGCGGTAGACGGCGTCCACCGGGCCGTTGCCGGTGTCGGCGTCCATGAGGATGGCGCGGTTTTCGTGGCGCAGTTTCACGGTCGCGGTCGGGAGCGATTGGTCGCCGGACACGACCTGTAACTGCACCAACTCGTACACCTGCGGCGTTTGGCGGCCCTCATCGGTCGCAATCGCCTCCAAGTCCTCGTCGTAAACGATTTTCTTGCGGTCGGCGACCGCGAGGAACCGCTGATACACCTTCTCGAACTGCTCCTCGGTCGCGAACGCGTGACCCAGCTCCCCTAACCGGTGCCGGACGCCCGCCCGGCCCGAGCGCGGTGATAGGACGATTTTGCTATCCAGAATGCCAACATCGCGCGGGTCCATGATCTCGTACGTGGTCCGCTCTTTGAGGACGCCGTCCTGATGGATGCCGCTCGAATGGGCGAACGCGTTCGCGCCGACCACGGCCTTGTTCGGCTGAACGATAATACCGGTCAGGTTCGAGACCAGCCGCGACGTTTTATAAATCTCGGTCGTGACGATTTTGGTCTGGGCCTTGAAGTAGTCGCGGCGGGTGTGGAGGGCCATCACGACCTCCTCCAAACTCGTATTGCCCGCGCGCTCGCCGATACCGTTGATCGTGCATTCGACCTGCCGTGCGCCATTCTGCACGGCGGCGAGGCTGTTGGCGGTCGCCATCCCTAAATCGTTATGGCAGTGGGCCGAGATAATCGCCGAATCGCTGAGCGGAACGTGTTCGCGGATGCCGCGTATCAGCGCGCCGTATTCTTCCGGTGATGTGTATCCGGTCGTATCCGGAACATTGATTACGGTCGCGCCCGCCCGGATCACGGCCTCGATCACGCGGTACAGATACTCCGGCTCGGCCCGTCCGGCGTCCTCGGTGAAGTACTCGATGTCCTCGCAACCCAGTGACTTGGCATGGCGAACCGCGCCCACGCCCATCTCCAACGCCTCGTCCGGCGATTTGCGGAGTTTGTGCCGCAGGTGCGATTCGGACACGCCCAAACCGGTGTGGATGCGGGGACGCTTGGCGCCTTTGATCGAATCCCACGCAACGTCAATATCGCCTTTGACCGCGCGCGTCAGGCCGCACACAACGGCGTTCTGCACTACGGAGGCGACGCGCTGAACGGCCTCGAAGTCGCCGGGGGACGAGATGGGGAAGCCCGCTTCGATAACATCCACGCCCAAGCGCTCCAACTGCCGCGCGATTTCGATTTTCTCCTCGATGTTCAGCGACGCGCCCGGCGACTGCTCGCCGTCGCGCAATGTGGTATCGAAGATTTGAATAGTTTCCATACGAATTTTGTTTCTTTAAACGAGAATTACAAACCGATTTGGCGCAGGGCGGACGGAGCTTGGCGCAGGTCTAACGGCAAGTCATCGCGGAATCGCTTATCGCGGGCCGGAGCGGGATCGGTCAAGGCTGACAAATTACGAAATTGCCGCCACGGCGTATCGTTGTTGATTAGAACCATCGCCGCCAAATGCTGCAAGTCGCGCGCGTCCGCGTTTTCGGCAAGTTCCCGACTTCGTGTTCCGAGATAGCCCGTGACAAAACGCCAATCGCGCGCGTTCGCCGCGCCTCGAACATCAGTGGGCAATCGTGATAGGGCGTCCGTTTCCACGCGGGCGCGGTACTCACCGAAGCGCGGCGCGAACGCGCGCCAGGATGCATACGGCGGGCGCTTGGTCCAACGTTCTTGAAGATCGTCCAATACCTGCAAAGACAAGGCGGTCGCGATGGTTTCTATCACACCGTTGGTGCGGCGCGGGTCCATCATCACATGGCCTAACTCATGGCCCAACTGATACGCGAGGCGCGCGTAATCCCGCGTCGTCACGGATAAACCAACCCGGTACGTCGCCCCGTCCGGCGGCGACTCCGTGAGCGGTCCGCGCAAACGAACATAGCACATGACCGGGCGCGGCTCGGGCGGCTCCGGTCCCATTCGCCCCCGGACTACGGCCAAAACGTCGCGGCTGACGGTTTGAAGGTCGGGGCGCAATTCGTCCGGGAACGTGTTATCGAGTTCGACCTGCATAGACGCTTGTTCGGGCCGCTAGGGCCGATGAAATTCCGGGGCGTTTAGCCAGTACACAAACGCCCATATCGCGACCGACACCAATAAAATCGCGGCCCCGATCACGCATCCCAAACAACTCTCCTCGGGGTTGAGCGGCGTCCGCGTGAACAGCGACGAGCGCGGCTCAGACGTGACCGGGCCGAGGGACAGGTCGGCAGGTTCCGCCCCATCCCCGGTTCCATTCCCATCGGGCGGGCGTTCACTATCGCCGCCGCCCGCCTCGCTTTCGCCGTCCGCTTGGCTCACAGTTCGATCTTGCGCCCCGCGTCCCCGATGGTCTGCGTTTGCGTTTCCGCGACCGGTTCCGATGCCTGCGGGCGAGCCTGCTTGACCCAGCTCATCATGGGGCGCAACTCGCTTCCGACCTGCTCGATCAGATGGTTCTCGTCCTGCCGCGCAAGCGCATTGAACGACGGACGGTTGGCCTTGTTCTCCAAAATCCACTCTTTGGCGAACTCGCCACGCTGAATTTCGGAAAGGATTTTCCGCATTTCCTTTTTGGTGTCGTCGTTCACGATGCGCGGTCCGCGCGTCATGTCGCCGAATTGGGCCGTGTCGGAGATCGAATAGCGCATTCCGGCGATACCCGATTCGTACATCAGGTCCACGATCAGTTTGAGTTCATGCAAGCACTCAAAGTACGCGATCTCGGGCTGATAACCGGCCTCGACCAGGGTCTCGAAACCCGCCTTGACAAGCGAGGTCGCCCCGCCGCACAACACGGCCTGCTCGCCGAACAAGTCGGTTTCGGTTTCCTCGCGGAACGATGTTTCCAGAACGCCCGCGCGCGTCCCGCCGACGCCCTTCGCCCACGCAAGCGCGACCTGCTTGGCCTGCCCGGTGTAATCCTGCTCAATCGCGATCAGGCACGGCACACCCTTGCCGTCCTCGAACACGCGCCGCACCAGATGGCCCGGCCCCTTCGGGGCGACCATGAAAACATCCACGTTGGGGGGCGGAACAATCTGCCCGAAGTGGATATTAAAGCCATGTCCGAACGCAAGGGCGTCGCCGGGCTTCAGGTTGTCTTTGACGCTCTCGTTGTACACATCGCCCTGAAACTCGTCGTTGACCAGAATCATAATCACATCGGCTCGCTTAGCGGCCTCGGCGACCGATAACACCTCGAAACCGTCCGCGAGGGCCTTTTGGGCCGACTTGCCGGGCCGAAGACCGATTACGACGTTCATGCCCGAGTCGCGCAGGTTCAGCGCGTGGGCATGTCCCTGCGAGCCGTACCCAATTACCGCGAGCGTCTTCGATTTCAACACGTCGAGCGAGGCGTCCGCCTCGTAATACACTTTAACAGCCATAAATTAGCACATGGTCCTTTGTTGATCGCCCGCGCGTCGGGGCGCTTCCCGCTTTTGTGTTTACTCCACAAGAGTCGGTATTAGTAGCACGTTCTCGTGGGCCGCGTCTTCGATAGCGTTCTCTACCGCGACCATAATAGAATTGTAGTCAGACGCGCGCACTTCCGAGCTTGATGGCGATACGACGACATACCACCAAGAACCATCGCGTCGAACACCCTCACGGTTCACGTTCAATCTGAATTGCTCCGGTTGACGCGCCTCTACCTCACGTTCGACAAGATCCAAAAGTTCAGCTTCGTTCATCATCAACTCCTAAGTATTTGAACACCCGTACAACGTTTCTAAGAGTTTCTCTTGATGTGTTGTAGTCTATGGGAAGGTTGTTATAATCCGATAGTATGCGGTCACGATAAGTGTTGCTAACCGCGCGGGTGAAGTTTCTCAGTCGCTCCTCACTGAAATGAACAAAGTGTTTTTCGACCAGTCCAATCAGCTGACCATGTCCCGGAGTTAACCGTCTGTCTTTGAAGTCTGGGGATGCTCCGCGGTCAATCAACTCTTGCGTCACAACAGAGAAAACCGCGTAATAAAGCCGACTACTCGCGCTTCTGTATTTTTTGCTCTCGATAAGTATCAAGGCATCCTCGTAATTCGCCTTGCCTATATCTTTCCAATTAGCCATGCGTTTTATTCCTTTGCATCGCCCCTCATGTTTGAATCTTCGCCCTTCACCTTGTCTGGTGTATGCTCCGCTACAATCGGGGACGTCGTATCCGCCGCCGCAAGGCGCGCCCAAACGACGCCACAAACGACGCCAACCACAATAAATAAAGCGGCATTGGCGGCAAGGTTGACAACGGTATCAAGGCCCAAACGCTCTGTAACCGCATTGTACACGCGCCACAAAACGCCCACGAGAACCAGCGGAACGCCCCAGCCCAACACGGCGGCGAATGCGGCGCGCTTGTCGTTTTTGCGCCGGGCGGCAAGCGCCATAACCGCGCCCAGAACGACGCCTACGAGCGGCAGGAGCGTAAACAGCAAATCGGCCTGATTCTGGGTGACGAGTTCGTTCACGGCGGATGTACGCTACTTATACCGTTCGACTGCCGCGCATCATAGCGATTCGCCCGGTGCGAACCAACTCGCGGACGCCGAACGCTTCCATTTGCTTCTCGAACGCGTCAATCTTGTCGCCGCTTCCGGTCACTTCCACGACAAACGTTTTGTCGGCGACATCAATGACCTTGCCGCGGAAAATCTCGATGAGCTGCATCAGTTCCGTCCGCTGTCCCGCGTCCGCCGACACCTTGACCAGCGACAACTCGCGCTCCAGCATAGGCGTATCGAGGTAATCGAACACCTTGCGCGTGTCCAGGAGTTTGTGTAGTTGCTTGGTGATTTGCTCTAAAACATCGCTGTCGCCCGCGACCACAATCGTCATCCGCGATACTTCGGGGTTCTCCGTGATCGAGACCGCAAGCGACTCGATATTGTACGCCCGCCGCGCGAAAAGCCCGGAAACGCGGGCGAGAACGCCCGGCTTGTTGTCCACCAAAACCGTAATGGTGTGCTGTTCCGCCATGCGCGGCCCTCCCGAAGTTGCGTAAGTCGCCGTTCCCGCCATTATTATCCTGTCCTTCCGCCGTCCGCTGTTATTCTACGGCGTTTGCGTTGTTGCGCCGCCGCTGTCCGTCGCTTTGTTTTTGGTTGGTGTCGCCGAGAAGTCGAACGCTTTGCGAACGCCCTCCGTCGCCAACGGTTTATTGGGGAATGCCCTGGTCGCCCCGTAGCGGGCAGGTCGCCCCTGTTTTACCAAGAAGGCATCCCAAGCGGCGGCGAGTACAGGCCGCGCTTTTTCGTCGCCGCGCAAGGCCGCGACCGTGGCGAGTTCGTGCGCCAACAGAAGGTCGGTAACGGTTCCGAACCGCGCCTTTTTCAACAAAATTTCCGCCGCGTACCGATAGCCTTCGGGCGGTCCGAGCGCATCTGCTCGGTAGAGCGCCAGCGTTCGCGCGCGGATCGCCTTTTCATGCGCGTTGTCCAGCGTCGCCATTTGCGTCTCGGTCAACAACGTTTTCAATTCCGCGAATGTCGGCGTATTCCGCGCTTCCGCCTGCCATGCCGGATTTGTGCGCTCGGCGACGCGTTTGGCTATCGTCTCATAAACCGACGGTTCCGCCATCGCCATCGGGCCTAACCGCTTCGCTGTTGCAAGCGGCGGAAGAAAGACGTCGGCGCGCAAAGCGTCGGTCACGGATGTGTCGCCGGATTCGTCCGTTGGTTGTATCTGCGACGCGCCCGGCTTCACCACGCCCTTTGCGCCTTGCGCACCGAATCTTTGCTTATGTCCGATTGACAGCAAAAACCGGTCTTCCGCAAGCGCGAACAGGTTATCGCTCATGCGTCCCGCCATCAGTTGGCCTGCAAGCGACAATTCATGTGCGATTAAAAAATCGTCTGGCGCAAGACTATGTTGAAACACCAGAGCGGCATTCTCGTAGTCGCGCGGCGTTTTGAGCTTACTCGCGTTGAGCAAGACACGCACCCGAGCCAGTCGCGCCGCATCGCGCCGGGCCGCCGCCTTCGCTTCCACCGCGGACAATCGACGCTTTTCCAGATAATAACTGCGGTCTTTTTGGTCGGCGTCAAAGATGCGTTGCAACTCCACGCTTGCCGGACCTTGAACCGGCGCTTTGGCGGCAGGCGTCGCTCCGGTTTGCCCCTTGGCTGTTGCAGGCGCGCCTGTCAACCCGAGGAGCAGGCCGAAAACCGCGCCTTTCGTTAATACGTTCATTCGCCCGCTCCTTTCCATGCGCGCCGCAATGCTTCCTCGCGCGGATGCCCGCGCAGTAACCGCTCAATCTCGTCGTCACCGTCGCGGACGCAGGCGCGCACAATATCAAAATCCAAACGGGCATCGTCCGCGTCTATGCGCGCCGCCGCATCCGTTAGCGCGCCCCTACCTATGTAGCGCTCCAAAACGCCCGCTGTGTCCCGCAAAAACGCCTGCCGGTGCGCGTTCCACTGACCGGGCGGCGGAACGCTCGCCGTCACCTCGCGCCGCACCTCGTCCGGCAGGGCGGAAAACAACCGCTTCGGCGATACGATTAACACCCTGTCCTGCGCATGGTCTATCGCGCGCCACCGGGTCAAAAACGCCTCCAGGCAATCGCTCACGTCGTCCGCACCGCCTTTGGTCGCCCGGCGCGGGGCGTTGCACACATCCTCGCGCCAGCCGCCGATTTCGCGGAACAACGCCAGAAACCAATCCGGCCCGTGCGCGTCCACAAGGGGCAAGGCCCTCACGAACGCTTGCCGGAGATAACGAAAAAACAACGAATCCGCGAAATAGAAAAACCGCTCGGGCGGCGGGGCCTCGCCGAGGATCGCAAGCCGCACGGTTTCCGGTCGGTACAGCGCGGCGCAGAGGGCGCGACGCTCGGCCCGCTCCCGGCTTGCGCCCACGTCGCCGCCGCTACTTGCCGCGTTTGTCACACACCGCCCTTTTTCTTTTGCCGCTTTTGTCCCACGTAGTACGCTCCGGCGACCGCAAGCGCGGCGACCGCGACGCCTGCGGCGACAAGGGGCAAACGATCCGGCGCGGGCGGCGGCAGATACTCGACATTGCCTTCGTCGTCGTAACGGGCGGGTTCCGGAATGTAGCGACCGTGGAGCGGCTGACTAAAACTTTCCGCAAATGTTCGCAGTGTCTCCGCAACAGGCGGGCCGGACATCGGGATACCATGTCCGGTCGCGATAATCGCGGGCCGGAGCGCGGCAAGCGTATTTACGGACGCGCGCACTGCCGCCCAGTCGTACGTCACCGGCGACGGCGGGCGCGAGATCTTCTGACGCCGCGTCGCCATGTCTTTGAAACGATCCGCGTCCACCGTGATAACGGCGTCGCCCGCGAGAAGCGTCCGGTCGCTGTCACGGAAAAGCGACACATGCCCCACGGTATGCCCCGGCGTTTCGATATAGCGCCAGTCCGGCAAACCCGGAACGCTTCCATCGGCGGGCAACTCCTGGTAGAGTCCTTCCAGATCCGTACCGCTGTCCGGTAGAAACCGCGACACGAACGCGAAGAACCCGCCTACGGTCGGGTCGGCGGGCGGGTGCAACGTCTGCCCGGTCAGGTAAGGCCGCTCCAACCGGTGCGCGTGGACCGGCACGTCGTAGTACGTCGCAAGGTCAAGGGCGGAGCCGTAATGGTCGAAGTGACTGTGCGTCAAAATGATGGCGGCGGGCTTGGCGTCGTCGCCGTACACGCGGGCCGCCGCCGATTTGATGGCGTCGAAGTGACCGGGAACGCCGGTATCCACGATAGCCCAAGACCCGCCGCCGGGTTCGCCCACAAGGTAGACGTTCGAGACGCTAAAGGCAAGGCAATAAACGCCGGGCGCGATTTTTTCCATGTTCATCTATTCTTAACGTACGATCCGAAATGGCTACCAATCTGCCGCCGACCACGCTTTGCCTTTGTCCGACAGCGACACATAAACACAAATATCGCCCGACTCATCACATAAAATCTGGTAGTATTCGTCTTTACCGCTCCATTGATGTACGTTAGAATCCTCAAAAATGACTAAGTCGTTTTCCGCGCGGCGCTACCGCGCGACGTCCACGATCTCGCCGGGCTTGGGCAGGCGCGCATCGTGTTCGCTTGCGGCGTTGTCGCCTTCGGAATCCAGGTACGCGCCTTCCATCGCCACGGACGGCGAAACATGGCACGAACTGACCGGCTCCAATTCGGGCGTCAGGGGCCGGGTCGTGACCATTTCGTGGATCGTCGCGCCGGACGGGATCATCGGGTACACATTGGTTTCTTTGGCGACCCGGAAATCAATCACCACCGGACCGTCCGTAATCGCCATCGCCTTTTGAATGGTCGCCTCGACATCGCCTACGGTGTCACAGCGCAAGCCGGTACAGCCATACGCCTCAGCAAGTTTGACGAAGTCCGGCGCCTGCTCCAGGTTGGTATGCGAGTAGTTTTTTTGCCAGAACATTTCCTGCCATTGCCGAACCATGCCCAGGAACTGGTTGTTCAAAATGGCGACCTTGATCGGCAGTTTATAGATGCTCGCGACCATCAACTCCTGAATACACATCTGGATCGAACCGTCGCCGCTGATGCACCAGACCGGAACCTCGTTGCCCAACCCGAACTGCGCGCCAATCGCGGCAGGCATCCCAAAGCCCATCGTTCCCAGGCCGCCCGATGTGATGAACTGGCGCGGCGAACGCATCCCGAAATGCTGGGCCGCCCACATCTGGTGCTGCCCCACATCGGTTGTGACCACGGTCTTACGGTCGGTCAGGCGCGCGATCTCGCGGATCACGAACTCTGCGTGCGGTAGGGATTCCGTATCGCCCTCGATGCCGCCAACTTCGAGCGGGAAGTCGGTTTTCCACTTGCCGATCTCGTCGTGCCATTCGGTAAGATCGTTGCGCGGCTCGACATAGCGCAGAATTTCCACAAGGGCCTCACGTACGTCGCCGACAATTGGGGCCTCGACACGGCGGACTTTGTTCATCTCGCTCGGGTCAATATCAATATGGATCACTTTGGCGTCCGGCGCGAACGCGGCTACCTTGCCGGTCACGCGGTCGTCGAACCGCGCCCCGACCGCGATCAGCAAATCGCAGGCATGGACCGCGTAGTTGGCGTAGGCCGTCCCGTGCATCCCGAGCATCCCGAGCGAGAGCGTGTGGTCTTCGGGGAACGACCCCAGCCCGTGCAAGGTAGTAGTGACGGGAATGCCGACGCGCTCGGCGAGCGTCATTACCTCGTCGTGCGCGCCGGACGCTTTGGCCCCGCCGCCGACATACAAAACCGGCTTTTTCGCTTCCGCGATAAACTCGGCGGCGCGCTTGACCTGTTGCGGGTGAACCTTGAACGCGGACTTGAACGTGGGGATAGAAACCTTTTGCGCCTCGTCCGGGTCGTACTCGATAACGGCCCGTGACACATCTACCGGAATATCAATCAAAACGGGTCCGGGTCGACCGGATCGCGCGACATGGAACGCCTCATGCACGATGCGCGGCAGATCATTGGGGTCTTTTATCAGCCAGTTGTGCTTGGTGATCGGCATGGTGATGCCGGTAATATCGGCCTCTTGAAAGGCGTCCTTGCCGATAACCTCGGTGCGAACCTGTCCGGTGATGGCGACAAGCGGAATGCTGTCCATCATCGCATCGCAGATCGGCGTGACCAAATTCGTCGCGCCCGGCCCGGACGTGCCGATACATACGCCGACTTTGCCGGTCGCATGGGCGAGGCCCTCCGCCATATGCCCACCGCCCTGCTCGTGGCGCACGAGGATATGCTGGAGGAAATCGCAGTGGTACAACTCGTCGTAGAGCGGAATAACCGCCCCGCCCGGATACCCGAATATCGTCTTCACGCCCTCGCGTCGCAAACACTCCAAAAGGGCCTTCGCGCCCGTTGATTTGATCATCGCCATGATTAATAAGTTCTCGCTTCCGCCGCCCCGCTCCCGTTACACGACAAAAAACCCCTCGCCCCGGCTACGCCCGTAAGAGCGCGAAACGGGACGAGGGGTTTCGACAAAATCCAAAACGCCCCCGCGTTACCACCCGAATTGCCCGCCCGCCCCGTGAAAACGTGGGGAAGGCATGACCTCTCGATGCGCGATATCGGGCGCACCCGGAAGGACTAATTCGGGGAAAGGTGTTGGGTGTAAGGTATTTAGGTGTTAGGGAGCCGACCTTTCGGCAGTTCCTAACACCCAACACCTAACACCTAACACCTAATCCCGGTTCACCGCTTCTGCTCGGAGGGGAGTTTCCCCGCGCGTCGCTCCCGCCTCGCACCAACCGGCAGGTCTCTGAAAACGACAAACGCGCGTACTTTGCCTCGTCAACGCATTCCAAATTAAGTTGTTCGCACATCATACCACGCGGGCGCGGCGAGCGTCAAATACGTTTACGCAATTGGGGACGCGCCGCACCTTCTGCGAGAGTGCGCCATACCCAAATCAGGCCGGTAACGGCGATACCGCTCGACACAAGCCATGCGCCTTTGTAGCCGAGCGGAACAGGAAGCAAGCCAGAAAACGCCAGCGCGAACTCCGCGCCAATCACGGCAATGATGAAACTAAGCCGTCCCACGCTTGGCTTCACGACTCTTGTCAGGTACGCCTTTGTTATCTTCTTGCAAAGAACAACGGCCTCCAAACCATCTCCCACTGCGCCGGGAACGGCATCCTCGACATGACAAAGAACGACATATATCGCTATCAATACAACAAGAGCCGCTATCGTTGTCAGGAACAAAATTACGGTCATCGTAAACAGGAACGTAATCAAAGGCCCTAAATCCGTCCATGAAGAGGATACTGGGGGTTCGCCCGTGAGACAAAGAAGAACAGCAACTGCAGAAAAGAGGAGGACGGTTTTCCAAAGAATTTTGCGGAACCGCCTTAAATTTGGTTCGTCATTACGGAACAACTTCCCGTAGGTGGTGCGTGTCATCGTTGCTATCGTTCTAATTGGCGAGCGTCGCGGTAGCCCGAAGGATCTTTTACATTCTATATGCTAATTTTGGTTTCCATTTACCCATCGGCGTTGGGATTTTTTGGGATGTTGTGGGAATGCGGCAATATCGCGGCCTGCTTGCTATCCACGTTATGCGGCGTAATAATTTAGTTGCACGGTTTCCGTTCCCAAAGGACAACCGCGCTCGTTGCGTGACCGCTGTCACGCGATAATTTGGCGATTTTAGAAAGCGATAACGTAGTTATGGCAGTGATGATGGATGTTAGCCACGCGTCGCACGACGCGGCGATTGTAGACACCTTAGACCATTCGGGTCTCGCACCGTGGGTTCAGGAATTGTATAGCAACGTGATTTTGCCGCGCCGTCGCAAGGCCGCCAATCACCCGTTCACCCAAGCCGTGCGCGCGGGACAAGTGGATAAAGTGGCCCTCGCCGACTACTTTTCCGGGATGTACTGGCACGTCACCCGCGCGGGACACCTGTTCGGCGGCTTCTTCGCACGGCGTTCGCCCGATGTGGAAACGTTCCTCGCGGGACGAGCCGAGGACGGACACTCCCCCGAAGAGGAAACTCAACTGCAAAAGGCGAGCCTGGGCGCGCTGATTACCGAGTTCGGCGGCGATGTCGAAGCCCTCGAAGCGAACCTGATCGCCTACGCCCCGCCGCAAGAATGGTTTCTCCACGAAACGCAACTGCGCTCCGCGATCTTCTCCGCCGATTTCCCGTGGCAGGTGGGCGCGGCGGCTATCAATGCGGGAACCGAAGGCATTGTGCCGTGGATGTGCGGC
Source organism: uncultured Armatimonadaceae bacterium (assembly GCA_964252165.1). Classification (GTDB taxonomy): domain Bacteria; phylum Armatimonadota; class Armatimonadia; order Armatimonadales; family Armatimonadaceae; genus CAXUMS01. The sequence continues at coordinate 12,094 of CAXUMS010000149.1, forward strand.
CCGCTCGCCGACGCCCTTGCGGAAGGCTACAACGTGTCCCCGCTCGCGCTCGAGTGGCTCCGGCAACGCATCACGCCCGAGGAAATCCAACACGGCGACAACGGCTTCCTGATCCTGTCCCATTTCGTAGACGCCGCCGACACCGAACTTGTCGCCAACTGCGCCCGCTACGCCGACCGCCTGTCCCTGTCAATGAGCCAAACCCTGCTCGACAGCGGCCTGCGCCTCCACCACGAATCCAACATCTCGCCAAATTAGGATATTCTTGTCGTTGCCGTCTACTTAACGGAAGACTAAATCGCTCGTGCCGCGCGGCACTCCCTCAGGCCGGGAGAGGCCCCAACCT
>CAXUMS010000150.1:0-12278 GCA_964252165.1 uncultured Armatimonadaceae bacterium
AACAGGCTGGGGAAAATCTACTCCGATGTGTGTCGCATAGTAGGGGTTCACTCCAGGCATAAGTATGAACAACGGAAACCATAAAAACACTCTACGTCATCGTTGCACTAAAATTCAATACCTGTTTATTCTCTGGCTCTAAATGCAAAGGAAGTATTGGTAGCTAATTCGGCGCTCGAAATTGTCAAGTCTTTGCCACGGGAATGGGTAATGCAACATCTGGAAGAAGAAATAGAGAAGCAAATCGGTTCAGATGCATCAAGCGGAGAGCGCAATTTAGCGCTCAATTTTACTGAATGGTACGCACCCGAGATAGCGCGGGCCATAGTCAAGCGCGCTTTGGCCCATCCTGACAAATACATACAAGCAGTGGGCGAAGGTTTTTCGCACTTACTTGATCGCACGTGATGATTTAGGAGGGGCGCGCGAGGTAGTGGAACATCACGATAAAGTGGCACACACTCGCTAAGATGACGAGAACGTGCCATAACTCGTGCGCGCCGAACACGCCGGGCTTGAGGCGCGGGCGGTCCTTAACGCAGATAACCGCCCCGACCGTGTACAGCGCGGAACCGGCGAGGAGCCACGCGAGCGCACCGGTCGGCAGACCCGCCGCGAGCGGGCAAATGGCGACCAGAAACACCCAGCCGGAGATCAAGTACAAAACGGCTTGGAGCCAGTCCGGAGTTTTGTAGCGGGCGATAAAGTCAATGATCCACCCTGCCGCCGCCACGCCCCACGACACGCCGAACAGTGTCCAGCCCCACGCGGGCGGCAGGGCAATCAAGCAGATCGGCGTGTAGGTACCGGCGATCAGGGCGTAGATCGCGGCGCGGTCCAGACCGTACAAAACCGTTTCCGCTTTGCGTCCCACGCGCAAACTGTGGTACAGCGCGCTTGCCGTGTACAGCAATATGAGCGTCCCGCCGTAGACCGCGAGCGATGTCGCGCGCCACGGGTCCTGATGCGACCGAACCAAAAGCAACACCAACGCCAAAACCGCGAGGCCCGCACCGACCATATGAGACGCCCCGCTAAACGGGTCCTTCAAGCGAAAACGCGCTAATCGAGACAACGAAACCTCAACCTTTCACCGAACATAGCGTTTACTTATACCCACGTTTCGCTTTTCGCTCTACCGTTTCAAACGCAAGCATTACCAAATATTGCCGGGTCGAGTGCCGATTTCAAGCGCGAGAACCATCAACGTCGGGTCTGCATTGAGAACGAACGCTTTGGACTCGGGCGTTAGGTAAATTCCGTTGTCCCACGCGACCGACCGCATAAACGGCGTCAAAACGCTCGCGCGCTCCCACAACATCCGGGCGAACGGGTCCGGCTTGCCCGTCGCATCCACGAGTGCGGCGGGCGTGTCCGGGAACGAGGCGGGTACCGCCCCCCAGCGCGACGACAAATGCACATTGAACAGCGTTACAGACCCGTTTGCGGTTTTAAGGTCGGTCAGCGACGCCATCAGCGGGGCCGGGTCGCCATCGGTCGCTTCCCCGTCCGTGATATGAACGACTACGGGCGGGAACGCGGAGTTGTTGGTACGGAGCCAGTTGGATAAAAGCCCGTAAGAATAATGCAAAGCCTCGCACATAGGCGTACTCCCGCCCGCGCTCGGTTCCACCCACACCGGAACCCGCGCGGTTTGAACCGGGACGCCAGAAGCGGCGGGGGTTCGCTCCGCCATACGCGCGAAGTTGTACGCGACATCGCGTATGGGAACAATTTCGCCGCCCGCGAGCGCGCCGGTCCACGCGGAACCGATTGTTTTGCCGTAGCCGATCACGGCGATATCGAAGTAGTTGCGAACGCCCTCGGCTTTGGAGCAGGTGATGACCAAATTGCGGATCAGATTATTCAGCGCGAGCGCGACGCCCTCGGCTTTGGTTTGCGCGGCGACCCGGTCCTCGCCAAACGGTTGCGCCATCGAGGACGATTGATCCACGAGAAACAAAAAACAAGACGGGTTATGGCGCGTGATTCCGTTGTTGTACATAATAGGGAAGGTGTTGGGTATTTGGTGTTGGGTGTTCAGTAGCGTCCGTCTTTTGGGGAGTTAGGCGCATTGGAGTCTATATAGACGTGCGATGTTCTAATACCCAACACCAAATACCTAACACCCTTCAGTACGTGGGCCAAATGCCGGGCGTGGCGAGTTCGACCAAATGGTTGTCCCTATCGCGGAAGTACAGCGAGGTTCCGCCGCGTTCAACCTGGACGACGCTTTCCACCGCAACGCCTTCCTCCGCAAGTTTCGCCTTCCACGGCTCCAGCGCATCGGCGGCGATAGCGAACGCGAGATGCAAGTCGCCGTGGCCGTCGTGGGGCGGGATTGCCCCGCCCGGCGTTTCGGTCGGGCGCGTGGAGGCGCTTTCGCGGAACAGGAGCAACACCTGCCCCGAATCCCCCACCGCCATTCCGGCAAGGCGACCTTCCTCGCGGAGCAGTTCGCGGAAGCCCAACACGCGCTCGTAGAACGCGACCGCCTTGTCCAGATCGGCGACATACAGCGCGGTTTCCAAAACATGATTGATGACGGGCATATCAAAATTCTCCAAGAAAAGGTATACCCGCCCGTCACAAACAATCGTATGCGTTCTACTTCTTGGGCGTCCGGGTATACAGGGCGCGGTGTGCGGCGATAGCCTCCTCGGTCGCCGTCCGGGCAATTCGGGTGACCACTAAGCCGTCGCGGCCCGTGGGCATCAGGAGCGGTTGACCGACATGAAGGCTACGCGCCCATTCCTGATACATCCCGGTGAAGTTTTTCTCGTCCGCCCCGGCGAGGATTTGCGTTCCTTTTTCGTTCCGCACCTCGAAATACCAGCCGTCGCGGTTATAGCGGATAACGCCGCCGGTCCCGATAATCTCGTACGTGAACTGATTGATCGGCTCTTTCGCCGTGTGCGTGTACGAGAATGACATTTCCACCATCGTATGGGCGCCGTTTTCGTGGTCCATATGAAGCCAAACATGATCGGGCGATTCGTAATCGCCGTCAATCCACGCCCCGCTCGCCTGCGTCCGCACGACTTCGGACCCGGTCCACCAGCGAGCGAGATCAATCTGGTGAACGCCGCAGTCCACCATCGGGCCGCCCTCCAGCATTCGCCCGACCCGGCGCGACGATTCGATGCGTTGTCCGCTTTCCGTCCATTCGTACTTGCCGTGCAAATCCCAGATATAAATGAGCCGGAGAGCGCGCACCTCGCCAATCGCCCCTTCGCGAATCAGTTCGCGGATTTTTAGCGCGACCGGCGAAAACCGATAACAAAACGCGGTCGCGAGCGGCAGATGGGCGTCCTCCATTGTCGCGATCATCTCCGCAATATCGGCGTCGTTCATGGCGAGCGGTTTTTCGCACAAGACCGGCAAGCCGTGGCGCGCCGCCGTCTTGACGTTGTCCAGATGACACGGCGCAGGCGAGGTTATCGCGACGGCGTCAATGCCGGAGGCGAAAAACGCTTCCTCGTCGCTGAACGTTTCGACATCGGGGAAACGCGCTTTGAAGTGCGCGAGTTGCTCCGGGTTCGGGTCATACGCCGACGTTAGCAATAGTTCTTTCGTTCGTTCGATAGCGGGGCCGTGACCGGTGTACGCAACTACGCCGCACCCCATTAGGCCGATTCGTTTCACAGTCAAGGCAACCTTCCCTAATAAAAACAACAAGAAGACGCGGCGGGAAAACGCCCACGCATTTTCCCGCCCCGCCCGAAACTTTTAGATTTATGCGCGGCTTACAAGGAAGCCACGTCGACCAAGTTCTTACCCCAAAGCGTGCCGCGCGAGCAAGGCGTCAATCAGCGCGCCGGACCAGGCGTCGCGCTCTTCTTCGTCCAAAAACTCGAAGCGCAACCCCGCCTTGCCCGCCCCGTTCACGCCGTCGCGCCACATAATATCGGCGAGAACCAAAATCGCATTGGGCAATTCCGGCGCTTTAAGGCGCGCCGGGAACGGCCCCTCGGCCCACGCGGGCAGGCTGGACATGCGCGCCCCGCCCACTCCCATATCAAGACAATCGCCGGGTGTCCAGCGTTCCCCATTATGCAATTCGAGCGTCACGCCATCGGGCGTGGGCCAGCGGCGAAAATCGCGCCGCCCGCCGCCGGTTCCCTCGGACACGGCGCGGCGGTACGGCTCGGCGGCGCGCAATCGCTCCAAAAGCGAAAGGGCCTCGTCCTGGCGCCGCAGAGCCGCCTCTACATCCTCGTCCATCTCAAAATTAGTTGTCTCGTTGTTCAAGTCACTCATTGCTTACTGTTGACCACTCGTTAACGGGGTTGGCTTATCAAATCGCTTTGTCGCACTATAACTACACTTCAGCAGTTCCAAAAGCCATTACCAAAGCAACCAAAGTGGATTTCTCTTTTAATTGCGTCCGAAGAACATCCCAAATCCGATCTTGCTTTTCTTTCTCGCTGAGACCATTGAATTGCTTTGAAACGATACGCACAAAAACGCGCCCTTCATATCCTTTATCGGTTTGCACAGCAACATTTGGGCCAAAAGCGCGAAGTAGTGTTTCCTCAACCCGCCCGCTTATCTCGTTGTAATCGGGAACTGTAACGCTCATATAATTTCCCCACATCTCTTAATCAACAAGCGGCGATAGCCACTTCACGGCTGAGTTCACATCAATCAGAAATTCCATTGCTTCTTGACGCGAAAAAATTTTGGTATCAGTCTCATACCGCCACGACGATTGCCACTTCGAGAGCCGTCCCCACAGCTTCGCGTCATAGGCGTTATAACCTGCGAGATTTGTCAATTGTAATAGATAATACAACTTGTGGCCCGCCGCTGAACGGGCAATGTTCTCAATAGGTTCTTCACCCTGATGAGCGCGTCGCTGGTTTATGACCTCGGTGGCCTTGTTCAGCGTCTGCACATTGTTTTGCTTGATCATATACGCTTTAAGCAAACATTCCACTGAGTACCCCGCAAGATAGACCGAGCCACGTAGGTGCCGACGCAAAGCATCTGAGTTTTTGGCATCACGGGTTGGCGGCTCGAACAACTCAAGCGCATCGGCTAAACGGTGAAGGGCCGTCTTACGGTATTCCTCTGCGGTGTCACGAAAAGGCATCTCGCTTATAAGACGCTTTTGGGCCGATGAAGTTTCCGCTTTGCAACAATAGAGCGCGCGGGGCGACCGGAACGCCTAATGTCGCACGCGGGTATATCAAAGTGGCAAAAGCCAAGAGAAAGAGCATGCAAAGCAATGTCAATAGAAATTCACAAGACGAACACCGCTGAACCAGCCGCGCCGGACGCGCCCGTCACGAAAACCGATGAGGAATGGCGGCGCGAGTTATCCGCCGAGGAGTTCCGCGTTTTGCGGCAGGCGGGAACCGAGCGCGCGTTCACAGGTAAGTTTTACGACCACCACGAGGACGGAACCTACACGTGCGCGGCGTGTGGGGCGGAACTCTTCCAGTCCGACGCGAAGTTCGACTCCGGCTGCGGCTGGCCGTCGTTCTTCGAGGCCGCCGATGAATCCCGCGTGATCCGCCGCGACGACCACAGCCACGGAATGACGCGCACCGAAGTCCTCTGCCGCCGTTGCGGCAGTCATCTGGGCCACATCTTCAATGACGGCCCGCTCCCCACCGGCGAGCGCTTCTGCATCAACTCCGTCAGCCTCGGCTTCAAGAAATAACTTCGTTATTTAGCCAGAAAGTTAGGAGCAAGATAGCAAGAAAGTCAGACCTGACGGCAACGTAAGGGCCTTCCCTCTGACTTTCTTGCTATCTTGCTCCTAACTTTCTGGCTTTCTAAGCGGCTACGCTGACCTGATCGCGCCAGCCTTTGTACCAGTTGGCGAGTTCGATCCACGCCCCGATACCGCCGCCGTCGTCGGCGGCTAAAACGCGGCGCTGGAAGTCGAGGGCCTGGGCGGGCGTCATCACCAGGCGGCGTTTTGGCTTGCCGTGGTAGCCCGGAATGGCGAGCCATTGGTCGTTGACATGGACCACGGTGATTTGCTCATCCTCGGTCCCTTGCGGGTCCTTGATCGCCTCTTGCCAGTGATCGTCCACCTTGACCACGGCGCGAAACGCGGCGTTGTTCAAGATCGGCATGGCGAGCGCGGCTTTAAGGCACGGCATCAGCATAAACTTGACGATACGGTATTCTTCCTGCGCGCCGATTTCGCCGTCCGAGAAGAAGTGCGACAGGTTGCGAATGTTCTCCGATTGAAGCGGAATCACGAAGTTCGGTTTGTCGCCTGACAAGCCCGGGGACACCGTCATTTTGTCGCCGTCGTACGTGAACGTGAACGCTTCCCCGGTGTCCGCTACCTGCATATGGGCGCGGCGGAACAAGCCCTTGAACCACGCGCACACATCAGGCTTGTCGCACAGCTCGGTCAGTAGTTGAAGATTGTCACTCATCTTTTTGCGCCTCGGTATCGTGAAAGTAGCGGCGAGGACGCTTCCTCGCTGACGCGCCCTAATTTCCGCGCGCCGCTCCTGTTTTCCTTCCCCGCTTTCTTTTTGACGCGCTTGGCGTTTGGCGGCGAGCGGGCGCGCGGCGTACAATAAAGGCATCCGCTTCCGCTTGTTTTCTTGTGAGGTTTCCCCCGTATGTCCGATGCCCCCGCAAACGCTGACAGCCCGTCCGATGGCCCGGTTCAGCCGCGTTTTAACCGCGCCGCCGTGCCGATCGAGAAGCTGACGCCGATGCTCAGGCAATACGTTCAACTCAAGGACGAGCGGCCCGATGTCGTGCTGCTCATGCGGGTCGGGGACTTTTACGAGGCGTACGGCGAGGACGCCGAAATTATCGCGGGCGAGCTTAATATCACGCTCACGGGACGCACCATCGAGGGCTTATCCGAGCGTTACCCGATGGCGGGCGTGCCGTTTCACGCTCTGGATAGATACTTGGCGCGGCTGGTTCGCAAAGGCTATAAAGTCGCTATCTGTGATCAGGTCGAGGACCCCAAGCAAGCGAAGGGGTTGGTCAAGCGGCGCGTCACACGCGTGGTCACGCCGGGAACGCTTACCGAGGACGCGCTTTTAGACGCCAAATCCAACAACTATCTGGTCGCCGCAATCGGGGGCGACCCGGTCTGCGGACTGGGCGTCGTGGATGTTTCCACGGGCGAGTTTCTGGTCACCGAGATACCGGCCCACGCGGGAACGCAAAAAATTGTCGAAGAGATCGCGCGTCTTCGGCCCGCCGAGTGCCTTGTCCCGGAAGGCATGGATGAACTTGCCGACGCTATTCGCGCGGCCTGCCCGCTCACGATTACGCGTATCGCCTCCCGCGATCTGCCGCGCGCCGCCCGCAACGCCCTAATCGAGCATTTCGGTGTGGCGAGTTTGCGCGGGTTCGGGTGCGACGATTACTCCTGCGGCTTGGACGCCGCCGCCGTTCTTTTGGCGTATTTGCAAGCCACGCACATGGGCGCGGTCGCGCATATCAAAACGCTCGCAACCTACTCCACCGAGGACGCGATGGTGTTGGACGCGCCCGCCCGCCGCAATCTGGAACTCACGGCGGGCCTCGCCGACGGCGCGCGCGGCAAATCGCTCCTGTCCATTTTGGACGCGACGCAAACCGCGATGGGCGGGCGTCTGCTCAAAAAATGGCTGGACGCCCCGCTCCTGTCCGTCGAGCGTATCAACCGGCGTTTGGATGCGGTAGAAGCGTTTTACGGCGATCCGCTAACGCGCGGCGATGTGCGCGACGCCCTGCGGCCCGTGTGCGATCTGGAGCGCTTGACCGCCCGCATCTCGACCGGAACCGCGAACGCGCGCGATCTGGTCACCCTGCGCGTTTCGCTTGAAGCCGTCCCGGAAGTCGCCGTCCGCGCCGCCGCACTGGATAACGCCTCGGTGCGCGCCCTGTGCGCGGAACTTGATGGTTTGCCCGAAGTGACGGAGTATCTCGCTCGGGCGTTTGTGGACGAGCCGCCGTTATCGCTCCGGGAGGGAGGCTTGATCCGCGACGGCTTCGACGCCCATCTGGACGAGTTGCGGCAAATCACGCGCGGCGGCAAATCATGGATCGCGGAATTGGAGGCGGGCGAGCGCGAGCGGACCGGCATCAAAAGCCTGAAGATCGGCTACAACGCGGTCTTCGGCTATTACATCGAGGTCACGCGCCCGAACTTGCCCAACGTCCCGGAAGGCTACATTCGCAAGCAAACCACCGCAAACGGCGAGCGCTTTATCACGCCGGAACTAAAAGAAATGGAAGCGCGCGTACTCGGCGCCGAGGAGAAGATCACCGCCCGCGAGTACGACCTTTTCTGCACAGTCCGCGACGAGATCGCGTCCCGCCACGCCGCGCCTGTTTTGCTGGTCGCGCAGGCGGTCGCGCGCATTGATGTGGTCGCCGCCTTAGGCGAGGTCGCGCAGAACTATCGCTATGTCCGGCCCGTCGTGGATGATGGGGCCAATATCGAGATCCGGGGCGGGCGGCATCCCGTGGTCGAGAAACTGATGGCGGGCGGCGGGTCCGTTTTCATCCCCAACGACACCCTGCTGGACAACGGCCCGAACCAGCTCCATGTCATCACCGGCCCGAACAGCGCGGGCAAGTCCACCGTGCTTCGTCAGGTCGCCCTTATCACGCTTATGGCGCAGGTCGGCTCGTTCGTGCCTGCCGACCACGCCCGTATCGGCCTGGTGGACCGCATTTTCACCCGTGTCGGCGCGCACGATGACCTTGCCGCCGGTCAGTCCACGTTTATGGTCGAGATGACCGAAACCGCCGATATTTTGAACAATGCGACCGAGCGGAGCCTGGTCATTTTAGACGAGATCGGGCGCGGCACATCCACCTTCGACGGCGTTTCGATTGCGTGGGCGGTCGCCGAGTACCTGGCCCAGCGAGGCTGTAAAACCCTGTTCGCCACCCACTACCATCTGCTCAACGAGTTGGAGAAAAAGGAACCGAACGTTCGCAACTTCCGGGTTGCGGTTAAGGAGACGGGCGACCGCATCGTGTGGCTCCGAAAAATAGTCGCGGGCGGAACCGATAAATCGTACGGCGTTCAGGTCGCGCGCATGGCGGGTTTGCCGCCCGAGGTAATTACGCGGGCGCAGGAGGTGCTGACCGACCTGGAAAAATCCGACCGGGCCGGACGCGCCGGCGCCGCCGGGCCGCAACGCGGCGCGGTCGTTTCGCCCGCCCAGCGGATGCAAATGACGCTCTTCGAGGCCGAACCGCACCCCGTTCTGGAGCAGCTACGCCGCGCCGACCTGTCCACCCTGTCACCCATCGAGGCGCTTAATCTCCTGTACCAAATGCAACGCGAGGCGAAAGAAAAGTAGTTAACATTTAATTGAGACGAAAACGATACGCTTTTCTGTTGCTGTTAGGGATAACAGCAGTCTACATAATCGTTCTCCGACTGTGTTTCTCGCTTTCATCTGCCACTACATGTGTGCCGCTTGAAAAACAGCCGTGTTGATTGTAGGCGCGCACAGACGATTTCGCGGTATAATATATACGTAATCAAATTTCGGAGCGTGCGAAACGCTTAACATCCAACAAAACGACAGCATCGCCCGTAAACCACCGGCGGCGCGGGTCGTTTTTTTATTGCGCGGCTTTATCCGACCATCTCCTTTTAGAAAGCGCGTTCGCTGGCATGAACGACCTTTTGCGTATCGCTTTGCGGGTTCCGCCCCCTTTCGCTTCTCGTAACGCCCCGGTTTGGGCGTTAGCCACGCTTCGGCTAATCCCCGCAACTCCCGGCCCGGCAATGCCCCGGCGAAAGCCTGTTGCGCGCCTGTTCCGGCCCGGTCTGATTCCGCGCGACCCGTTTCGCGGCGACGATCCGCCACCGCGCCCTATACCTCGCATCCCATCGCATCTGAAGGAGCCGCCGCTCACCGAGCGCGAGCGCACAGCGTACGTCGTCCTTGCGGTTATCGGTCTGACGCCGCTCGTCCTGCTCGCGGTCGTGGTCGTCCTCGCGCACTCGTCGCTTTTCGCCAACTAAATTTCGTCACGGGTTCGGGCAGGTAAACGGGCGTTTGGCGGGGAAGTTTTCGCTATGGGAACCCACGAGCGCATTTTCCACTTCTCGGACAACACGTCGCACAAGTTCTGGGCTGTTGCGCTCGATGACGCCGCCCAAACCGTGCGCTGGGGGCGTATCGGGACCGCGGGGCAATCGCTCACCAAGTCGTTTGAGAGCGCGACCGACGCGACCGACGCGACCGAGCGGTTAATCAAGCAAAAGCGGGACAAGGGGTATGTGGAGGTGTCACCGGACGACGCCAAACGCGCCGCATCCCGCCCGCTCGCTACGCACGCGCCGCCCGGTCAATTGAGCCTATTCGTGCCAAGTCTGGGCGAAAACGAGACCGTGATCGCCGCGCCCGCACCGCCGGTTGCGGGCGGGTTGTTCGACTAACGCGGCTCACACGCCAAAGGCAAGGGAAACCGCTACGCAACGGACGAGGCGGCGCGGTCAACCGTCGTCGTGGGCGCACGGCCTTCGGCTTGTTCCGCGTCCATCACGGTGCGGAGCGAGGCGAGAGCGACCTCCAACTGGGAATCGTCGGGTTCGCGCGTGGTGAGGAGTTGCGTCCACATTCCGGGGCGGGACAGCGCGGCGGCGACCGGGTTTCCCCGGTACTTCCCGGCAAGGCGCAACAACTCGAACGAAACGCCCGCGACCGGGATCATCAAACCGAGCATCAGCGCGATACGAAGCAGGCCCGCAAGAACCTTTTCCAGCGCGCGAAGACCGTCCGGCAAATGCGGCTGAAGCGCGTCGTAGAGCGGCGATTCGCGCAAAAAAGCGAACGCAACCGTCGCGACCACCATCACGATCACCACGAACGACGTGCCGCAACGGGGGTGAAGGCGGCTTTGCCTGCGCGCGTTTTCGACCGTCATTCCGTCACCCGCTTCCAGCGCGTTGATCGCCTTGTGTTCGGCCCCGTGGTACTGGAAAACGCGCCGGACATTTTTGGTGCGCCCGACAAGGCTGATGTAACTGAAGAAAATCGCGAGGCGCGCGGAGCCATCCAAAAGCGCCAAAGCCCACGGTCCCTTGATGTTCAGCGAACGACCCGCTTCGGTAATCAGGTAGGGGATACCGACAATCAGGCCCAGACCGATTAAAAGCCCCAACACCATCGCGCTTCCGATAGCGACGTCGGTGACGCGCGACGAGCCGGACGCCTTGCCTGCGGGGAGCGGATCGCGCGCGGCGACGGCGGTTCCCATCGCGGGACCCACGGTTTCCTCAAGCGTACGTGTCGCGCGCAGTTCGCTCTGAACCTCGCCCGAGATTTGCGGCGTCTTGCCGGTTTTGGGGTCTACAATATCCTGCTCGGCGACCCGCGCCGCCCAGAACAACGCTTTGGTTCCGAGCGCCATCGCATCCACCAGGGAAAAGCCGCCCCGGAGGAGCGGCCATTTCTGCCACGGGGGCCGGAGCGACTTCGGCACCAGCTCGCTCGTTAAGGCAATCTCGCCGTTCGCGCGCCGACAGGCGACCGCGAAATGACGCGGCCCCCTCATCATCACGCCCTCAATGACGGCCTGACCGCCGTAGAGCGTGGAGGAAGGTGTTGGGTGTTGGGTGTTGGGTGTTAAAGGTTGGTTAACAGCGGCGGGGCTGTTCATCGAAGCGTTTTTCATTGATGCCTGTCGCGCTCTATCCAACACCTAACACCCAGCACCTAACACCTGCTCCGATTACTTCTTCAGACCGTACTTCTGGCGGAACTTCTCAACGCGGCCTTCGGTGTCCACGATCTTCTGCTTGCCGGTGAAGAACGGGTGCGTGTCCGATGTGATTTCCGCAATAAAAAGCGGATATTCTTTGCCGTCTTCCCACGTCATCTTGCGGTTCGATTTCAGGGTCGAGCGGCTCAAAAACGCGAAATCGGACGAGGCGTCCTTGAAGATGACCGTCTGGTATTCCGGGTGAATGCTGTCTTTCATATCAATTCCCTTTCAAAAATCCCGGCGATAACCGACCGCCGAGAATGACGTATCAGTATAGCCCGCTTGACGCCCCGTCGCCAATGCAGGAGATTATAGAGGCGGTTTACGCGGGCGGTGTAGTTTTGGCAAAATGCCCGAAGCGCTCGTTCAAGGCGTGCACAATCATCTCCCGATCTTTTGCGTTAAGGTCAAGGCCAAACCGCCTGTCCTTTCCGTTTACTCTGACAAGAGAAATATCGCGCCTATGGCGGTTGTTTTGTTGCGAACCAAGAAATCTAAGCGCTCCGGGTTGTCGTCTTTAATGCGTTGACGCCGTATACTTTTGTTTATGGTTTCCGAAGTTGTTT
>CAXUMS010000151.1:0-6371 GCA_964252165.1 uncultured Armatimonadaceae bacterium
ACACCCAACACCCAACACCCAACACCCAACACCCAACACCCAACACCCAACACCTAACACCCAACACCTAATCCGACTCCCTCGGTCCGAACGAGGTCGCGACGCGGCAGGCGGAGATGAGTTCCTGGGCGTCCTCGACATCGCGCCACGCCCCGATGGTGACGATCTTTTCTTCGAGTTTTTTGTACACCTCGAAAAAGTGTTCGATTTCCTTCAAAATGTGGCCGGAAACGTGGTCGAGGCAGCGGACGCCGTGATAGCGCGGGTCGTGCGAGATGCGGGCGAGAATTTTCTCGTCGCCGCCTTTTTCGTCGTGCATCATCAAAACGCCGAGCGGACGGCACGTTACCACGCAACCGGTAAAGGTCGGGTGCGAGCCGATGACGAGAACATCGAGCGGGTCGCCATCCTCGGCGAGCGTTTGCGGTATCCATCCATAGTCGAACGGATAAAACAGCGGCGAGTACAAGGGGCGGTCGAGTTTGAACACGCCAAGCGCGGGATCGTACTCGTACTTGTTCGACGAGCCGCGCGGAATCTCGATCACCGCGTGGACTTCTTCCGGCGCATTGTCTCCGATGGGTAGGGTTCTATACGGCATTGTATTTTGAACGTTCCGAGCAAGCGTTAAAGCGCAATCGCGCGGCGTGAACCATCGCTTACGCAAACGGTTCAGGCGGAAGATACTTGCTGAGGGGCCTTTCCTATTTTATGGATTAGTTTTGCCCGAAGAGAGTCGCAGGGACGGTCGATAACGAAGTAAAGCAGAACAGCCCCCGCTAAATCAACAACAACCTCAAGCGCTAAATAGATTATCCTTTGGCCAGGCGGCAACGCGCCGAAGTAGTGGGAAAACACGACGTGCGGCATCCAGTGAAAAAGGTACAAAGGGTAGGCTATATTTCCCCAATGACGGTCCTGCGAGTTGGAGACGGTTCGGAGAGAGCAACTAACATAGGGCAGGATTAACAAAGCGCAAACAGCAGAGAAAGCGCCGTTGTAACGAATAAGAACAGGGTCAAAAGGATGAGAGCCGCCCAAAAGCAGACCGCGCGTTTGCGGCAGGATCAATGTGGTTAAAACGATGCCGCCTAACAACGCTATTCCCGCCCTCGCCATTTTACGTGAAGCGGTCCAACCGGACTTAAAAATCCACATGCCCAACAAAAAGAAGGACAGATGGACCGCGACGCTCCATCGAACCTGTTCACCAAAAAACAAGTTCAGCGGGAACAAGATTGCGGCGCCGACTAAGATCCCCTGTCCTTTCGCCCAGTGACGAAACAGCGGCAACGCGGCAAGGAGCGGCAAAAGCAAATAAAACTGCATTTCTATGTCAAGAGACCAGGCAGGTACAAGCGGTTGAAACTGGGTTCCGCTACCTACAATCAGCAAAGACTTTGAAATCCAGAATGGCTGCGTCGTTATATCTTTAAGGGACTGTCTTACAAGCCAAGCCGTCAACAGGGATAGTATCAAACAACAAGCGTAAACAGGTAACAACCGAAGGTAGCGGCTGACGTAGAAAACGAAAACAGAGTGGTTATATCGCGAGTATTTCTCAAGATACATCCGGTACACCCAGTATCCGCTCAGAATGAAGAACACGTCCACGGCCCACGCGCCGATTGCAAACCGAGAAAGATGGTGCAAAACAACAACAAACGCAAGCAGAAAACGAAACGCCCCCGGTTGATAAAAAAAGTCACCTGGATTGACTGCCAGTATATTTTTTTTCATAACGATGTGGAGCTTAAATCTACTGAAAATCAGAAACGTTTATTCGACTATCCCGACAATGTCGCCGACGCGTCCGAAGCCGCTTTGCTTTAGATAGTCGGCGATGCCGTCCGCGATTTCCAGGGCGGCGGCGGGGTTGACGAAGTTGGCGGTTCCGACGGCGACGGCGGACGCGCCCGCGAGTAGAAATTCGATGGCGTCGGCGGGGGTGACGATGCCGCCCATGCCGATAAGGGGGATCTTGACCACGCTCGATGCGCGGTACACATGGGCGAGCGCGATGGGTTTGATGGCCGGGCCGGACAAGCCGCCGGTTCCGTTTGCGAGGCGGAACCGGCGCGTTTTGACGTCTATGCTGGTTCCTAAAACCGTGTTGATCAGAGATAGCCCGTCCGCGCCCGCGTCCTCGGCGGCCCGCGCGATAGGCCGAATATCGGACACGTTGGGCGATAACTTGGCGATAAGGGGCAAATGGGTAACCGCGCGAACGGCCCGCACCACGGCGGCGGTTAAAGACGGATCGGTCGCAAAGTCCAAACCGTGCGCGACATTGGGGCAGGAAATGTTTAACTCGATAGCGTCGGCGGTCCCGGTGTCGGTCAAGCGGCGCGCGACATGGGCGAAGTCCTCCGGCGATTCGCCCGGCACGTTGACGATCACGGGAACATCGAACTGTCGCAGGAACGGCGCTTTCTCGGCGATATAGTTTTCGACCCCGCCGTTTTGGAGACCGATGGCGTTCAGGAGGCCGGACGCGGTTTCGACCATGCGGCGCGGCGGGTTCCCGACACGCGGCGCGCTGGTCGTCGCCTTGACGCACACCGCGCCGATGCGGTTCAAATCCACTAATTCCGCGACCTCGGAGCCGAAGCCGAACGTCCCGGAGCCGGTCGTTACCGGGTTCCGCATCACGAGCGACCCGATACGAACCGTCATGTCCGGCGCAATAGTAACAGCGGTAGCGTCTACCATGTGATTTCGCGCGCCTCGAAAACCGGACCGTCTACGCACCCGCGCGCGTAGGTTCCATCTAAGCGCGGCACGGCGCACCCCATGCAAATTCCGATTCCGCACGGCATAAACACCTCAAGCGACGCCTGACACGGAACGCCGAACGCCATCGCCATTTCCGCGACCGCGCGCATCATTGGGGTCGGGCCGCACGTGTACACGGCGACCGGGCGGTTTTGGTCGCGGGCGTCGGTCAACAAAGGCTCCAGAGCGCCGGTCACGCGGCCCTGGAAGCCGTACGATCCGTCCTCGGTACAGGGAAGCAAAATCGCGCCCAACTCGTCCAGACCGTCGGTTCCCACCAGAAAATCACGGGTTCGCGCGCCATTGACGATAACGACATCGGCGCGGGCGTTTTGGGCGACAAGCGTCCGGGTCAAAAACGCGAGCGGCGGCACGCCATATCCGCCGCCAACCATGATGTGGCGAACCTCGGCCCGCGTGTCGGCCTCGAAAACGCGCCCGCCCAGCGGTCCCATCACGTCGAGCGTGTCGCCCGCTTGGAGTTCCGACATCGCCTTCGACGTTGGCCCGTGGACGCTGTACAAAAGCGATGCATCGCCGGTTTCGGGGTCGGCGGTGAAAAACGAGAACGGACGCCGCAAAATTTGGGCGCCGGTATCGGCCCCAACCGTGACGAACTGACCGGCCCGGGCCGCGCGCCCTATGTCGCCGCCCGCGAACCGCAACACGAAATGCCCCGGCGCGAGAAGCGGGGCGTTACCGAGTACCGGGGCTATCAAACGTTGCATCACGAGGGGAGCCGCTTTTCTTTGCCGTTCAAACCGGTAGAACTTCGGCGGGCGCAACAAAAAAGGGTGCGTCCGCCGTCGGTTGAAGTATACCACAAGCAAGCGTATCAGAACCGACACGACGCGCCAAAAAGCCGATCTCCGCCGCCCGGCGAAAACGAACTGACGGGATGTAAAGCGAGGATTCGGCGCAATAAGGGCCGCTACTTCAAAGGGAATTTCAATTTTGTCAAACTTTCCCCGTATTTCTTACGACTTTTGAAGTATACTGACGGCGCACGCTCCGTTGCGCGCGTTTTTGCGTCGCGCGTTTTTGCGGGGCGGGTTGTACGGCCAATGAGGGCGTTCCTTTTGGATCCGCCCCTTTCTTCCGGTTTCACGAAGGGCATTATTTTTTATGAAGCTAATACAATTAGCAATGGCGGCAGGCGCGGTGTGCGCGACTCTCGCGGCGGGAACCACGGCGGCGCAGGCGGAAACGGTTTTCGCCTTGAACACCAGCAACCAGTTGTACCGCCTGGACAGCGCAACGCCGGGGGCGGCGACGTTGCTTGGCGTTGTTTCGCTACCGGGCGGCGAGACGCCCCTCAGCATCGATCTGCGCGCCAGCAACAATACGCTTTACGCTTTAGGAAGCGCGGGCGGCATTTATACCCTCAACACCGCAACCGGCGCGGCGACGCTTTTGAGCAATCCTTTTGCGGGCGCCATCTCCACGACCGGCACGTATGACATTGACTTCAACCCGGTGCCGGACGCGCTCCGTGTCATCAACTCCGGCGGTCAGAACCTGCGCGTGACGGGCGGCGCGGCTCTCAACACCCTGAACACCGATGGCGCGTACCCTGCGGGAACGGTTCCGGTCGGCACCGCGTACGCCAACAACTTTCCGGGCGCAACAACGACGACCCAGTATATTCTGGACGATGCGACGGATTCCCTGATCCAAGTCACCAACCCCAACACGCCCGCAACCGCAGGTTCGCTGGTCAACCTCGGCACGCTCGGCTTCGCGATCACGGGCCAAACGCCGTTCGACATCAGCCAGAGCGGATTTGGCTACATCTCGATCGGCTCCACCCTGTATAGAGTTAACGTTGCGACCGGCTCCACCATCAACAACCGCGCCACTGCGCTCGGCACGCTCGGAACCGGCGCGCTCAAAGGCATCGCGATCAGTGTACCGGAACCCGGCACGCTCGCCCTCGCGCTTGTCGGCATGGTAGGCTTTGGCGGCATCGCCGTTCGCCGCCGCCGCAAAGCGTAGGATTCCCCGCTCAAAAACCAAAACGCCCCGTTCGGTTCTTTATAAGAACCGAACGGGGCGTTTTGGTTTGTTGTAAGCCAAACGTTTGCTACATAAAGCGGATCTTGCCGACCGCCGATGACGCCGTCAAGATAACGGCGACCGCGAAGAAAACGAGACCTGCGATGTTGTCGAAGTTCATGCCGGGTGGGATAAGAAGAGACAAACCCGCGCCGACCACCACCGACGCGCCCGCGAGAACCTCGACCCGCGTTCCCCGTTTGCGCCCCGTTGCGCGCAGAATAATCTCGCCCAGGAAACCGCCGATGGCGGGCGCGACAAAAAACACAAAAAAGCCGATATGCTGCAAAACCACGCCCGCGATAGCCCCCGCCGCAACGCCCGCGACAAGCGCGAGCGCGAACCGCTCCGGCTTGATCTGGTACAGCGGCGACTTACCCACCGCGGCGCAGTTTGGACACAAAAAACCGACCGCGCCCGCGACCATACATTTGGGGCAGATCGGCGTCGCGCAACGCGAACAGGCGAGAGCGGTTTCTGTTTGGGGATGGCGGGCGCATTGCATAAAAGAGTTCGCGATTTCCGGCGGATAGATACTTGGGTGTTGGGTGTTGGGTGTTGGGTGTTGGGTGTTCTGAGAATACCGCTTGGTTAAGCGTCGCCGAAACAAACCGGCTATGCCACCCACACCTAACACCTAACACCCAACACCCAACACCTAAAAGCCCTTCTATTTTATCGCCGCCGCCGACATTTGCCGAACCAGACTATCATAACCGCGCCGGGCGCGCCGTTTAAGGGGATGAAAAACGTTTCCCGCGCCGCCGGAGGTTCGCTCGCCCATGTCGCCTTTGCCCTCGAAACCCGCTCATCCCGCCGTGGAATTGGTACGTTCGCGCATCGCGTCCGCCGCAAACGCGCTGACGCAGACCACGGCGCGCGAACGGGTCGCCCTGTGCGCGGTCGCGGGGGCGTTTATTACGCTTGGGGTAGGCGGCGTATCGTACCAACGGGCGCACAGCGGAACCGAACCCGCGACGTCCGGTGGCGACGCCTCCGCTATCGCGCTTCGGCCCGCGCCGAACGCCGACACGCCCCCCGCCATCGAGGTCCCGGCGCGCGGCGACAGCGAGGACGCCCAAACAAGCGCGTCGCCCGTGGTCGCCCCGTTCGCCGCAGGCGCAAGCGCAAGCGACGCCGCCGCAGGCGATACGGCGACCGGACGCGTAAGCGCAAGCGACAACCATGCGCCCGGCGCGAACGGCGTTTCCGAAAGCGCGGCAAGCGGCAACGTCGCCGCCACCGCCGCGAGCAAGGAAGACGGCCCGCTGGTTGTGTATGTCACCGGGGCGGTGAAGCGTCCCGGCGTGTACACGTTCCACGCGGGCGACCGTTTGTACCATGCCGTGCGCGCGGCGGGCGGCTTCAAAGCGTCCGCCCGGCAGGATGCGCTCAATCTCGCGGATCGTTTGGAGGACGGCGACCAACTGTATATCCCGTCGCGCAAATCGCCCGCCGCCGCTACAGATGCCGCCGCGCCGCTTGCGCCGCTCTCGCCGCGCCGGGTCGCAGGCGGCGCATCGGCGCGCTCGTTTACGCCA
>CAXUMS010000151.1:6381-12271 GCA_964252165.1 uncultured Armatimonadaceae bacterium
ATCGGTTCAAGCCCGCGCGCTCGCCCGAAGCCTCGACACGCCGCCCTCTTTCCCCAAAACCGAACGCACGCGGGGCCGCGTTCTCGGGCCGGTTCCGCCGGTCGCCGTGGTTCGCGTTCCAGTTTCTGAGAGCGGCGGCTACGCGGGCGGCGGCGCTATATCAAGCGGTGCGTCAAGCGCGAGCGGCGATACGGAAGAACCGCGCGCCGCTACCCCCGCGAAGTTCAAAAATCCGGGCGATGGCGTGGTCAACCTGAACACCGCGACCGCCGCCGATCTGGAGAAGATCTCCGGTATCGGTCCGGCGATGTCGGCGCGCATTCTGGAATACCGCGCGCAAATTGGACGCTTCAACGATCCGCAACAACTCATGGATGTCAAAGGCATCGGCGAGAAGAAGTTCGCCCGCATGCAACCTTTCATTGTGGTGAAGTAAAAGAAAAGTGGGCAGGTATCGCATCAAACCGGGGCGAATAGGTTTTCATCCAAGCCTTATTCTCGAAGGGAAACAATAGTCCAAATGGAACGAAAAAGCGCGACCGAGTACCCGCAGGAGTTACTCAACCTGTTCGATGTGTATGTCCACGGCGGCATGACCCGCGCCGCCTTTCTCGTGGCGGCGCAACGTTTCGCGGTGGGCGGCCTGACCGCGATGGCGATTTGGGAAAGCCTGCGGCCCAATTACGCGTGGGCGGAGCAAATCCCCAAGAACGACAAGCGCATCAAAACCGAGTACGTCACGGTTCCGTCGCCGCACGGCAATACGAACATCAAAGGTTATCTGGTTCATCCCGTGAAAACGACGGGCAAACTGCCGGGCGTTCTGGTAATCCACGAAAACCGGGGCTTGAACCCGTATATCGAGGATGTCGCGCGGCGTTTAGGGACCGAGGGTTACCTCGCGTTCGCCCCGGACGCTCTCACGTCGGTGGGCGGGTATCCCGGCGACGATGAAAAAGGCGGCGAACTGTTCCGAAAAGTGGACCGGGCCAAAATGAACGAGGATTTTGTCGCCGCCGCGAAGTGGCTCAAGGCCCGCCCGGACTGCACCGGCAAGATCGGCGCGGTCGGATTTTGCTTCGGGGGCGGCATCGTTAATATGCTCGCCGTACGAATGGGCGCGGACCTTGCCGCAGGCGTCCCGTTCTACGGCTCCCAGCCGCCCGCCGAAGACGCCGCCAAGATCAAAACGCCGCTCCTGCTCCAGTATGCGGGTTTGGACAAGCGCGTCAACGACGGCTGGCCCGCGTTCGAGGCCGCCCTCAAAGCGCGCCCCGCGCCCGCGTCGCCGTACACGGCTTATTTCTACGACAACGCCAACCACGGCTTCCACAACGACACCACGCCGCGCTATGACGAGGCGAGCGCGAAACTCGCGTGGAAGCGCACCCTTGATTTCTTCAACAAGTACGCCCGGGGGGCAGGGAAGGGGTAGTCATAAATCCGTTTTTGCGTGGCAACGTCGCGAGGGGCGTGATGCCGATGGGTTTACGTCTTGCATCATTCCGAGTGGCTCAAGCCCGCTCGCTAAGCGGCGCGGGGCGCGCCTCAATCCCGCTGAAGCGGGAAGCGGAATCGGTTATTCCGTTGCAGGGTAGATTTCGTGGGACAGGTTTGCCTTTGGCGGTTCGGTGGCTTCGAGGGCGGGCCATAAATGGTTTGTTTCGTGATGGCGTTTCTGATCGTGGATGTAGGCGATGACCTTGTCCCGGTGCGTTAAACTAAAACCAAATGCGCCGTAGCCCTCCTGCCACGCGAAAACGTCATTGGGTTGAAGCAGAGTATGGGTGGCGTAGAACGAGGCGGCGCCCTTGATCTTCGCCATAAAGTCCGCGTACGAGAGCGTCGCGGGAAACAACACGGCGAGATGCACATGGTCCGGCATACCGCCGACCGCCAACACCGTCGCCCCCATCAGGTTGGTCTTGTTCGCGATGAACTTATGCAACTTGCGTCCTATCTGCTCCGTAACAAACGCCTCCCGCCCCTGCGTCGCCCAAACAAAATGCACCGGCGACACGACATGACTTCTGCCCAATGTAAACTCCCTTTCGTAGGCTTAGCCGCTTCCGCTTCCCGCTTCAGCGGGATTGAGGCGCGCCCCGCGCCGCTTAGCGAGCCGGCTTGAGCCACTCGGAATGATGCAAGACGTAAACCCATCGGCATCACGCCCTCGTAAACAACGCCCTCGACAAACAAATCGCGCGGCGAGGCGACGCACCATACACAAAATCTCGGGCGCGCCGCCAAACCAATTCGTTATAGACGCCATTCAAAAGGCTACTTGAAAAGCCTTGTTTCAAGTAGCTTTTCGGTTAGTGCGGGAACGCCATGTACTGCTGGTAGCCGGTCGCCATGCCGAACACGCCCCAGAGCGTTGGGATGACGTAATCGCCCAGGATCAGGCCGAGGAAGAACGGCAGGGCCGCCCGGTACGCTTTGATGCCGCCGTAACGGAGCGTGATGAGTTTCGCCGCCCACGCGATCAGAAACGGACACCACATATACTCCATCGTTTGCGTGGTCGCGAGCGCGTAGCCGAGCGGGTGAAGCGGCCACCACGGGAACATCTGCCGCAGAACGGAAAAACCGACCGCGAGCAACAAACCCGCAAATGCCGCGCCCATACCCGGCGTGTCCTGAAGCGTGGGCGTTATCATCATCGAAACCGCATTGCGGGCCGCCGTGGTCGCGCCGCTCGCAAGGGCCGGGCGCACTTTGGCGGTCGCGGCCCCGTACTGGTAGTACAAATCCAGGTGCGCCCAGAACGCGCAGAGAATGCCAAACAGCGACGCAAACAGGAGCGGCTTCAAAAACGCGCGCGGCGACAGGCGCGCGCCCTGTCCGAGTTTGAGCGCGCTTGCGAACTGCGGCGCGGGGTTGTCGCGCATATCGCCCATCCACGACGTATAACCGTACAGACCGGTGAGCTGGCGCGCGTCCAGATGGCTCGCCCCGATGGCGTCGCCCACAAACGATGTCGTACTCCAGCCCGGCGCCCACGCCCAGCCCGCCCCCGCCTCCGACACGATGCGCGCAAGCGTGATCGAAACGCACAGGTACGCGAACGTGAATAAAACCGCCATTAGGGGCGAAAAGCCGAGGAGGAGCAGAAAACCCGCGATGCAGAGAATGCCGACCGCCCCGCCCCGAAGCGCGAGCCTATATGACATCAATTCGTTGCGGTCGGCCCCGGTCGGCGTTTGCATTTCGCGCCACGCAAGAACGAGTGAGCGCCGCGCCATCCAGGCCGAAAACAGGGCGATTCCGACAAACGCCCCGATTCCCTGTTCGCGCAAAAACGGCGCGCGGTTCGCGGCCCCGCCCCCGCCGCCCTCGGATAAGCCCAAAGCCGAGCAGGCGATAAGCGACGCCTTGCCGACCAGATACAAAAACCAGCACGAAAACGACACATCGAGCGACAGGAGGTACGCGATCCCGATAACGAACGGGTAAAACGCGAGCGTGAGCGTCCCGACCGCGTTCCACGGGCGCACGGTCATAAACGATTCCAAATGGTTCGGCCCCATCGAGGGCTTGATCGGGATGGTGGGAACCGACGGGTACAAAAAGTTCAAAAAGTTGAACGATTCCAGAACGCCCGCCGCCGCGAAGCCCGCCCACATCAGGCGGTTTCTCCAGAATGGGGGAACCGCGCCCGTTGCGGATCCCTCGGTCATTTCGAGCGGCAGGAGCGTGAGCGGGAACGTCAGCCGCTCTTCTTCCACCCACGCGCGGCGGGCGAGCGTGGTCGCGCAAAGCAGGGTCCAGAAAATCGCAAAGATGAACGCGGTCCACGTCAAGACCGGCACGGCCCAGCCGCGCAAGACGACGGCCTGATACAGCGTGGAGTTTCCCCGGAAAAAACCGTTGATCACGTCCGGGTCCTGCGGGGCCAGCCAGGCCGGGATATACGGCCACAAACGGTCTTTGAAACCGTTGCCGCCGGTCGCGAAATAAAACGGCGACGCCATTTGGTTAATCAGGATTTGCACGAACCCGTAGCCCGCCGAACACGTTCCGGCGCACAGCATCGCGTACAAAACCAGCATTTCATGGCGAGATAGGGCGAAACGGCGCGCCCCTTTCGCCCAGGCGAGATTAAGCAGGACGAGAATAAACAACACCACGACCGGCCCGCGCTGAAGCGAGGTTTGCGTCCAGATCAGGGCCTGCACCACGACGTACGCGTACGTCCCAAAGAACGCGTTCGCGATCAAAAGCAGGGTTCCCAGTCCGTACACGACGAACGCGCGCAAGGGAGCCGACGCGGCCTGCCCGTCCCCGGTCACGGCGTCGTTTAGCGGCGCGCTTGCAACCGGGGGCTTGAATAAACCAGGCCCCGTGCGCGGAAGGACGTCGTCGCCGCCGTTGTCAATCACCGTCGCCACAGATCGCTCGCCCCTTTGCGTGGTTTGTTCGCCCGCCGCGACCGGAGCCGCCGCTCGCTGAACCGTTTTAGTGGCTTCATCTTTCACCGGGAACGCATTGTTTTCCTTTTGCGCGCTCGTCCGAGATAGACGAAGTTTACAGGATTGCTGGTTACGAGATTGCTAAGTAGGTGGGCGAAAGTAATCATGCGCGTTCGCGCCGCTTCACGAGCGCCAACGCGCCCAATCATTTCCGCTCACCTACTTAACAGGATTTTGCCCGCGGAACGCGGAATCGGTTGTTTGTGATTACCGCCCCCGTTGCCCCGACCGAGGGCGTTGGCTCGCGCCGCGACTACGCCGATTTCGTCCGCGCTTTGGGAACTCTTGCGGTGGTGACGGTCCATGTCACGGGCGGGGGCGTCCAAATTTTCTACACCGGCGCGGATCAAACGGCATGGTGGGTTCATAACGTCTTGAACTCCGCCTGTCGCTGGGCCGTACCGGTCTTCGTGATGCTCAGCGGCGCGCTGTTGCTGGATCCGGCGAAGGCGCACGAGACGGCGGGTCAGTTTTACCGTAAGCGACTGGCGCGGATCGCCCTGCCCCTTGTTTTCTGGTCGGCGTTCTACCTGTGGCTCCGCTGGTTCGTACCCGGCCACATCCCGCCCCCCGCAACGCCCGAAGAGGCTATCAAGATGTTCCTGTTCGCGAATCCGTACTATCACCTGTACTTCCTGTTCGTGATGGTCACCGTCTACCTTTTCACACCCGCCTTTCGCCTCCTTACGGTAAACAGTGACACGGCGACGGTGCGCGGCTACGCGGCAACCGTTCTCGTTCTCGCCTGCGGGGATACGCTCGTGCGAACCCGATACGGGTTCCCGTCCAATGCGTTCGCGATGGGAGCGCCGTATCTGGGATATTTTCTCCTCGGCTACGGCCTGCGCGACTACGGTCTGCAGGGAGGGGCGGCGACGAACCGCCGCTCGTGGCTTTTCGCGGCGGTATTGGCGGCATCGGTAGCGGTCACCGCCCTGGGAACCGCCTGGACCATGTCGCACGGTCCCACCGGCGCGATGCGGCAGTACCTGTACAACTTCTTCAGTCCCACCGTTTGCGTGATGGCGGTTTGTGTCTTCATCCTGCTGGCGGGCGCGACATACACGTCACCGATCGCCCGCGCTTTACGCCCCGTGATGCGACTCCTGAGCGACACCAGTTTCGGCGTTTATCTCGTTCATCCCCTGATACTTTTGCTGGCGCAACGGCAAGGTTGGGAAGCGGACCGTATGGCCTGGTGGCTATACCTGCCCGGTGTCACGGGGGGCGTTCTGGTGGCGAGCGTCGTGCTGACGCGGCTCATTCAAGCCACACGTATCACCCGCCCTTTAGTGGGTTAGGACGGCCTTGAGTTGCTTGTTGCTGGTTTCTGTTTGCCGTGAGCGTCTACTTGGTCGTTAGACTAAATCGCTCAAGCCGCGCGGCTCCCTCTTCCAGGGGGGACCAGCCACACGCTG
>CAXUMS010000152.1:0-12270 GCA_964252165.1 uncultured Armatimonadaceae bacterium
GCCCGATAGCGAGCGGGCTTTAGCCCCTCGTGATAACCACACAACGGAGTAACAATGGGAAGTTCTCGCGCCGCTTTTCTCAACAAGCCGCCAAAACTCGGTTTCGTTCATGTTCTAAGTTATTATCCCCAATGAACTTGCAGGCGGATAATGCGCCTCGTTGCGTTGGTGACGCGCGTCCGTTCCGCCTGCGCGACGCCGACGATCCACAAAATTTCACCGTCGCTTCCGTCGTCGTTTTCGATGGCGACAACGGGCCAGGGAAAACCGTCGTGCCACAAAAAATTCGCATCGGCGAACATTTCGCGGACGCGCCGCGTTTTACCGTTCATGCCAAGCGGCGCGAACCGCTCCCCCGCCCGCGCGGGTCGCACCACAAGGCGCGGCGTTGGCGGAGCGTCCAAAGTTGCCGCCATTGTACCACTGTCATCGTTAGGCGGTACAGGGGCTTCCTCCCATTCGTCGGCGGCAATTTCAATGACGTTTGCACCGCGCGTCCGTGGAGCGGGTTCGTCGTCCGGTTGACGCCATGCGGCGGAAATAGTGGCTTGAGCGAATTCGCCGCCCGGAGGAACCTGCACAGGCGCGCCGCCCACGACGAGCGGAAAACGGTAGTCATATCCCACTGGAACGGGCGGATAGGACGTTTTGGCATGCTGTATTTGCGCCCGCTCCCTCCACCCTTGAGAGAAAAGCGAAATGCTGGGGTCAAGGCCGTCGTGGCGCATGACAGTAAGCCCGCCGGGAAGATCGGCTTGCCAATTATGCGCGCCGTTCGCCTTCAAAACGTCTTCAACGATTTCAAGAGACGTGCGGCTTAAAGCATCTTCGGCGCGACCGTTAGGCGCAGTTTCATCCCCCTCGTCGCCGGGTTGAACCACGAACGCGAGTGCGCGCAACAAAACGCGGCGGCGGAGAGGGGCGGGCGCGCCACGGAGCGCGACAAGGCGCAAACTGACACCGCCCGGTTTAGACGAGTAAACGGTCTTTACCCAGAGTTCATCCGCCATTGTGTTCAGGAGGGCGGCGTCGCTTGCGGCGTTTTCGGCGAGGCGCGCTAACGCGTCGGGCAGGCGCGGGTTGAAGTCGGCGGCGAGAGCGGGCAAAACGGCGCGGACGCGGGCGCGCGTATACCGGGCGTTGTCGTTGGATGGATCACGGCGGGCTTCAATGCAGCACTCCGTCAGGTACGCTTCCACATCGGCGCGGGTTTGCTCAAGAAGCGGGCGCACGACGGCAAGCCCGTTCCGCAGTTCGCGGCGCGGCGGTATTCCCGCAAGGCCGTCCACGCCGGTTCCTCTTAGCACACGCATCAAAACGGTTTCGGCCTGGTCGTCTTTAGTATGGGCGGTCGCGACGAGATTCGCGTCGAAGTCACGCGCGGCCTCGTCGAAGAACGCGTACCGGGCGTTGCGCGCGGCATCGTGCGGGGACTGACCGGGGGCCGGACTTGCATTGCCCAGCCCGATCACGCACGGAACGCCAAGCCGGGCGCACAGCGCGGCGGCGAACGCGGCGTCCGCGTCCGCGTCGGCCCCGCGCAAACCGTGGTGAAAGTGCGCGGCCCCAATAGGGCGCGGCAAAATCGCAACATCGGCGGCCTCGCACAGCGCGAGCAGAAGCGCGCACGAGTCCGGCCCGCCCGATAGCGCAACGATGACGCGGAGCGCGGGGGGAAAGGATGAAGGATGAAGGATGAAGGATGAAGGCGCCAAGGCTTCGTCGCCGCTTGGGGAGGCGGCGACATGGTAAAGACCGCGAGCGGCGACATAGTCGGCGGCGGCGCGAGCGAAAGGCGACAAAGCGGCGCGGCGGGGCATGGGGGGCGACGCGCCTGCTACGGCGTTGCCGGGGGCGCGTCCGCCGTTGTTGTCGGCGTTATCCGCCGTGTAATCAAGATGCCGCCCTGTGAAATGGTTGCGGTGAGGCCAAGCGGCGAAAGATTGCGGCGCAAGGCCTCGGTCGCGGTTTCGCCGCGCGCGGTCAGGCGCAGGCGCGCGTCTTCGGGCGCATCCTCGATCGTCACCGGCTTGTTATAGCGGGTAGCAATCTCGCGCGCAGTGTCTAATAGCGTTCCTTCTGGCAACCCAAATGACTGCCGAGCCGGGGCGGGCGCGGCGGAAACATCCGAGTCCCCCGGTACCGGTACAAACAGATATTTGGTATACGACCCGCCTTCCGCCGTCCAGCGGACAAACAGGTCCACGGTCTTAGCGTCGCGCGCGACCCTGTAAGGAACCCGCAATGTTTGCGTGGTCCGACCCGTGAGCGTGAATCGGTACGGACGCTTGTCGTTGAGCAGACTAAAGCGCGCGGTTCCGCTGGGCGCATCTTCCAGCCAGAACGACAGATCGAAGGCCGGTCCTTCATCGGGGAGCATCGTGGTGACGCGCGCGATTTTCAGGCGTGGCGCGGGCCTGGCTTCTTCCTCGTCCGCCGCCGCGCCCGGCAACAGCGTTGCGACAAACCGCGAGGGCGCAGGCAAGGACGTGGGGCTACCAATGTTCGAGACGCCCGTGTCACCGGTAGGAAGCAGAAGCGACCATGCCAACGCCGCGACCACGCCGCCCGTCAGAAGGGTACCGCCTGCGACGCGCCCCACCGACGGCAGTAAAAACGCGCGCCAGAACGGCTCCTTGCGTCCTTGTCGCTCGATTGCCGCGACCACATTATCGGCGAAGAAAAGTGGCGGGTCGGCCTGCGGAAGAACATTGAGTTCGCGCATGACGGAGCGCAAAACCGCCTCGTCCTCCTGCGCCTCGCTGTCGCTCGCGACATGGCGGCGCAACGCCTCCGCCGTGTCGGCGGGAAGCGTCCCCTCGATATAATCCGATGCCAATTCCCGCCACCGTGTCCGGTCCATGACTATGCTCCGCAAGCCAGAAAGTTGATAGCAAGAGAGAAAGAAAGTTCAGAAAGGAAGGCTTTGCGTTATCGTCAGGCCATGCCTTCTTACTTTCTGGCTATCAACTCTCTTGCTCGCGTAGCGTACTGGCTACTTCTGAGTTATTGACTTTCCTCGACGGAAAAAAGTTCCGCGACAGGGGCCAAGCGGTCCCGAAGGGCGAGGCGGGCGCGATTGAGGCGGGATTTCACGGTTCCCATCGGCAGGCGGGTTATCTCGGCGATTTCTTCGTAGGACAGGCCCTGCGTGTGATACAAAACCACCATCACGCGCTGGGTTTCCGGCAATGTCTGGATCGCGCGAATTAGGATTTGCTGGCGCTCGTCGCCCTCGACGCGGTCCTGCGGGGACGGCGCGGGGTCCTCGAACTGGCGCGTGACCTCATTTTCAGCCAGCGTCATCACCTCGTCGAGCGAGCGAACCGGGCGGGCGCGCTTGCGCTTGCGGTCATCCAGAAAAACATTGGTGGCGATTCGGTACAGCCACGTGGAAAACGCGGATTCCCCGCGAAACGATTTTAAGTTATTCCACGCACGCACAAACGCTTCCTGGGCGATATCGGAGGCGTCGTCGTAGGACCCGCTCAGGCGGTAGGCGGTGTTGTACACACTGCGCTCGTACAAGCGCACCAATTTGTCGAATGCGGCGACATCGCCCCTCCGACTGCGCTCGATTAGCGACCGCTCATCACCCAATAGCATACAATTACCTTAAGCGGCATTCCCATGAAATCCTGCAAACTACGTTGTGCAAACATTCGACAGGATACTTATCCCCTCTTATCAGGAACTTCAGCCTACGCCTCGGAATCCAGCGCGGTCGCGCTACGTCGCGTATGGTATCGCAGATACCGACTTGAGCGCGTGACGGCGTCGCTACCCTGAAGCGCAGACGGTAAAAACCCATAATATGAACAAAGCGAACAAAGCGGAGGCCGAGCGGAAACCGCGCGGCGCCCCTTTACCCCCCGCGCTACCAACGCCGAGTTTCAGCGGCGGGTTTGTTTTTGAAGGCATGAAGGACGAATAACGAAATGGCGCAGCACGAAAACTTACCGCTTGACAAGATAAAAACCAACGAAAGCCAGCCGCGCAAAACGTTTTATCAAGAATCATTGGAAGAACTGGCCGGTTCGATCAAGGAACGCGGCGTACTTCAGCCGATTGTGGTTCGTCCGCTTGGCGGGGCCGAGACGGGTTTTTATCAAATCGTCATGGGCGAGCGGCGGTTCCGGGCGAGCAAAATGGCGGGCCTGACCACGATTCCCGCCGTGATTCGCGTCCTATCCGATGAGGACGCCGCCGCCGACGCCCTGCTCGAAAACTTCCAGCGCGAGGATATGAACTCGATTGAAAAGGCCCGCGCCATCCAGGGCCTTTTACAGTTCATGAGTTACGAAAAAGTCGGCAAAACGCTGGGCGTTTCGGAAACCACGATCCGCCGCTCGCTCGAACTTTTGGAATTGCCGGTCGCCATTCAGCAGGAACTGATCACGCGTCCCACGCCGGGCGAGGGCGTTTTTAACGAAGGCCATGCCCGCGCGCTGATCGTGATGAACGACGATCCGCCCAGCCAGTTGCGTTTGGCGCAAAAGGTCAAAGCGGAGAAACTCAATATCACGGATTTGGAGCGCGTTATCAATGCGATCCGGCAGTTTCCGAACAAAAAGGAGGCGTTTTTGCGCGTTTCGGTCGGCGTCACCGACCAGATGATGAAAAGCCTCGGGGCGCGGGAAGCGCGCGCGCGTCCGTACAAGGCGCAAACGGCGGAAGGTCATTTGAAGGGAATCGAGAAATCGTCCGCGATGCTGTCCGAGCTTTTGGACGAGCGCATCGGGGAATTTTTATCGTCCGAGCAGATGAACCAACTGCTCGCATCCACGGCGGAACTGTCGCGTGAGTTGGAAAGTTTTAACGGGCGTATTCGCGACGCTTTGGCGAACAAGGACTTCGGCTTCCGCGAGGTGTATATCCACTGCCCGCTTTGCGGGCGCGTAGAGCTGATCGGCAGTTTGCGCTGCTCGGTGTGCTGGACCATTCTGCGCCGGTGCTACGACTGCGGCAACTACGACCGCCCGTTCGAGAAATGCGGCGTCACCGGGACCCGCATCACAGTAAGCGAGGCGGAAAACCCAAAGGATTATTCCAAATCGTATAAATGCCCGATGTACAAGCCCAAGTTCGAGGCGCAAGCGGTGAAACTCAAAATGGCGGCGTAATAGACCGCGTTATTTTTGGTCAGAAAAAGGGTCCCGAACGCGTCTGGCGCGTTCGGGACCCTTTCCTTTTCCGTTCTTTGTTCCACGCCGCTTTTACCAACGAGCGAAAGTATAATAGTGGCAGACATCAAGACGCCGCAAAGGAAACCTCGCGATGACAACTTTGTTGGTTCGTACAAAACCACTGGAATCCGATCCGGCCCGCGACGCCGCCCCCGTTCCGCCGCTCGGCCCATGGGAAACCACAACCCAAATAATCAGCCTCCGTGTCGGAGAGCGCCCAATCACCTTCGATGAATTTGTCCGGCTTCCCGACGACAACGAAGCGGATAAAGAAAAACATATAGAATTGATTGACGGGGTAATCACCGAACGTATGGCGGCGAAATTAATCCATGAGTTGTTGCGCGTTTATCTGGTATGGCTCCTACACGGATACGCCGACGCGCGCGATTTGGGAATAGTCTTAGGCTCGCGAACCGCCGTGCGAGTCTCGGAATTTCGAGGACGCCTGCCGGATTTGCTATTTGTCCGCGCCAATAGGGTCGCCGAAATCGTGCGCGAAGAAGGGGTGTATGGCCCGCCCGATTTGATTATCGAACTTGCTTCACCAAACGACTACTGCCCGCACTTGCTCGCTCTTGAAACCGACTACTGCACACTTGGCGTTGGGGAAATCGTTGTAATCAATCAAGCGCGTCAGACCGTGCGTATAATCCGGCGCGGCGACGAGGGCGAGAGCGTATACGCGGCGCGCTACGACGAGCAAAACCTGAGCCTTGCGGATGATGCCAGAGCCGCGCTTACGCTCGAATCGCTTCCCGGTTTCTCGGTAGCGCTCGCGGATATATTCACGGACACGCGCCCCAAACCGGCGACGCTTCTCGCGCGCCTGCTCGGCCCCGCGCCTTCCGCGTAAAGACGCGCCGGGGAAGGAACTTGCGCCCGGCTCGCCAAACGTTACGGCATGAGCAAAATTGTTACGTTTGGCGAGGTCATGCTTCGGCTCGCGCCGCCCGGCTACAAGCGATTGGTGCAAACCGATATGTTGGATATGACGTTCGGCGGGGCGGAACTCAATGTCGCCGTGTCGCTCGCGCAACTGGGTATGGATGCCGTTTTCGTTACCAAACTCCCGGAAAACGACATCGCGCAGGCGTGCATCAATCAGGCGCGCGGTTTGGGCGTGGACACCAGCCGTATCGTGCGCGGCGGCGACCGCATGGGCGTTTACTACGTCGAAAAGGGCGCGTCGCAACGCGCGTCCACCGTACTGTACGACCGCGCCCATGCCGCAATCGCCGACGCCAAGCCGGGCGAATACGATTGGGAAGCTATCCTCGACGGGGCGGACGCCTTCCACTTCACCGGCATCACGCCCGCCCTGTCCGCCGCCTGCGCTCAGGCCGCAACCGAGGCGGCAAAAACCGCACAGTCGAAGGGCGTTCTGGTGACGTGTGATCTGAACTTCCGCAAAAAATTGTGGACAAAAGAGCAGGCCAAGAAAACCATGAGCGCGCTGATGCAGCACGTGGACGTGTGTATCGCGAACGAGGAGGACGCCGAATCCGTTTTCGACATCAAGGCGGGAAACAGCGATTTGACCGGCGGCAAGATCGAACACGAGCGGTATATGGAAGTCGCCGAAAAGATGGTCGAGAAATTCGGCTTGAAGGCGGTCGCGGTAACGCTCCGGGAGTCTATCTCCGCCTCGCGCAACGGTTGGTCCGGGATGTACTACACAGACGGCAAGCCGCATTTTTCACGCCACTATGATATTGACATCGTGGACCGCGTGGGCGGCGGCGATGCCTTCGCGGCGGGGCTTATCTACGGCCTGGTAGCCGGACAAACGCCGTCCGACGTTGTCGAGTTCGCGGCGGCGGCGTCTTGTCTTAAGCACTCGATCCACGGCGACTTCAACCTGATCAAACTCTCCGAAGTGGAAACGCTTTTGGGCGGCGACGGATCGGGGCGCGTCCAGCGTTAGCCATGTCCCCTTTCAGCGACGAACTGCGGGCGTGGGCGGAAAACGCGGTCGGAAGGCCCCTTAAATTTGTGGGCGAGTCGAGCCATACGCACGGCGAATCGCGCGTTTGGAAACTGCGAAGCGAATCGGGCCAAACCGATTACTATCTGAAATCGCATCGGCAGGCGGGTAAGTGGCGGGGCGAGGTAAACGCGTACCGCGCGGGCTGGGCGGCATCGCTTGGCCCGAACTTTGCGCCGCGCCTTCTCGCGTACCGGGACGGCGACAACACGCGACCGCGCGCCGTTTTGCTGTCCGCGTTGCGCGGGGAGGTGATGGAAAAGGTTCCGCTTGGCGTGGATGCGGAGCGGGCGGCATGGAGAAAAGCGGGCGCGGCCCTGCGCCATTTGCATGACTGCGCCGTGAATACGTGGTTTGGCGGATGCGACGAGAACGGCGACAGCGAAGGCGCAACGCCGGAAACCGACCCGGTACGATTTGTGGCGGGCGGTGTGGAGGCGTATATCGCGCGGTGCGAGCGGTTCGGCGGTTTGGACACGGGCGCGATAGACTGGGCGCGCGAAACGCTTCCCGGCTGGGCCGATTCGCTCACGGGCGAGACGCCGGTTCCGTGTCACCGCGACTACACGCCGCGCAACTGGCTCGCCGAGTCGGAAAGCGGGGCGTGGACCGGCGTGATTGATTTTGAACACGCGCGCTGGGATGTGCGCGCACGCGATCTGGCCCGCTCGTTCGACCACGACTTCGTCGCCCGCCCCGATTTGCAGGACGCGTTTTTCGCCGGTTACAGTAGCGGCCCGCCCGACACGCAATTGTTGCGGCAAATCAAAGCCCTGCGCTTGATCGGCGCGCTGGCGACGTATGGCTGGGCGAGGGAACACAATGATCCGGCGTTCGCCGAGCAAAACAAGAACGCGCTCCTCCGCTTGCGGCGCGAAGAACGCGAAGAACGAGAATAACCCATGAAATCACAAACAATCGAGCGGATGCTTCACCCCGGTGTGGTCGCGGTTATTCGCGCGGATGGGAGCGAGCAGTTAATGAACGTAGCCCACGCGCTTCTCGCAGGCGGGGTGACCGCGATGGAAATCACCATGACCACGCCCAACGCCCTGCAAGTCATCGCCGACGTGAAGCGCGAGATGGGCGAGCGGGTTTTGATGGGAGTGGGGACGGTTCTGGACGCCCAAACCGCGCGTATGGCCCTTCTCGCCGGGGCGCAGTTTGTCGTTACGCCTGTGATGCGGCCCGAGATCATCGCGGTTTGCAACCGGTACAGCGTTCCGATTGTGTGCGGGGCGTACACGCCGACCGAGGCCCTCGCCGCCCACGAGGCGGGCGCGGATTTTATCAAGATTTTCCCCGCCGACGGATTGGGGCCGGACTATATCAAGGCGATCCGTGCGCCGCTCCCGCAGTTGCAGATTATCCCGACCGGCGGCGTGGATGTTCATACCGCAGGCGATTTCATCCGCGCGGGCTGTGTCGCGGTCGCGGCGGGCGGCAGTCTGGTCAGCAAAAGCGCTCTCGCGTCCGGTGATTGGGATGCGCTTGCGGAAACCGCGCGGGCGTTTGTTCGGGCGGTCGCGGAGGCGCGCGGTTGAAGCGAAACCGCGCCTCGCCCCTGTCTGCGTCGCCCGCGATTGCGTGTGTCAAGACGTTTCGGTTGTCCTGCCCGCTCGCCGAGACGATGGGCTATTCGCAGGGGCGTTTGGAGTCGCGGCAGGCGCTCCTGGTCCAGATTGTCGCGAGCGACGGTGCCGAGGGCTGGGGCGAGTGCGCCGGTCCCGCGTCGGTGGTGCAGGCCGCAATCGCCACGATTTACGCCCCGCTCCTGCTCGGTCAACCGTCGCTACAAACCGAACTGTTGTGGCAGGCGATGTGGCAGGCGAGCCGCCCGCACGCCCGGCGCGGCGCGACCATCGGCGCGTTATCCGGCCTTGACATGGCTTTGTGGGATCTGAAGGGTCACGCGCAAGGCTTGTCCGTGTCCGACCTTTTGGGCGGGCGGCGTCGCGACCGCGTCCCGGCCTGCGCGACCGGCTTGTACTTCCGCGACTGCCCGGAAGCGCGTATTATCCCCTTGCTGATGGACGAGGCGCACGGCTACGCGGACGCGGGCTTTCGCGCCGTCCGCGCGCAGATTGGGCGAAACCCCGCCTTCGATATGGCGCTGACCCGCGCGCTCCGCGCCGCCCTGCCCACCACTACCCTGCTTGCCGATGCGTGCCATGCCTACGATTTGGGCGAGGCGATGCAGGTCGGGGCCACGCTCGCCGAGTGCGGCTACGCGTTTTTTGAGGAACCGATGCCGCCCGAACTGTTGTGCGGAAGCGGCAATGCGGGCCGCGCGCTGTACGCCGCCCATCCCGGCGTTCCGCTCGCCTGCGGACGCTTCGAGCAAACCGCGCCGGGTTTTGATGCGCTTTTATCTGGCGGCGCGGTCGGTCTCGCCGCCCCGGATCTGGCATGGTGCGGCGGGCTAACCGAAGCGGTCCGCATCCGCAATGTCGCGCAAGCCAAAGGGGTCAATGTCGCCCCGCGCTCGTCCGGCGCGACCATGCTGGGCCTTGCCGCCGCGCTTCACTTTCTCGCGTCGGATTCCCGGCGACCGGGCCGGGCGGAATCGGCAGGCGTGGGCTTCTTAGATATAGACACGCCCGAGGAAAACCCCCTGCGCGACGCCCTGTTCGCGGTCCCGCTCCCCATCGAGGGCGGCGTGGTAACCGTCCCCGCCGCGCCCGGTCTGGGCGTGACCGTGGACGAGCCGACGCTCAAAATGTTCTGCATGGAGCGCGCCGAGTTCGTCGCGCGTTAGCGATAAGGATGGTATAGTCGGCGAAGCCGTATGGCGCTCCGCAGTCTCTCACCTTTTCATTCGATCGCCTGTTCTCGTTCAGCGTTATATTACAAACAAACACCCGCCCCCTCTGCGGGTTTACCTCGAATAGTTGACTGAAAATCCTTCACGTAGCAAGGTGGTTGCACTATGCGCCCTTTAGTTTCCGCTTCGTCGCCCGTCGCTGTTTCGGCAAAGACACTTTTAGCCCCGTTGTTTGTCGCTTTCGCTGTTTTCGACGTGGTTTTTCTTTGTTCTATCGTGGTCTCAGCGTTGCACAATCGCTTGGCGATCGACGATTTTGGTTATCTCGCCAAACGGAACGAATTCGGGGTTCTGGGCGGCGCGTCTTGGTTTTGGAACCACTGGACAGGGCGATTCGCCGCTTCAACTGTGATTGGCGGGGTGGGAGGAATGGCGCTACCGCGTAGCGGCAGTCTTGCGGCGTACACGCTGGCAACTTTTACGCTTGTTATATCGTCGCTCTCGTTTTTGTTTGCGACCTCGTGGCGGCGCGTGTTCAAAGACGAGCCGCTCGGAAATGTGCGGGCGCTCGTTGCGGGCGTTTTTGGATGCGCGCTGTTATATTTAGGAACCCGTAATGTGGGCGAGGTGTGGTTTTGGCTCGCGGGTTCGGCGACATATGCACTGCCGCTTGCCCTGTTGTTTGCGGGCCTTGCCTGCCTGATAGCGTCGAAGCCCGCTACGCCGTTCCTTCTTTTCGCCTCACTGCTGTTTGGCTTGATTCCATTTTTCAACGATAGCCTTGCTGTGATAGTTCTGCCATTTCTGTTTGGGCATTTGGTTAAAACGGTGTTTTTCACCAGTGATGATCCATTGCAGAAAAAGGCCCTCGTCGGGCGCATTACCTCCGCGAAAGCCTGGGGGCCGCTTGTTTGTTGCTTCGTCGCGTGGCTTTTGTGCAGTCTTGCGCCCGGTCAGAAAGAGCGTGTTGCAGCAATGGGCGGCTTGCACTGGGACGGCGCTTTTCGCGTACTGTTTTTGTTGACAGTTCGCGGAACCGGCTTCCTTCTTATCAGAAATGGACATGCCTTTTTGCTGTCGTTTGCAGTAGGGGCGGCGTTTGGAAATGCAGCAAGCCACTACACCGGCGCGTCGATCCTGTCGCCCCTTTCCTGGCCTGTTGCGGCGCGACAGATACAAAAGATGCTTGCGTTCGCCTTCGCAGTGACGTTGCTGACATTGTTCCCGCCCGCTGTCGCCTACGGATTGGCGGTTGACCGTGTTTATATTTATATGACAGTCGCGTTTGTCGCAGTGAGTTTTTGCGGAGGCGCGACGCTTGCGCGCCTGGCTACGCCCGGGCGGATACGGTATTTTACGCCCCGCCAGATTTCAATTTTTGCGCCCGTTGCGGTCGGGGTCGGCGCGCTACTGATGACACGTTACACGCTGATCTCCTTTCAGCAGGAGCGCGCATACGCCCATGCGTATGACAGGCGGCATACGCTTCTACGGGCGATTGCATCGGGCGAGGCTAAGCCGCCTTCGACAGGAGCCGTCCTAAATCTTGATCCACTACCGTCATCCGGGCCGTTGTACACCGCTGAAATCTTGCACAATCAGAAGCACTGGATTAACATTGCCGTCAAAGAGGCCTACGGCTTACCACAAGAGGTGCGCCTCGCCGGAGAAGGGATTGATGCGCCTCGTTAAGCGTCATTGGAAAGAGGCAGCCAGGCCCCATAGAAATTTTGAAAACTGATTTTAGCGCAATCTTGCAGGGCGCTCGGGGCCTGATGCGACTTACGCTTTGCCCAGAAGCGCGCGGGTGCGCGCTTTGAGGTCGTCGGTACGGAGGGTCGGTTCCTGCACCAGCGCGCGGGACAGCAAGAGTCCGGCAAGGTCACGCCGGGCCTTGACAGCCTCGTGATGGTCCGCGCTTACATCGCCCGCAAGCAAGTCGGCCTGCTCCGCCATCAACACGGCGACCACAACGGCCCGCCCCGCGTCCAAATGCCCGCCGTTCGCCGTGAGCAAGTGCAATACGGTCGCGACAGGCAATACGGCGAGCGCGTCAATGTCCAACCCGGTCATCTCCCGCGCGCTCTCCCGAGCCTCCCCCAGCGCGGTCTCGACATCCACCGCAACACTCCCCGCCCCCGCCTTCAACCCCGCCAGCCGCGCCACCACGGCGGCAAGCGCCTCGATCTGCTGCTCCATATACCCCTTACGAACCATCTCGCCGCCTCCTGTTCTTGCTTGTCGTCGCCGTCTACTGAGCAAAAGACTAAATCGCTCATGCCGCGCGGCACCCGCTCAAAGCCGGATGTCACGCAAGCGTGACCGGGCGGGCG
>CAXUMS010000153.1:0-12224 GCA_964252165.1 uncultured Armatimonadaceae bacterium
CGCGGGTTTATGCACTTTGACAATTTAATCCGATAGTGTTAGTTTTAGTTTATGAAGAAACGCACTCTGGTTCTGACGATTGCCGAGCAACACGAGTTGGAGCGGGTTGGAGCGGGTTCGTGACCGTGATCCGCGTCCGTATCTTCGGGAAAAAGCCGCCGCGCTCCTCAAGATCGCGGGAGGTATGGCCCCTTACGCCGTCGCTCGGCAGGGTTTACTCAAACCGCGCACTGCCGAAACTATATACCTTTGGCTGAGGGACTACGAACAAACCCGGACGCTTCGCCCGCAACCCGCACGCCGGAAGCGGCTTTTTTCCCCTGACGCGGGAGCGCAAAGCGGCTCTTGACTTCGTGCGGCAGGCTCCCGG
The DNA here is from genome assembly GCA_964252165.1 of uncultured Armatimonadaceae bacterium. Taxonomy (GTDB): domain Bacteria; phylum Armatimonadota; class Armatimonadia; order Armatimonadales; family Armatimonadaceae; genus CAXUMS01. The sequence goes on from CAXUMS010000153.1 coordinate 371, forward strand.
GAACTTCGGGATTGCTCGTAGCCGCTGGACGCTTCGGTTGCTGCAAACCTCGTGCTGGGCGTTCGCCTCGCTTCAAACGCTCGGCGGCGTGTGGCGCAGGCTCAGAACGTGGCGCATCCGCTTCCGGCAGGGCAGACTACATCTGCACAGTCCTGATCCCGCCTGTACGGAAAAGGCGGCGACCGTGCAAGCGTGTTTGAACGACCCGGCGGTAACGGTGTTGTTCGGCGACGAGATGACCTTTTACCGTCATCCCGCACCAGGCAAAGCGTATTCCGAACAAGGCAAGAAGCGTGAGTTCCGCGCGCCGCTCGGTCACAAGTCCAACAGCAAGCGGCGACTTGCGGGCGCGCTTGACGCCCGAACCGGGCAGGTTCATTGGATAAGCGCAAGCAAGATTGGTGTCGCCGCCCTGTGCCGGGTGTCGCCGCCCTGTGCCGGTGGCTCGCTTCATTGCGCGCCGCTTACCCCGCTTACCCGAAGGTTTTGCGGCTGGTTTTGGTTTGGGATAATGCGTTCACGCTTGCGTGAACTGGCCGGTTCATAAACACGAGAAGGTTCTTGCCGCCGCTGAGGAGGCGGGTATCGAGTTGGTTTGGCTGCCGACGTATGCCCCGTGGCTAAACCCAATTGAGAAACTATGGCGCAAACTGAAACAGGAAACGCTGTGCTTGCACCGCTTGGGTGACGACTGGGCCGAGGTGCAGAACCGCGTCACGACGTTCCTTAACCAGTTCGATGAGCCGACGCCGAACCTGCTACGCTATGTCGGAATCAAAAACAACAAACTATCGGATTAAATTGTCAAAGTGCATAAACCCGCGCGCTTATCCCGAAATCACGTTAAAGAAAAGTCGCCGGGGTGCAGGAAACGCGGGGGGGCGTGGCGAACTATGGGCCTGCGCTCTTTCCCCCAACGCCGTCGCCGTGCGAACGCGCGCCTCGAATTTGGGCGTTTTGGGCGTTTGGCTGACAAGGGGAGGCTGACGAGGCCACGGCGCGGAAGTTGCGATACCGGGAGCGGCGCGCGGAACGCCGGTCCGCAGAATTCTTTCGCCGATTGGGAGCGTTAAAGGTCTTTATGTCAGTATAAGAAAGCGTAAGCGCGTTTTACGGGTACGCTACGGTTGTTTACCGGAAGCGTCCGCTGAAACGATAGGGAACCTGCGGGGGCGGTTTGGCGTTTATATAAGGCTACTGAAGCGTAATTAACCGGCGGCGGCGATGTCGCGGAATAAACAACGCCCGCAGGTACAATGCTTTCGCGCGGCGTTGAACAACAAACGGTTACGCTATTATTCGCCCTGACACAGCGGAGCGCGCGCTCGCGGGTTGCGGTGCGTTGCGGCGGCGGCGTTTGCGCGTGCGAGCCTTGACACAAGGCGTGCGCTTTGACGCAAACGGGTTTGATTTTTATGATACAGCGTTTTTACGACGCACGCCGCGCGGTGACAAGGGGCGGAGCAAGGGGCGGGTGAAAAATTGAAAACAAATATAATGGACGATAACGAAATTACCAAGCAGGATCAGGGGGACGCGGCGGCGGCGGCGAAGTCGGTTGAGGCGGCGGCGGTTGAAGCGAGTGAGCGAGCGGACGCCCAGGCTATCGCGTCGGCGGAAACCCGTATCGGGTCGCCCGCAGATGGCATGCGCCGCTCGAATGTGACCACGGCCCCGAATGTACCCCCGGCGCCGCGTATCGCCGCTCCGGTCAAGGGAACCGGGGTAACGGCGGGCGCGCTCCCAGTCGGCGGGTCGGCGGCGGAAGACGCCGCCCTCGACGCCGAACCTTGCCCGGATTTCGACCCGCAGGCGTACGCGCTGTACCTGAACGAGCGGGGCGGCGGCGGAACCAATACCAGCGTCCCGCTTCTTTCGATGTGGCAGGAAAAGCATCTGGCCCGCTGTGTGGAAAAGGGCGACAAGCGCGCCCGCGAGGTGCTGGTCAACGCCAACCTGCGCCTGGTCACGTCTATCGCGAAAAAGTACCAGAACCGGGGTATCGCGATGGAAGACTTGATCCAGGAAGGGACGCTCGGGCTGATTCACGCCGTGGACAAGTTCGACTACCGACGTGGGTTCCGCTTCTCGACGTACGCGACCCACTGGATTCGGCAGGCGCTGGGCCGGGCCGTGGAAAATCAGGGCCGCACCATCCGGCTCCCATCGCACGCGATCGAATCGCTCGGTAAGATCAAGCGCACCCGCGAAATGCTCGCGACCCGCTTGAACCGTGCGCCGTCGCCGCAGGAAATCGCGACTGAGGTCGGCTTGCCCGTGGACAAGGTCGAAACATTGCTGGAGGCGGAAACGCCCGAGCCGATGAGTTTGGACGCCCCCGCCGGTGACTCAACCACGCGCTTGGGCGACCTGCTCCCCGCCGAGGATGCTACCTTGCCGTCCGCGCGCGTGTTCCGGCGCGCCCTGCGTAAAGAAATAGACCAGGCGCTGTTGCACCTGACCCAGCGCGAGCGTGAGGTATTGCTCCACCGCTACGGTTTGGCCGAGGACGCGGAAGCGCCGATGACGCTCGAACAGGTCGGCAAGGAATTGCACCTGTCGCGCGAGCGGGCGCGTCAGATCGAGGCGGGCGCGCTCCAGAAGTTGCGGCGCACCGAGGTCGGCGGACGGCTCCGGGAAACCGTGGTCGCATAAACAGCAGCGCAAGCGCATCAACGAAACAAAACGGCCCGCGCGGAAGTATCCGCGCGGGCCGTTTGTGTTGATTGGCGGCGGCGCGGTTTATGTTGACAAATGCGGCGTATGGACGAATGGGTAGTAGGCCGCGCAGAGTCGTTCCGCGCGGGGGCGTTTCACGTGAGGATTGTCGTACGAGGGGCTAAAGCCCGCTCGCTAAGCGGCGCGCCGCGCGCCTCAATCCCGCTGAAGCGGGAAGCGGAAACGGCTCGTATTGTGGTACGGCTTGACGGATTGCGGCGTTTGCGATGTCCAGAGGTCGCTAAACGGATTGCTCGGCTTCCCGCTTCAGCGGGATTGAGGCGCGCGGCGCGCCGCTTAGCGAGCGGGCTTTAGCCCCTCGACAACGACGCCGCATGGTGCAACACCCTTCGGACAACTCAGCCTTGCATACCGTAGCGCGTAACGCCAAACGCCCTTTTATTCAAAAAAGTAGCTCAAGTGACCGACCGCCGACACGACAAACTGCTCATACTCGACCTCGACGAGACGCTCGTTTACGCCGCGCCCGCGCCGCTTGACGGTCCGCGCGCCGATTTTCTTCTGGAGAACTACCACGTTTACAAGCGTCCGCACATGGACGCATTTTTGAAAACGTGCCGGGACTGGTTCACTGTTGCGGTTTGGACCTCGGCCTCGCCCGCGTACGCCGATGCGTGCGTTGCGGCTTTATTCGATGAATGGGCGCGGCGCGAACTCTCGTTCGTGTGGGCGAGCGACCGATGTACGCGGCGCTTCGACGCGGAAACCGGCGTTTTCTATTGGCGCAAAAACATCGCGAAAGCGCGCCGCGCGACCGGTTATGAGCGCGGGGCCGTTATCGCGGTGGACGATACTCCGCAAAAGTGGGAAACCGCGTGGGGGAACCTGGTGCGCGTCGCGCCGTTCGTGGGCGACCTAAGCGACGACGAACTGCCGCGCCTGCTCGCGTATTTGGATCGCCTGCGCGCCGTGGACGATGTGCGGCGGGTGGAAAAGCGCGGCTGGCGCACGGGCGGCGGGAACGGTGGTAGCGACCGGAGCGGTCTCTAAACGTCGCGCGTTTCGTCTGCGTCGCTCGGGGGCGATAGAAGGGGGATTTTTGTGTTGCTTACAAGAATAAAAGTGACCTCCGGCACCAAATTTTTGTCGAAAAAGTTACAAACGCTGTTGACAGGCGCACAAATTAAAGATAATATTAACTTACAACCCCCCCACTGGCTTCGGTCGGTGGGCAGCAAAGCCACCCTTGCGGTGGCTTTAGCTTTTTTAGCCCTATGAAGACTAACGTATATGTTGACGGGTTCAACCTTTACTACGGCGTTTTAAAAGATTCTCCTTACAAATGGCTTGACATAGAAAAACTTTGCTCGCAAGCCTTTCCAAATAACACTATCAACCGCATCCGTTACTTCACAGCACGAGTCAGATCACGCCCCAGTGATCCATCGCAAGCGGTACGGCAGGATACCTACCTAAAGGCGATTGCATGCACTCCCTCACTAACGATCCACGAGGGTAAGTACCTTGAGCATCCGGTACGTATGCCTTTGTCGCATCCCCCAGCCACTGGCTCCCGTTTTGTTGAAGTCATCAAATCCGAGGAGAAAGGATCGGATGTCAACCTTGCTTCTTATCTCTTGCTAGATGCTTTTGACAACGACTATGAAGCCGCCATTGTTGTTTCTAATGATTCAGATTTGGCAACCCCTATCAAATTAGTGAGAACAAGGTTTCATCTAAAGGTAGTCGCTTATCTTCCTGTTAAAACTGATTCAGATGGGCGCGCAACGCAAGATGCGCGTCCCAGTGTGGATTTAAAGAAGGCAGCTAGTATTGATAAAGTTGTACTTACTAAATTTCTAGCATCCTCGCAACTGTCTCCAATCATCACAGATGTATACGGAACGCAGATACATAAACCAACAAGTTGGTAGATCGGTCTTCTAGCGAGGTCGGCTAATCAACACGTCTCACGTCCATGTTGCGCGCCCGCGTACAGCCAAGCGGCGAGTTCATCATCCAATGTTAAAGTTGCGGTTGTCATAACAGGCTACTCCTTGCGCGCTTGCAAAACCGGTACGTCAGTACGGCGGGGATTGACAACGTCGCGCGATTGGTTACGTGACCGGGCGGCGGTGCGAGAACACGGTCAGGCCGACCCAACCGGCGAGCAGAACGCCGAAGCCGATACGAAACAGCGCGAGCGAGAACGGCTGACACAAACTCGCGATTCCAATCAAGATCAGCGCGATAGATAAAAACTCCGCGCCCTGCGCGAAACGTCCCCGAAGCATTTGGTTTTCCCTTTGCGTGGTGTTTGGTATTTGGTTGCCGGTTAACCGTTTTACAGCGGGCCGAAGGTTTGCACGTTTTCCAGGTTCCCCGACGTTGCGCTAAGTGTCCAAACCGAGGCGCGACCGTCCGGCAAATTCCACAAAAGGCGCGGCTTGTTGTCGCGCGGCCCGATACCCAAAGCCGCGCTGACGCCGCCGCTGATTTGCGGGGCGAACGTGGCTTGTTGCGCAATCGCGCCGTTCGGGGCGATGGTCCACAGGGCGGCCCGGCCCTGAACCGTGCGCCAAAGGAGGCGAATATTGTTATCCTGCGCGCTGACGGCCATATCGCCCGCCGACCAATCGCGGTACGGGCCGAACTGCGTTTCGTTTCGGAGCGTTCCGTTCGGGGCGAGCGTCCACAGCCGCGCGCTTCCGGTTCCGTGCGTGTCCGATGACCACAAAAGGCGCGTTTGGTTGTCCGGGCCGACCGCGAGCGCGACCGGGCGCGTCAGGGGGAACGGGCCGTACACGGTCTGCCCGACGCGACGCCCGCGCGCGTTGATGTTCCAAACTGAGGCGCGACCGTCGCCATGCCGCCACAAAAGGCGCATACCGCCGTTCGCGCTTCGTGCGCTGTCTACGCACGACCAGCCCGGCTCGTTCCCCCAAACGCGTTCGCTTTGAAGCGCGCCGCTTTCGGTGAACGTTCGCACCAGGGCGCGCCCGTCCTGATGGGTCCACATCACCTGCGACCCGGTATCCGCGCCCGGCGCGCCGCTTTGACTTCCGTCCGGCGTTTCCGTCGCGGTCCAACTATCCCCGGCGGCGAGATTCAGCATATCGCCCGCGCCGCTTGCGCCGCCCATCGGCGTTAAGCGCCAGAGAGACGACTCGCCGGTGAAGCGTCGCCATAGAAGGCGCGAGCGGTTATCCGCGCCGACCGATAAGTGAACCGCGCTCCAATCGGCGGTGGTGGAGCGAACGCACGTATTGTAAATCTTGAGTTCATCTATTGCGCCGTGGAACGGCATGTTGCGGCGCGAGCGGTGCGTTCCGCCGTGGTTGCCGACGCCGATAGACGGCAGGTTGGTTTCATCGAGCGCATAGTACGGGCGGACGATGGTCACGGTTTGCGACACCAGCGCGTCGTCGAGAAACAGCGAGAGGAGGCCGGTGGCGTCATCGAGCGTGGCGAGAACGTGAACCCAGCGGCGGAGCGGGAGCGGCGTACGGACCTCGGCGGTGTCGGTGAGGCTTTCCACGCCCCATTGCAATTCACCGGATGCAAGAAGGGTCAGGTGGAACGGATCGCACGCGTCGCGCTCGTCGCCCCGGAACACGATCTGCGTTCCCAACCGGTCCGGTCGCGGCACGCTTTCCGCCTTAATCCACAAATCCAGCGTCATTGAGCCGGTAAGTTTCAGCTCTTCCGGGTCGGTCAGCGAAATACGCCCGGTGCGTCCGTTGAAGTAAAACGCCTGCCCGACCACGCCCGGCCCGTAGCCGACATCGAACGTCTCGGCGGGATCGTTGCGGCCCATCCGGTCGCGCGCATTGTTTTCGCCGGGATAGTAGGAAAGCGGCGTTTGCGCGCGTGCGCCCGCCGCGCCGATGACGAACAGAGCGGTTAAAGCGGCGAGGCGGCGGGCGAGGTTTTCGGCTTTATGTTTCATGGCGGTACTCCGGGTGGCGCGGCTGTCCTGTTCCAAAGGGGCGGGGCGGCGTTTCGCGCCGGACATTCTTCAGGCGCGGAAAATACGGAAGCGGGCGCGTCGGCGCGCCCGCTTAAACGTATGGTTATCATAACCCAAATCTGGGTTGTTGGTTAGCGTTTGTTGGTTAGCGTTTGTTGGTTAGCGTTTGTTGGTTAGCGTTTGTTGGTTAGTTGAACGCGGGTTAAAGCCCACGTCTGTGGGCGCGCAACGCGCCGGGCGTCCTCGCGGACGCGAGAATAACGCGCTGTTGGCGACGCACGTTACCTTCGTTCTGTTTGTCTTGCGTCCGCGAGGACGCCCGGCGCGTTGCGCGCCCACAAACGTGGGTTTTAACCCGCGTTCAACTAAACAACAAACGCTAATCAACAAACGCTAACCAAAGCATTTACGGGCGCGGCAGAACCGCGACCGACAACGCGAGCAGGACGCCGAACACCAAATTCGATTGGGCGACAAACGGCACATCGCCGGTTTTGTACGCTTTCACGAGAAGCGGAACCGACAACAAAACCGCAAGCGACGACCAGGGTAAAACGCGCAAAAGGGTAGCGGCGACCACAAGCGCGGCCGGCGCGAACAGCAACACCGCCTGCAAACGGCTCGCGCCAGCGGGGCCGAGAAGCGACGCGATTGTGCGAACGCCCGATAGAACATCGGTTTTGGCGTCGCGGATGTTGTTGGCGTGCAAGATAGCGTCGGTGAGAAGAGCGACAGGAAGCGAGGCGAGCGCGACAAAAACGGTTTGCGACACGCTCCAAATCGGCGTTTGCACGCCGTAGGCGCCGAGGGTGAGGCCGACGCCGAACGAGAGAATAATCACCATGTCGCCGAGCGCGTAGCGCTTTAACGCAAGGGGATAAAACACGGCGCAGACCGCGCCCAAAAGCGCGAGCGGGACGATCACGCCGCGCGCGGCGGGCGCAAGCAGGAGCAAAGCCGCGCCGCAAACCGCCGCGCCCGCGAGAAGGAGAGCGCCGAAGCGGAACATCTCGCTTGGCGTGAGCAGTTTGGCGGGAAGCACGCCGCTGCCGTGTTCGGGCAGGGTGTCCACGCCCTTAACGTAGTCATAGTAGTCATTCAAGACGTTCCCCGCCGCGTGCGCTAAAAGCGCGCCCGCGAGGGTGAGCGTGAACGCGAGGAGCGAGAAGTGTCCGGCGACGCCGGACGGCAGGGCGTAGCCGCGCCACGCGAGCGCGGTTCCCAGCAGAACGGACACGACGCTCGCCGGGAACGAGTAGGCGCGCAGGGCCTGCGCGTAGATGGCGGCGCGGGCGGGCGGCGCGGGCGCAGGGGCGGCGGCAGGGGCGGTTAGCGGTGCGGTGGACATGGTGATTACTTTCGTTTAGGAAAAAACGAGACCGGAAAACAAGTTGTTCGGCGCGGGATTTCTCGCGGGGTATCGCTTTATCGGCCCCGCCCCGCGTTGTTTGGATTGTAAAACGCGCTGGTACATCATTATAGACAGGAACCGGCGCGAAACGGTTGCTCCACGACTGCCTGCTAATTCGCGTGTTTCCTTATATTGTTTAACGTGCGTTCGGATTAGGGACGCGGGTTGAAACCCACGTCTGGAGGCGCTGTGCGCCGGGCGACCTCCGGTCGCAAAAAATAAAGGCTGTTGAAGCCCCCCTTGCTGTGATCTTGCCCATTGGGTCTTGCGACCGGAGGTCGCCCGGCGCGAAGCGTCTACAGACGTGGGTTTCAACCCGCGTCAAAATTGGACGAAGGATTACTTTGGTTGAACGCTTCTGACCCGAACGCGCATCGTTTAACGCAATTGTGGCGGCAAACGCCGCGATTGCGTCGGAATGTGCTATACTTGTCGGGAAATGGCGACTTCCGCGACACCCGCGCAGACCGGCAAAGTAGCCGCCCCTGTTACCGCTTCTTCCCCCCCGCCCCGGCGCGACGAGCCGCTGACCGCCCCGCCGTCGCCGCTTGGGGAGCGGGCCGCCTCGGTCACGCGCCGCGTTTTGCACGTGACCCACTCGCTTAACTACGAATATCCGCGCCCGCCGCGCAACCTGGTAACGCGCCTTTGCCTGGTTCCGCCGCCCGTTCACGGCCCGCAAATTCGCCATTCGTACGATTTTTATTTCGCCCCGCTTCCCCATGCCACGCCGGAAGGGGTGGACCAATGGGGCAACCATTACTGCGAGGCGCGCCACGAAAAGGTGGAGCGCAACCTGACGATTGCGGTATCCCTCAAGGTCGAAACCGCCTGCGCGTACACCGGAGACGGGGCCGCTCTGCCCATTGCGGTTCCGTTGTCGGCGGGGACAAGCGGCGGGGCGGACGATTTTTTGGCGTCCACGCGCTTAACCGAGCCGGACGACGCCATCCGCACGTTCGCGCGCGAGGCCGACGAGTACGCCCGGAAGCATTCCGGCGATGGCGCGGACCCGTTTTCGTATGCGTTCCGTTTGTGCCGCTTGACGTACATGACGATGCGCTACAAATCCGGCGCGACCGGCGTTTCCACCACCGCCCTCGAGGCGTTCGCGATGCGGCAAGGGGTCTGCCAGGATTTCGCGCATATTCTGCTCGCCGTGTGCCGCATCAATCAAATGCCCGCGCGCTATGTGTCCGGCTTTTTGCCCGGCGAGGGCGCGATGCATGCGTGGGTCGAGGTTCTGCTCCCCGTCCCGAACAACGAAGACGCGCGGGCGTGGTACGCGCTGGACCCGACCCACGACCGCTGGGTGACCGAGCGTTACGTGACGGTCGCGACGGGCCGCGACTACTACGACATCACGCCGACGTCGGGAACGTACTACGGGCGCGGACCGGGCGTTTTGTCGCACCACAGCCGCGTGGTAATCGAAAACACGGAGATCGTGTCGCCGGAAGAGCGAAGAAAGGAAGACCGCCGCCATCATGCCGACACTTGAAATCGCCGCGACCGCCGACTACGACTTGCCCAGCGAAACGTTTTTGTTGCTGATGGTCGAACCGACGCTGAATGGCGCGGCCCATCGGGTCACGCGGGAATCGTTGCGGACCACGCCGCTTCCGTTCGCGGAGTTGTGGACCGATGCGTTCGGCAACCCCCAGCGTCGCCTGGTCGCGCCGCGCGGCTTTTGGACATTCGATTTCACCGCGACGGTTGAGGCCGATCCCAACCCCGCGCTTCCCCCGGATGCGCCCGAGGTGATGGCGCGCGATCTTCCCGCCGATCTGATGGCCTGGACCCTGCCGTCGCGCTATTGCCAGTCGGATCTGCTGAACCGTATGGCGGTCGGCGAGTTCGGAAACTTGCCGCCCGGCGGCGCGCGGGTTCAGGCGATTGCGGACTGGATTCGTACGAAAGTGGAATACCGCTACGGAACCACGGACTCGATGACATCGGCCTACGACACGGTCACCCAGCGCGTGGGCGTGTGCCGCGACTTCGCCCATCTGGTGATTGCGTTTTCCCGCGCTCTCGGCATCCCGGCCCGCTATGTTTCCGGTTATTGCTTAGGGTTAGACCCGCCCGACTTCCACGGCTGGGCGCAGGTGTATCTCGGCGGCAAGTGGCACAACGTGGACGCGACCTTTAACGGCGTCCGCCCCGCGCTTGTCCCTATCGCCATTGGCCGCGACGCCGCCGATGTCGCCCTGCTTACCCTATGGGGTCCGGGAACCGTGCGCGCGCAGTCGGTGACCGTGACGCAGGTGGGGTTAGGGGAAAAGGATGAAGAAGGATGAAGGATGAAGGATGAAGCGGGGCAAGGCCCCCGGAGTTGAAGCGGCCCCCTAACCCCCAATAAAGGTGGGACAAGAACCAATCGCCAAAAGTTTATGTGTTGGCCCGTTAGGTAAAGGCGTCGCCGTTATGTCTTTCTTGTCACCCCCTTATTGGGGGTTAGGGGGCCGCTTCAACTCCGGGGGCCTTGCCCCGCTTCATCCTTCATCCTTCATCCCTCATCCTTTTCTTCCCTCTCAGGTCTTCCGAAACGGATCCAATAACCCCAATGCCGAAAATTGCCCATGTCACCGCGCGGGCGTGGGACGTGCCGATGCGCGCCCCGTACCGCTCGGCCCGCCGCGTCACCACGGTCGCGCACAATGTTCTGGTCACCGTCACGCTCGACGATGGCGCGGTTGGCTATGGCGAGTCCGCGCCCGCCGCGTATGTGACTGGCGAAACGCAGGAAATTGTTCTGGCGTCGGTCAACCACGCTATTCCGCTGATGATAGGGCAGGAGGCGGCGCAAACCGCATTCCCCCGGCACGGGCCGGGAATGGCGGGCGCGCTGGAAACCGCGCTTATTGACGCGTGCGCGCGGTCGGCGGGCGTTCCCGCGTACCGCTACATCAACCCCGATTTTGCGGGCGAACCGGAGCGCGCGACCGATCTTTCACTTCCCATCTTGCCGCCGGACGAGGCCGCGCAACGCGCCGCTGACGCCGCCGCGCAGGGTTTTCGCGCCCTTAAACTCAAAGTCGGGAGCGACAACTCGGACGAGGACGCCGCTCGCGTCCGCGCGGTCGCTCAGGCCGCGCCCGGCGCGCGTTTACGCCTGGACGGCAACCAAGGGTTTACGCCCGAGGGCGCCGTTTCGTTTATCGAAGGTTTGGCGGATTTGCACGAGCGCATCGAACTTTTGGAACAACCCACAAAAGCGGGCGACGCAAGCGCGATGCGGTTTGTCGCCGAACGGGTTCCGTTCCCCGTTTTCGCCGACGAAAGCGCACACGACGCTTTTAGCGTTCACCATCTTTTGCAAACCAAATCGTGCCAGGGCATCGTGCTGAAACTGGCGAAGTTGGGCGTTGCGGGAACGCAGGCGGCGGTTCAAAGCGCGCAAGCGTTTGGCGTTCCCTGCTTGTTCGGGTGCATGATGGAAACGCGCATCGGGATCGGAATGGCCCTGCACCTCGCGCTCGCTTTGGGAGCCGAGGCCGTGCCGATGCTGGATTTGGACGGTCACCTGCTCACCGACGACCGCGAACTGCTGGGCGGCGGCTTCACGCAAATCGGCGACCTTCTGCACGCCGACCCCAACGCGCCCGGTTTGGGCGTCAGTTTGCGGTAGGAGTGCGTCGCCGGGTAAAGCGCGAGCGAGCGTTCATTATGCCGGGGAAGCGGCGAGGAGGGAGTTTTCCCCTTTGAGGGAGTTTTTCTCTTTTAACTTTAGCCGAATAACCGGGCGGAGTTATCTGGGACAAACGCCATGTCCGTCCGCTCACCGCCGAATT
>CAXUMS010000154.1:0-12193 GCA_964252165.1 uncultured Armatimonadaceae bacterium
GTTTGGTTTGTGCGTTCCGTTTTGTGGGTGCGCTCATGCCGCGCGGCACCCTCTTCCAGGGGGGACCAGCCACACGCTGGACCGGGTATTAGGCAAACGAAAGGCTTATCGGTTTTTCCGCATCAGCGCGGAAAAACCGATAAGCCTTTCGTTTCTTAAACAACCGATCCAACGTAAGGTTGGCGCCTCCCCCGGCGTGAGGGGGTGCCGCGCGGCATGAGCGCACCCACAAAACGGAACGCACAAACCAAACGCCCCACCAACCCCTCCTAATCCACATACTCCGCAAGGTACTGCGACCACGAGGGGCAACGTAGTTTTTTGAGGGCTTTGGCCTCGATTTGACGGATACGCTCGCGGGTCACGTGGAAATGGCGTCCGACCTCTTCGAGCGTGTGCGGGCAACCATCGCCTTCCAGGCCGAAGCGCATCTTGACCACATCGCGTTCGCGGTCGGTCAAAAGGTTCAGCACCTGATTGATGCGGTCGCGGAGCAGGGCGCGCGATGCGGCGTCGGGGAGCGTGCCGCACTCCTCGTCCTGCACGAAATCGCACAGGTGCGAGTCTTCTTCCTCGCCCACCGGTGTTTCCAGCGACAACGGCTCCGGCGCGATCCGCATAATTTCCGAAACGCGCTCGACCGTGGTTCCCATTTCTTTGGCGAGTTCGTCCAAAGTCGGTTCGCGTCCCAACTGTTGGAGCAGGCTCGACGAGAGTTTCACCAGTCGGTTGATGGTTTCTACCATATGAACCGGAATACGAATGGTTCGGCCTTGATCCGCGATCGCGCGCGTGATCGCCTGCCGAATCCACCAGGTCGCGTAGGTCGAGAATTTGAACCCTTTGCGGTAATCGAATTTCTCGACCGCGCGAATCAAGCCGATATTGCCTTCCTGGATCAAGTCCGGGAACGACATTCCGCGTCCGCTGTAGCGTTTCGCGATAGACACTACAAGACGCAGGTTCGCCTGCGTCAGAACGATTTTCGCTTCCTCATCGCCCGCCTCGATACGCTTGGCGAGCCGCATTTCCTGATCGAGCGTGAGCAGGTGCGTTTTGCCGATTTCGCGCAACCACATCCGCACCGAATCGTCCAATCCGCTGTTGTCCGCCTGCGCGCTTTGGGCGGGCGCGTACTCGTCATGGCCGCCCGTAACGGCGGGCGTGATCGAGCCGCGAGACAGGAGATCGTCGCGGAGCAAATCGGGAAGCGGGGCGGGAGATAAAACGGTTGAGGCGCGACCCTCCATCTCATCGGGGGTGACCGCGGCGGTCAGGCGCTTGGGGCGCGGCGCGGGACGCGATAACGCGTCAAACGAATCGGAAGAATCGGGGTCCGTGTTGCGGCTATCATTGTCTCCGTTCGCATCGGCGGTTTCCACGATGCGGATACCCTCATCGGCGAACAAGCGGAGCAGATCATCGTAGCGGTCGGACGGGGGCGGGGAAGAAGGAATAAGGGAGGGCCGATGAGACGACGATGTTGTGATTTCGGCGTTGTCACCGGTTGCGGCGAGCGTATGGCGGCGGGAAAGCGAGCCACCCAACGAATCATTGATCTCGTCGTACGTCAAAACGCCGCGTGTCCGCCCGAAATCCAGCAAGCGTTGTATTTGATGCAGGGAAAATTCCGGCTCCGGCGCGCTTATCTCCCGGCTTTCCGGCGCGGCTTCGGCCTGCGTCTTTTGCGCCAGCAAGGACGTTGCGCCGCCGCCGCCGTTGTTAGCGCGAGCGTTTTTCCGTCGAGGCGAGGTCGTGGGCGTTTCCGCGCTTTTCACAAGCGTCCTTGTCATCAAATGGTTCCTGTCCTCTAATGGCGTCGCGATTTGCTGCCCTGTAGCCACGCTGCCTTCTCCTGTCGCACGAAGATTTTAATCGCGAATTATCGCTACGGCGATACGCGCGTGAGCGGTTGGCGAAGAAAGCGGCTCGCACGTTCAAAGAACAAGGGCGGGTCGCCGGGAGCGCGGTGTCGATCGCGCTTTGTTAGCCGCTATTCTCGCCTGTGCGCCGGGGCTGTTTAATCGCCCGCGCCCGCTCTTCCCAGCGTCGTAACAGTTCATCGTTGGACAAAGGCATTCCTTCCCCATTTTGCGCGTTTTGGGCGTTTTCGACGATACTTGCTTCAATTTGGCGAAGTTTTTCCCGTTCCCGGCGCTTTTGGAGCGTTTCCAGGCAATCCGCAAGCCCTTGATCCGTAAGCGGCTCTTCGGACAAGGCGACCTGAAGCGTCATCGCGTGGTCAATTAGAGCGGGGTCGGTGAGTTGCGACACGGCGTCGGCAGGCGTGATGTGACCGGTGAGCAGGGGCAGTAAAGCGTCGAGCAGGGCGACCGTGCGCGGGTCGGTGAATAGGTCGGGCCGGACATAGCGCGCGATAAGATGGCTCCATTCGTCATCCAAAAGGGCGCGCTGAATCGTTTCCTCGGCGATCTGCCCCGCCGTGCGCGCGGGCCGAGCGGGGGGCGTCATTTGCGGCGCATGACCGGGCGGGGCGAACGCCGCCGAACCTCGCCCCCCCGCTGTAGAGGACGGTGGCGGTCCGGAGCCATTTGCGGGCGGGGGACGCATCCCCTGACGGCTCCCGCGCGGCAGAATCGTGTCGCCGCGCAACGGCGTCTGCGGCGGATCATCCGGCGATAATGGCGGGGCATCGGCGTCGGTCAGGGGAACGCCGTCCGCATCCAAAGGAACGAAGTTGGCGTTGTTCGGGTTCGGCGCGGGTTGCCCTGGGGATGGGGATGCGGGCGATTGGTAAACAGGACGATAAGACGGAGCGGCGTTTTGAGCGCTTGCGGCCCGGTCGCTTGCGGCGCTCGCTTGGCCTGCGCCGCTCCGACGCCACCGCTGAACCTCGGAGCGTAGCGATTCCTCCGCCCGCGAGCCGCCCGACGCGAACGCGGGATGGTACGCGGCGAGCCGCCGCACCAGCACGTCCTGCTCAATCGCCGATTCCACGCCCGCGATGACGGGAATCGCCTCGCGCAGAAACGCCATCTTGCCTTCTTCGGCTCGCGTGTCGAAGCGGGCGAGCAAGGTTTTGATGCGGAACTCCGGCACGGTCAGCGCGACATCAATCGCCTTGCGGAACTTGGCGACCTCGCCTTTTTGCAAAAGCGAGTCCGGGTCCTCGCCGGGCGGAAGCGACAAAACGCGCAATGTCCAGTCGTCACCGTGGCTTTTGAACAACTCGGCGGCGCGCAGGGCGGCCCGTACGCCCGCCTCGTCCGCATCAAACGACAACGTGACGTTTTTCGTATAGCGGCGGAGCAAGCGCACATGGTCGTCGGTGAGCGACGTTCCCAGCGTGGCGACCGCAAACTCAAGGCCCGCCTGGTGGCACGCAACCACGTCCATGTAGCCCTCGACCAGCAACGCCAAATCGCGCGCGCCAATCGCTTTGCGCGCCCGGTTGAGGCCGTACAAAATCTTGGACTTGGAAAAAACCGGGGTTTCCGGCGAGTTCAAATACTTGGGCGCGTTCTCGGACGGAACCAAAAGCCGCCCGCCAAACCCGACAGTTCGATCCTGCACATCCAAAATCGGGAACATCAGCCGTCCGCGAAATTTATCGGTCCAGCGCGCGGCGATCTCATCCGCCGCGCCGTGCGCGGGAAAGTTGCGAGAAAACACCAACCCCGCCTTTTCCGCATCCTCCAACTTGACGCCGTTCCGGTGAAGGAAACCGGCCAACTGGCTCCAATCGTCGGGCGCAAATCCGACCCCGAACGCTTCGATGATCTCATGCGTCAGTCCGCGCTTCTGCGCATAGTCACGGGCCAAACCCGCCCGCGCGAACGTTTCGCGGAAAAACTTCTGCGCGGCGGCGTTGGCGGCGAGAACGCGGTCCCGCTCAATCGCCGCCTTGCGCGACGCTTCCGTATCGCCGCCACGCCCCTTAAGCGTGATACCGGCGCGCTGGGCGAGCCGCTCTACCGCATCAGGAAACGATAAATTTTCGGCCTTCATCAAAAACCCGAAGATGTCGCCGCCGGTCGAACACGCGCCAAAACAACGCCAGCGCCCTAACTCCGGGTCAATCGTAAATGACGGCGTTTTCTCCTGATGAAACGGGCAACACGCCTTAAACCGCTTACCCGCCTGCTTGACCGGCGTGTACTGCGCGACCAGCTCCACTAAATCTACCCGGGCGCGTATCTCTTCTTTTTCAACGTCATCCACGCGCCTATTGTACCGTTTTCGTTTGGGTTACCTATTTGTGTCTGCATCAGGCGGGTGACCAAGCCGAACGCAATCCCAAAAATAAACTTTCTTTTTTTAGTTGGCGCCCGCTTTTTTGTGTTAGAATGTCCACGGATTTCATACTCTCGATAGTTTTTGACTACCTGCTTTTTTCGTCTTTCTTCGTTTCGTGGTTTTAGTGGAGACACGCTCATAATGGATTGCCGTCGCTTTGGTCCCTCGTTTCGTCTGCGCCTGCGCCTTGTCCGTTTCGCTCGCTTCGTGGTTTGGGCCAATCTTTTGTTGCTCGCTCTCGCCTGCTTCGCCCCCGCCTCGTTCGCCCAACAAGGAGGGACGTGGACCACGGAGTGGTTCCTGAACGGAAACCCGTCCACCTCCAGCGTCGAGTGCGAGGCGACAGCGGACGTATTCATAGGCGTTGGCAACCCACTGCCTGGTACCCCGGATATAGATCGGCATCCCGCTCCGGTTCACAACGCGGTGAGTGGGACCCTGACACTACGGTTGACCTGGAACCCGAAAAACAATAATCTGGCCCTTGATCCGCCCCCTTCCCAGGTTGTGCTTTACTACCGCGCCGTCGCGACCGTCACGGCGAATGCAGGCGTTGAAGCGTCAACGCGGGATCCTGATCATGGCACAAGCGCGAACGCTCAGGGCAATGTCACCTGTACGATAGACGATGTAACGCTGAGCCACAGCGCCACTGCGAATGCCGTCACAACCGCCACGCAGTGGGCTGTTCGCGATGACGATCCCGGCCCCGCGCAAAAAACAAAGGCCGCCCCTCGGTTCAAAACCGTTCTGATGCAAGTGTCGGGCGGGGTCGCTCAGCGTAACTTCAACGTTTCCTTAGTTTGTCATGGACAGGTTGGTATTGACAACGATGCGCCGCCCCTTGACTTCAAAAGTTATGCCCGTGCCTCGTTGTCCGCAAGTGGAAGAATAAGCGCCTTTGTCGCGGGCAAAGACATGAGCCGTAACAACGGCGCCTACGGTACGGGCATAGATGGCAACGGTAAAGCCGCCTCGTCCGACCCGACCTTCACGCGCTGGCTCCCGCTCGCCTTCTCGCCCTCGATCTCCAGTCAGCCCTTCCGCAACGAGTTGGCGCATCTGCCCGTCCCCTGGGGCAACATCAACTGCATGTACTCGCCGGGTATCCATGTCGAGTACAGCCCCGACGAGAACGGAACCGGCAACTGGTACAGGCCGCCGGGCTTTGATAGCGAGAATGGCGGTAATGGCGCCGGTCAAATTACCGATAACACGCGCGGTTTTAAAGCTTCCTATGTTCTCATCGACGCGAACGGTGACCGCATACCGCTCGGTCCGAACTTACAACCGACCACGTCCATCAACTCCAACTTCAGCGGCTCCACCCTCACGAACGCCGGACCGCCCGGGCATATGCGCGAGCGCGGCCATTACACCTACACGTTCGAGACGGCCCCCACCCTGCCGCCCGACCCGCCCGCTGACGAGCCGCTACCGCCGTACCCGCCCATCCCTCCTGCCGCCGCGCGCCTGCTCTCCATCGCGGACGATTTGGGCAACCGACAAACGCTTACCTACAACCCCGATGGACAGGGCGGCAGCGGCAGTTCCAGCCCGCCCTACCTGACCGTTTCCGACCTGACCTCCGGGCGTCAGATGCGCTTTTACCGCTTCAACGGTTTTATCGTGGAGGTTGTCGCCCCCTCGCTCACGCCGAACGTTCCCGCCATCACGACCACGTTGTTGCCGGACGGGCAAGGCCGCTACACGGCGGTTGCGGTCCACAACGGCGGAGGGGGCGGGCCGGTGGTGCGTCAGGACACCTACGCCTACAACGGTGACAGCGCGACCGTGATCTGGCAGGGCGGCGTCAAGCAAACCAACACGTACGTGGACAGCCCATCCAAGGACTTGTTCGGCGCGCCGATTCGCCGCCTCGCAAGTTCCACGATGGGGAACAGTTCAAGCGACAATGGCACGGTTTCCTACTCGTACGGCACGATCACCGAGGGCTACGGCCACTACGGCGTGGACAGCCGCACCAACTACTTCACCGATGCGCTGAACAACCGGACCCAGACTATCTACCACTACGCCAACCCCGAAAGCGGTAGCGAGAACGGGGCCATCTCGGCAATCGACACCACCGGGCCGACCTTCACAGGGGCATCGAACCCGAACGTGTCGCGGCAGTTGTGGACGCCGGACATCACCAAGCCGACCAGCAGTACCGTAGTCGATGCGCTACAGCATCCGTGGACGACCAACTACGACGGTCTGGGGATGCCGACGCAAACCACGGACCCGCTCGGTCACATCACCCTGATGGGGTGGAGCGGTACCGACCTGACCACTTTGGAAGACCCTACCCACCTGATCTGGCAGTTCGCCTACGGGCCGGGCGGGCGGATGACGGGGATGACGGACCCTGCGGGCGTGGTGCGGATGCAGGCCACGTACAACGCGTACGGGCAACCCGCGACGGTAACCGTTCCCGCAAGCGTCAGCGCATCGGGGCAACTTGAAACCACGCGGTACACCTACGACGATGCAAACGCTGGCGACTTGCTGAGCGTCACCGAACCATCTGGGGCGGTATCGGTAGTGGGTCTGTTCGGACTGGTGAAGCGTGGAGCGGGAAAACAAATTCTCTCTGGCACGTCCTACGACGCTTTGGGCGATCCGCTCAACTTCACCATTGCGCCGGATACGGGAAACCCGCTCACCTCGGTCACCCCGCTCGTCACCTCGCTGACGTGGAACGCGCAACAACTCGTGACCGGGGCGACGCTTCCGAACGGCCTCCGCCTCAATCATCAGTACGACGCGGGCGGTCGTAAAACCGCGACGGTAACCCGGGTTCCCGGCGGCCCGGTCCTATCGAGCAATGCGTTCGTGTACGATACGCGCGGACGGCTGAAGCAGGCAAGCGACGCTGTGGGCGTTACGTCGGTCCTTACCTACGACGCGAACAGCAACCTGACCGGGGCCGAGGACGCCAACCACAATCTGACCACGCTCACGTACGGCCCGAACAACGAGTTGATTTCGTCTTCCTCGCCCGGCGCGGGCAACGCCTCGTTCCAATACGACGCGGCGGGTCGTGTGCGTCAGAGTACGGATGCGAACGGACGGCAGGCGACGTATGTTTATGACGCCGCCGACCGGCTCCTGTCACTTTCGATTGCCGGTTTCCCCGATGAAACGCTGACCTACGCTTACGATGACGGGGACCGGCCTTTGTCCGTGGTGAAGGCGAACGGGGACAAGGTCGAGTACTTCTACGCTCCCATCAGCATGAACAAGCGGCTGACGCAGGTCAAGACCAGTACCGCAGGAACGAACACCTGGCCGAGCGGTCGCGTTCATTCCGTTTTGTACGACTACTACCCGGACGGCAAGCGGCGCACGATGACAAGCGTTGTGGGGACGCAATCGCTCGTGACCTCCTATGAGTGGGACAAGGCGGGGCGACTCGCCACGCTCGTGTCGCCAAGCGGCTCGCGTATGACGTGGACATACGACGCTATCGGGCGCGTTCTGTACCAACTCGCTAATGTCAATAGCAACTTTTACGGCACCGCCTACACGTACGGCAGTTCAGGAGTTGCAGGTGACTCGTCAACGGCTCCGACCTACTTACGAAGTATCGAATACCTTCAGGACGGAAGCACATCCTCACAGTACACCTTAACCCGCTGGGGCAACTGCTCGGCTTCACCGATATAGCAGGGGGAAGTAAGCAGTACACGTACGATCTGCGCGGGCGGATGACGAGCGAGACGCACCGGGCGGGGCCAGCGGGCGGTTCGGCGATTACGTTGCAGAAGCAGTACGCCTACGACGCCGCCAATAACCCGCACGGCGTTTTGCCCAACACCCCTGCTACGCCGGGACAGAACTGGACGTATGTCGGCAACCGCCCGGTGACCGCCCCGGCGACGCCGAACGGTCTGCCCGGGGCGTCGAACCTGAGTTACGACGCCGCCGGTCACCTGCTCACCATTGACCACCGGACCCTGACCTACAACGCGTGGGGGCAGTTGGAAACCGTCACCGAGAACGACCCGCAACAGGGCTACCCGCTGTGGCGCGTGCGCTACACCTATGACGCTTTAGGACGGCGCATCCGGCGTGACTACGACGAGTTGGGGTACCTGTCCACGCAGGACCCGACCGGCCCGATAAGCACGCTCAAAAGCGACTCGCGCTGGTACGACTTCGACGGCGACACGCTGATCGGCGAGGAGCGGATCGACCGGCAGTACATGAACCGGCCTTTGGCCTCGGTTCCGCTCTCAACGGAGGGAGAACAGCGCACACGGCTTCTGGCGCAGTCATTCGAGCATGCGCCGTTTGCGGCCCGCTCAGATCTTGCGGACCTGAGCGCCCTTGCGGATTTTAGCGGCCTTAGCGATGCGTCGGATTACGCTCCTTCCCGTGTTCGCGGGCCGTTCGCGAACCCCTTTGCGGTTGTTGCGAACGCGGGCAGTACGAGCAGTACGAGCGTTTTGAGCGGTGTCGGCGGTGTCAGCGGTGTTGATGCGCTTGGTGACGCTTTGCTCCGGTACGGTTCGCTTGCTCTGGTTCAGCAGGGAAGCGGCGGCAACTCCTATGCAAGTTACACGGGGAGCGACCTTGTCGAGATCAACGGGGGCGGCAACTTAGCGCGGTTTGGCCCGTCCGGCGAGATAACGCAACTCTACGACTACAATGGCAGGCTGGTCTGGGATGAGGTCACGGCGGATCGGCGAATAGACGCGTGGAACAACGAGAACAACGCGGGCGCGGGCGTGCCGCCGCCCTCGTTCCCGTTCACCACGGCGGGCGGGTACCGGGACCCCGCAACCGGCTATGCCTCGAACCCGAACGGCGGCATGAACGGGGCGTATGACCCCGCTATAGGCGAAGACGCGGAAGACGGAGACTCGCCTGCAGCGTTCTACCGCAACGGTATGCGCGAAGGCCGAGATCAGTTGCTTGCCTCGCCCCCGTTCCAGCCGGGCAGCGATGCGCGGCGGCTCTACTCGGAATATGTCAAGCACATCCCTTTTGCGGGGCAGGCGTACTCCGGGTACACGGCGATCACGGGCTACGACCCGGTTTCCGGCGAGTGCCTCAGTGCGTGGGACAGGCTCGGCGACGGCCTGTCCGCAGTACCGACGATCCCGCATGGAGGTGGAAAACGAGGCACAGGTCGGCCTCAACAAATGCTACTGGGTTTTGACGACCTTCCTGAACCTATTGAGAGGACTAATCTACATCATCCATTTCCTAAGTATCTTGGTGGCGCAAAGAACCAACCTCTGGTCGAAATACCAGTGACGTACCATAAGGCACTTCATCGAGAACTTGATAAAACCTTCAGAAGAAGTTTGGGTAAATTTTACTATGATGTGCAACGCCTGAGGGATCCGGTTGGATTTCGGGCGCGTGTCTGGCGGGCTTTGAGTAATGTCTACGACCAGTACCCACTGACTGACCACCCCACAACAGGTCAGCCCTTCAACTGGACAGGACAAGGAATGAGATAACCTTTATGCAACCTGATTATGTCGTCCTAAAAGCGTTTGATGCATCTGATCACCTGCTGATGGAACAGTATTATCGACTAACGGACTGGTATGACGGCGATATTCCACTATTAGACGATGAGGATCAAATAAGGGTTAAATATCGAGTTCACACCATTGTGGGGGAGCAAACTGATAGCAAAGGAGATACCGAGTTAAAGTGGCGCAATGTGTATTCAAAACAAGGTTCCCTTGTGTCTGCTTTTATTTGGCAAGATGGTAGTTGGGTTGAGGAAAAGTTAAGCACTTTTTTAGAACGAGATGATGGGGCATCAGAGAAAGGCAGTGCTGAGGGATAGCAGGCTGGACGTATGTCGGCAACCGCCCCGTTAGCGCCCCGGCGACGCCCGGCGGCTTGCCGGGTGCGACGAACCTGAGTTACGACAACGCCGGTCATCTGCTCACCATTGACCACCGGACGCTGACCTACAATGCGTGGGGCCAGTTGGAAACCGTCACCGAGAGCGACCCTGTCCAGGGCTACCCGCTGTGGCGGGTGCGGTACGCTTATGACTCTTTGGGACGGCGCATCCGGCGCGACTATGACGAGTTGGGGTACCTGTCCACGCAGGACCCGAACGGCCCGTTTGAGATTTTGAAAAAGGACTCGCGCTGGTACGACTACGATGGCGATTCCCTGATCGGCGAGAATCAGATCGACCGCCGTTTCGTTTTCAGACCGATTGCGGCTGCATCTTCCGTCACGGTTCCCGATGCGGGGAACGGCTCGCTTGGGCTTCTGGCGCAGCAGTTCGAGCATTCGCCGTTCGCCGCGCGCTCCGACCTGAGCGATTCGTCGGATTACGCTCCTGTCAGTGTTCGCGGGCCGTTTGCGGACCCCTTTGCGGTTGTTGCGAGCGCGGGTAATACGAGCGTTTTAAGCGGTGTCGGCGGCGGCGGTTCCTATACAAGTTACACCGGTAGTTCGGCTGAGTCCATCGTGGCGGGGATCTGCGTAGGGATCGAGAAGGGCGAGTATGATCCCACGGGTCAACTGGCGAGCGTTTATAACCAGTCCGGCGGCACGACATGGTTGCCCCCGTACGCGCTGGACGGGTTCGGCAACGACAACGGTAGCCCCACCGGCGGTAGCGCGTATGCGGCCCCGCCCTCGTACCCGTTCACCACGGCGGGCGGGTATCGGGACCGCAATACGCTTTGGGCCTCGAATCCGAGCGGCGGCATGAGCGGGGCGCACGACACCCGCACCTCGCAGGATGCCGAAGACGACGCGATGTTCGATAGCCTCGAAAGAGGACGTAACCCGCTGTACAACGGCTACCAGGCCAAAGTCCATCAACTCAGCGGTCACGGGCTGGGCGCGCTTCAGTTCGTAGCGAATATGCTCCCGCCCACGAACGTCATCACCGCCCTAACGGGGCGGGATGGGGCGACCGGCGAGTGCGTCAGCGTGGGCGGGCGTGTCATGGCGGGGATGAGCATCATTCCCGTTGAAGGGCTGATTGCCGACGGCGTGGGGGCGGTGGTAAGAGGGGCGGGGAAACTGAGAGGCCCCCGTTACACAATACTGTATCGTGCTGCTGGCCCAGAGGAAATTGCTGATATTGTAGCAGTGGGAGGATTCCGTCAAGGTGGAAACTCTATGCCAGGTAAGTGGTTTGCTGAGAGTGCGGAAGGCGCAGCAGATTTTGGACGAGGATTCTTCAAATGGGATGGGGATCATAAACCATTTGATATAGTCGCTGCGCGTATACGAACGTCTGCAGTTAAAAAAATGGAATTCAGGCCCAATTTAGATGGTTTAGGCCCTGCTCGTTACTTAGATCTAGATGATTTTAACCCGAATGCGGTGCGTGAGATATGGTTCCTACCAACCATACCTATTAGAAATAAGTAAAATATAGTAATGAGTCTTGAACAAGCACATTTAACTGCATTGGTCACCTTTATCAGTCCTGCGTCTCAGGGAAGGCAAACTCCTGTTGCGTCAGGTTATAGAGGCCAATTCTTCTACAACGATATGGATTGTGATGCAATCCATTTGTTTGAAGAGGATCGTGAGGTTCCCTTCGGGCGCGAAGTTGTGGATTACATTGTTTTAATAAATCCATATCATCATTCTCGTATTCATGAAGGTTTGATTTTTTTAATTCGTGAAGGAAAGCACACGATAGGATATGGCCAAGTAGTTGAGGTCAAGATGGATATAAACGGTCAAAATCCTGCTGACATGCCGAACGCTTGATGAAGCGGCCTCAAGCGCCGGGGTGAGCCGGTCCACGCTTCAACGATGGCGCGCCCTTCCCGCGTTTGTCAAAGCCTACCAGGACAAGCGGCTCGACCTGATCGCCGGAACCGCAACGTCCCATAACGGCCCCGGCCACGCCGAACGGTTTGCCCGGCGCGACGAACCTCAATTATGACAACGCCGGTCACCTGCTCACGATTAACCACCGGAC
>CAXUMS010000155.1:0-12163 GCA_964252165.1 uncultured Armatimonadaceae bacterium
CGGGCTGGGCGCGCAGGGTCAACGTGCCTTGCGTAAGCGTGATTGTTTTGCGGCGACGGCGCGCGGCTTCCTCGCGGGCGAAGGCTTCCAACTCCGCATCAAAGCGGGCGTGCAGGCGGTCGGCGTCGCTTCGGAGTTCGGCGAGCCGCTGGGCGGTTTGGGCCTTGATGCGGCGCGCTTCTTCTTCGACGGCGGCGAAACCGGCAAGTACCCAGTTCGCGGCGTTCTCGCTGTCCACGGTGAACGGCTTCTTGTCCACGCCGAGTTTGGCATTAAGCGTCGCGTTGTGCGCGGCGGCGGTTTCGTCGTATTCGGCTCCGTCACTGTGCGCGTCTTTGTATTGTTCGGAAAACATGGGGGGCGGTATCCTTTCGTGATTGCCGGGAAACCGGGCGGGTACAGCACGCCCGTTCCGTCCGGCGATTTAGGCGTATGCGCCAGTCGCGCTTAGGCTTTGCGGCGCGTAGTAGCGGGCGGTGGCGTTGCCGTAGTGGTTGCGATAATGGGCGCTGTTCTCGTCGCCGTCCTCGAACGCTTCCAGGCAGAGCAGGAGCGCGCCGGTCGGCGTCGCCTGGGCGCCCGTCGCGGGCAGGGTGTCCAGGAAGCGCGCGGCGCAGGTGCGGGCGGCTTCGATGGTCGCGGCGGTCAAGCCGTTCCCGCCGATAGCCTCCAGCGCGGCGCCCAACTCGTTTTTGAGGGCGGCAGGGGAGCCGGGCGCGTTCCGTAGGGCGCGGGTGGCGACGGCGGTAAACGTGGGCAGGAGGGCGGACAACTCGGCGGCGGTCGTTTCGACGGCGGCGAGCGTGTCCACGGTGGGGCCGCTCGGCGTTATCCGGGCAAGGGTTGCGGCGAGCGTGTCGGCGTACTGGCGCAGGCTCTCGGCGAGAAACCGGGCGTTCTGGTTGTTCTCGATGAAAACGGCGGCGCGGTGGGCGGGGTTCAGGGTGACGGTTTGCATTGGTTTGGTTCCTTGTTCGGGGCGGTGGGGGCGCAGGTTGCGCCCCTTGTAAACCGATAATAGCGATTAGGACTACAGCGCCCATTTGTTGCAACGGTCGCAGAAACTGACCGGCTCGCCGTTTGCGGCTTCCTCAAGCGCCGTCCCGCAAAGGACGCACGTTTCCCGCTCGGCGGCGGTGTCCGCTTTGCCCGCGTAATAGGCGAGAACAACGTTGTTCTCGCCGTGTCCGGTGGCGTCCGCCGCCTCGTCCCGGTAATCGGCTTCCATATCTCCGACCAGGGCGATCAAGCGCGCTTCCTCGGTGCAGGCGACAAGGTGAGAACAAGCCTTGCCCGTCTCCTTGAAACCGGCGCATTGGCAGGTGCCGCTAACCGTGTCCACGATGTACGCGCCCTTGCCGCTGTCCTGCGGGGCAAATACGGTGAACGTGCCGGGCTGGTTGTCCCAGTGGCGGAACGAGTAGCCGAGTGTGGCGAACAGGTGCGCGGCCTTGTGCGCGATGTTCGCTTGGCGTCGTGCGGTTTCGAGGCTGATGGTTGCGGTCTGCGCTGAACTCGCCCGCGAATCGTCGTTTGCTCGCCGCTCTGACCGAGGCCCACGCCGCCGCCGTGGAAGTGGATCAGGAGCGCGGCCTCATTCCCGATGATGCGTTTTCCGGGGTGATTGGCGGTTTCATCGCTGACTGGCAGGACGAGGTCTTAGGCGCGGTCGGCGCTGGGCGTGAATGATGCGCTCAGGCTAAGGGCGCTGACGCTCTGCGCGGGCCGCCCGCAGGGTGGATATTGCCGTGCGCGTAAGCCGCGCGTCTCCTGTGCGTGACCGCTCGGGCGTAAGCGAGGGGCGGCGCGCTTGGCTACCTTCAAGGAGTTGAAACGGCGCGGTAGCGCTAACCCGAAGGGTCGCACGAAGGTAAACAAAGCGGCTCGCGAGGAATGCGGGACGCAAGGAAATTATAACAAGTGATTCAGAGAATGGGCGGGCCGAAAACAGCACTAGCAACCTACCAGGTGTACTTCGTAATGATGTTATTCGCCGTGGAACTCATCAAGCGATTTTGGGGTGGCGCGGATTGGCAAAAGGTAATTGGAGTTGCGATAGGGACTTACCTCGCATACTGGGTCACGGAAACTTCGACAGGCAGGGGAGTAATAGGCAAAAAGCGGGATGCACACGATCATCGGTAACGCGTCGTTCGTTGCGTGGCTCGCGCGATAGCGCGCACACAACCGCGTCGGACGGGCGGTCTTCTCGTCGGACGGACTTAATGTTATTGCCTTATCGCCAAACGCATAGGGGTAGGGGACCGGCGAGAAGAAGTAAGTCGGCGGCTTGGGGGGACTTCGGTCGCATTGGTCGCACGGTCGCACGACGATTTACAATCGTCTCTGCAGAGCAAAACAGAACGCAGAGAACCACCAGCGGAGAGGACAAACGAGGCGGAAACAATGGGGGGTGTGGCAAGGGGAACGACCACGCGCCCAGTTGCCCGCAACCGGATCAAAACCGGCTTAGAAGTTGAGTTCCTTCTTTTATAAAAACAAGCGTGAAAACCGCTGCAACCTACTCGTAAAATGGGGCAAAAAGGGCCAAACGTGAGTTCCTCGCTTTCAAGGATGAGAACAAGGGTTCAAGCCCCCTACGGGCTATCAATAAAATCCCCGCTGACAATGTCAGCGGGGATTTTTTCTTTCGTCGCCCCGCGAATCCTCGTCGTTCCTTTCTTCGTCGCCTGAACATCGCCTCGCTTTCTCTTTGAAACAAAAATTTATCAACGTTTCGGAGGACGCTATTCCTTAGAGAGTTTTTAGAGAGTTTCTTTTTATACTGACAACAACCAACGCGTATCGGGAGGCTGTTCGTAGAAAACGGATGTCGCCGAAGTCAAAAGGAAATACCTATGAAGTTTACCAACCGTATCGCCGCTTTCGCCGTTATCGCCGCTGTTTCCCAAGTGGCGCCGCTCACCCTGCCGCTTCGGGTCGCGCAGGCCCAAGATGTGGTCTCGGTCAAGGCCGGTTTCATCGCCGTAGCGTACGAGGGCGGCAAGGCCGCGGGCCGCTCGACCACGTCCAGGCGCGAAGCGGAAACGGGCAAACCGCGCTCGCGCTCGCCGCCGTGTTCGCCGATGTTCCCACCGTTTCATTTCTTGTGGGGAAGGGGGCGCGCCTGGTTCAGCCGAACGGCGGAACCGCGCTGAACGCCGCCTGCTCGGCGGTAAATCAGCCGGTTGCGACGTACCTGTTGGAGCGAAGACATGCGCCGCTGAATACGGAAACCGCAACCGGCGAAACGGCGATCTCCCCCGCCTGCGGCGCGAATGAGAACATCGTTCGGCTTCCGCAGGACGCGCAAAACTACCAAACACGCCGCGCCGCGTTTGTTCGCTACCTGTTGCGAAAAGGCGCGCGGGTCAACAACAAGCGGGGACAATCGCCCGCGCTAACGGCGTCACTTTGGTGCGAGCCGATAGCGCGCGTTCTTCTTGGGGCGGGCGCGAACCCCAACACGCGGGACGACGCCCGGATGACGCCGCTCATGCACGTCGTCGCGGGCGATGATTGCGACCGCGATCTTGCCGTGGCGCTTTTAGCGGCGGGCGCAAACGTCAATCTTCAGAACGAAATGGGACGAACCGCGCTGATGTACGCCGCGGAAGCGGGCGATGTGGCGTTTCTGCGCTTGTTGTTATCCCACGAAGCTAACCGCGACCTACGTGATAAGGCGGGCAAAACCGCCCTTGATCTCGCCCAAGCGGGCGGTTCCGCGGAAGCGTCACAAGTCCTTGCGAACGCAACCAAAAACGTAAAGCCTTAGCAATATCCTGCTACTGTCTCAACAGAAGAAACAACAAAAGCGGACGCTTTTATAGAGCGTCCGCTTTTGTTGTTTTGCGCTCTTTCCATCAACCCGCGCCGTCCCTCCTTGTTTTACCTGAGCATTCTTAATTTGTGTACGATAATGAGAATTAAATTACACAATTGCGATAAGCGACAAACGGCGGTCAGATCAAATAAGCTCTCCTTGTTCTTTCATTTAGAAGACAGGCAACAAATAAACACAAACAAAATATCAGAATGCAGGACTATTGTCACAAACAAAACAATTAAAACAACATGACAGTACGGGAAATGGCGCAGGCGTTGAAAGTGCCGGAAGCGACTGTTCGCGTGTACCGCGACGAGTTCGAGGAGTTTTTGCCTGCGCACGGTGAAGGGCGCAAGCGGCGGTATGAGGAGGGAACCTTGCAAACCCTGCGGCGCATCGTCGCTTGGAAACGCGAGGGGAAGGCGTCGGTGTGGATCCGCGATGAACTGGCGCGCGAAGCGCGGCCCGCGCCACGTGTCCGGTTCCGCAATACGGAGGAACGGTTGGACGAGATCGCCGCCTTTTTGCGGGCGCAGGCAAGCGAGATTGCGATGCTAAGGGTAGAGGTCGGCGCGCTCCGGGCGGAAACGAGCCGACTTGCGGACGCGGCCTGGTACGCCGAGGCGGGCATCACAGGAGCGAACCGGGAAACAAGCGGACCTAATGTAGAGGCTGCGCTTCGAGAGCGGGGCGTGGGGCGAGAAGGCGGCGGCTGACCAGGACGCGGGGTACGCGGAGTTGGGCCGGGTTACGGGCGGGCTACGGGAAGCTTATCGTCCAGCGCGCTTTGGAGCGCGCGGATGTTCCGCGCGTTCACGCCCCAGTCGCCCGGCCCGACACCGGAAATGGATCGCGAGCGAATCACAACGCGGGATACATCCGGGCTTTGGGGTTCGACGCGCGCCGTTACTTCGCTCGACATGCCCAGCGGTCCGGCGACCTGCGCGGTCATAACGCCGGTTGCGCGGTCGGTGCGAACCACGCGCCAGCCGGGAAGACGGCTGGCGACCGCCGAGGTGAGAATCACGATCTGGTCCGGCCCCATGTCGTAAACATGGGGCTGAAGGTCCGGGTACGCGCCAGTTGCGCCCGTGGTGACATCCCGCACGGTTCGCCACGCGGCAGGCATCACAAAGTAGGCGCCGAGCGCGGCTACCAGGAGAACCGGTAAAACGACGCGAAAAATGCGCACGAGACGACTTTTGCTTGGCGGCGGCGGTGATGACATAAGCGCTAAACGGCGAGCGAGCGTCCGACGGCACGAGCGACCGGGCCGAGTTCGTCCATGATCTTCTCGAACAGGGCGGGCGTGACTTGTTGCGGACCGTCTTTCAGGGCGCGTTCGGGGTGCGGGTGAACCTCGATCAGCAGGGCGTCCGCGCCGACCGCGACCGCGCCCCGGCACAAGGCCGGAACCAGGGCCGCTCGTCCCGCGCCCTGCGACGGGTCCACGATAATGGGCAGGTGCGAAAGGGCGCGGAGCGCGGGAACGGCGGCAAGGTCAAGCGTGTTCCGCATATACGTCTCGAACGTGCGAACGCCGCGCTCGCACAGCATCACGCGGCTGTTGCCGCCGAGTAAAACGTATTCGGCGGCTTGAAGCCATTCCTCGATTTTGGCCGACATGCCTCGCTTGAGGCAGACCGCGGTTTGGGCGCGTCCGACCTCGCGAAGCAAATCGTAGTTTTGCATATTGCGCGTCCCGATCTGCAAAATATCAGCGTACTGGCAGACGGTTTCCACCTCGCGCGGGTCCATTACCTCGGTGATTACCGGCAGGCCGGTTTCGTCGCGCGCCTCGGCGAGCAACTTTAACCCGTCCACACCCATACCGGGAAAGCCGTATGGCGATGTGGACGGCTTGTACGCCCCGCCGCGCAAGATGGTCGCTCCGAGCGCCTTAACCGCGCGGGCGGTGGACAAGAGTTGATCGCGGCTTTCCACCGTACAGGGACCCGCCATGATCACGACCGGGCAACCCTCGCCGATACGAACGCCGCGCACGTCAATAATTGTTGGAGCCGTGTCCGTTTCGCGGGCGGCGAGACGGTAGGGCTTATCAATCAGGTGAACATCGGCGACAAACGGAAGCGATAAAAGCCGCTCGGCCTCGGTTTGCTCGTCGTCGAGATGCCCGCCCGTCGCGCCGACCACGGTGCGCTCCGCGCCGGTAATCGCATGAACGCCATAGCCGAGCGTTCGCAGATCGTCCTGCAGAGCTTTGACCTGCTCGGTTGTCGCTTCTGCGGTTAAAACCACCAGCATGTAATTTGTTATCCTTTGATTCCGTTGTTTAGCGCGGTTTTTTGCGGAATCGAGGGCAAAACTTCCTTTAACGCCGTGGCGAACTTTTCAATTTGCGCGGGCGTCCCGACCGTTACCCGCAGGTGCGTCGGCATCCCGAAAACATCGCCGGTGCGAACGATAACGCCTTTTCGGAGCAGGGCGTCGAAAACCGCGCGGCACGGGCGTAATACATCCGCCATCACAAAGTTCGCGTGGGACGGTATATACGGCAACCCCAACTCGTCGAAAACGCCGTACAGCGTTTCCAAACCGCGTGTGTTAATGTCTAAACCCTGTGCCACGAACGCGTCATCATTTGTCGCCGCCGAGGCCGCCGCTTGCGCCGCGAGGTTAACATTAAAAGGCGAGCGCGGCTGATTAAGGGCGCGAATGACATCCGGCGCGGCGACGCCGTACCCGACGCGCAATCCGGCAAGGCCGTACATTTTCGAGAACGTTCGCAAACCGATAACCGGCGCGCCTTGCCGGATATAGTCGTCGGCGCGGGGGAAGTCGGGCAAATGGTACACGTACTCGCCATACGCCTCGTCCAAAACCAGCAAGGCGCGAGACGGCAGTTGTGCGAGTAAGCGGTCCACGTCGCTTTTGCCGACAATCGTCCCCGTAGGGTTGTGCGGGTTGGCGATAAAGACAAGGCGCGTGCGGTCAGTGAAGGCGTCCGCCATTGCGTCCAGATCGTGCCGGTAGTCGGGGCGGGTGAGCGGAACCTTAACCGTTGTCGCCCCCGCTAAGGTGGCCGCCGCCTCGTATAAAACAAATGTGGGATCGCCGACCACTACCTCGTCGCCGGGCGCAAGAAACGTCAAGCCGAGCAGATGGATAATCTCGTCCGAACCGTTCCCGAAGATAAGCGAGTCGGGCGCAACGCCCCGCTTTTCCGAAACGGCATTGCGAAGATCATGACAGCCGCCATCCGGGTACTGGGCGAGGCGTACCGCCGCCTCCGCAAGAGCCGCGAGAGCAAGCGGAGACGGGCCAAGCGGGTTTTCGTTCGAGGCGAGCTTCACGATCTCGCCGGACAAACCAAGTTCGCGCTTCACTTCCTCGATAGGCTTTCCCGGTTGATAGGGACGAAGAGCGCGGACGCGCGCAGATAACTCATCGAGAGGCGAGACGTGCGGTACGCTACGGTTCAACGAAACGGCGGAGGGCGAGGCGATCATAGGCGTAAGAAACGGTCCTTCTTCGTGTATTGTAACCCAGCCCTCTGGCACGGGCAAACGCCGTTCAACAAGCGGCGCCTTTATCAAACGACCATCCTAATGCCTATCCAAAGCGGGTAACAATTTTTTACCTGTACGTAATCGCTCCGTTTGCAGGTATGATGTAAACGAAATGACGACGCGGCGTAGGAAAAGAGCGAGGGTTTAACTCCCATCTCAAACTATAAGCGCCTTCTGTACGACTAAGCCGTCAAACCTCTACCACAATGTCAGTCCGTTACCGCCTATATCGCAAAACGGGGCTACAAAGCCGTAGAACGTTGTTTCACGAATTGGATACGCCGCGAGGCGTAACGCGCCGACCTGATCTCGCTCACCAGTGACGGTGACGGCGGCGCAAAGAAAGGCAGTCTATCTTGAACGAATTTGCGGAGTTGCAGCAAAACGCGGTAAGTCGCCGCGCATTTTTAACGCGAATGTCCGCGGCGGGACTTGGCGCCGCCGCCACCGCCCTGCTTGCCGGATGCGGTTCGGGCGATAACGATACTGTTCCGTTTAACAGCGGCGTTACCCCCAGCCCCTCGCCGTCCACCGTCCTTGACCCGACAAATTTCCCCGGCGTCGTTGGACGCAACTACAACGAGGTCGTCCTCAACTACGCCCTGACGCTGGAAATTTTGGAAGCCGATTTGTATCGCCAGGCCCTGAACCTTGCGTCCGGTCGCTCCGCGTCCGCGTTGCTTGATTCCACGACGCCCGCGTCCGGCTCCACCGGGAACTACACGCTTCAAGTGTCGCCGGGCAGCATCGCGTCGAACCTGGTCACGCCCGCGTTCTTGTACCTGGTGCAGTATGCGTATGTCGAAGCCGCGCATCGCGACTTCTTAACCACCGCGCTTAGCGGCATTGCAGGCGCGCCGGTTACCCAACCGAACCCGAACGGCTACGCCGCCTCGTTTGGAACCACGCTTAGCTCGATTCTGGAACTCATCTACGCGGTTGAAGAAACCGGCGTGCGCGCGTACGAAGGCGCGGCGGGCTACATGACCGACTTTGGCTTGCTGACCACAGCGGTCGCGATCCACTCTACGGAAGCGCGCCACTCCGCCGCTGTCGCGTATGTTCTGGGCAAATCCACCGGACCGGTTTACAACCTTCCCGGCGTTTCCGCAGGCAAGCGCGTCACCGACGGCGCATCCGCCCCGAACCAGCAGAACACAACCGGCGTCAGCGAAAACACGTTCAACTATTATTCCGACCCGAACGTGGTCATCGCCGCCGTAACGCCGTTCTTCAAATAGCCCGGTTTGTTTGTTTTTTAATTTGACAAGGAAAATCCATGAGTGAATTGAACACCATCGAGGCGACCGAGGCCAAGCCCGCGTCCGCATCGAACGGTTTGCGGAACGCCGCTATCGCCGCCGCAGGCGTGGTCGCGGCGGGCGCGCTTCTGAGCCGCCCCGCCCAGGCGCAAACCAAACCGAGCCTTAAGTTTAGCGACATTCCGGGAACCGGCGACATCAAGGTGCTAAACTACGCACTCGCGCTCGAAGCCCTGGAAGCCGACCTATACGGTCAGGCTATCGCGCGTTTAACCAACGGCGATGCTACCGGAACGACGCTCAACCGGACCATCACGGGCCTCGGTTTGCCTTCGACCGATGTTGCGGTCGCTTATGCAACCACGTTCGCGAAGGTGGAACTTGAACATCGAAACTTCCTGAACAACGCGCTTGGGGACGCTTCCATTATCGGAACCGGAACCAACGGCATTCTTCGCAACGCGTCGTTCGACTTCGCGATTGAAACGCTTGACCGCACCGGCATCGTGAACCTGTTGTACGCCGTAGAGAACACGGGCGTGCAGGCGTATCTGGGCGCGATTACGTCGTTCGCAACCAAAAAGTACCTGCTCATCGCGGGTAGCATCCAGGCGACCGAGGCGCGTCACACCGCCGCTATCGCCATTGTCGCGAACCAACTCGGCATCACGCCGGTCAAGGACACGGCCCCGCTCAAGGGTCAAACGACCAGCATTCTTGGTTCATCAAACCAGTCCGGCATTGATGGAACGTTGTCCCCCGACCAGGTGCTTGCGGCGGTCTCCGGCACGAACGGCTACATCGTGCTTCCCGCGCTTCCCGCGTAGTCGCTTTGTAGCGCAAACCAACTAAGAGAAAAGCCGAACAATTCCTCCGGGAATTGTTCGGCTTTTTTGCGTCACGGTCGGTTAACGATATTGCTGATCTCGATAAGGTTGCCGTCCGGGTCACGGCAATAAACGGATAAAAGCGGACCGGTCGCTCCGGTTCGCTCCACCGGCCCCAACTCAACCGGAACCGCGCACGCGCCAAGATGCGCGATCACCGCATCGAGCGGCGTATCGGTGAGAAAGCATAAATCGGCGGAACCGGGAACAGGGTGGGCGGCGTACGGCGTGAACTCCGCACCGGCGGGGTGCAGATTGATCTTCTGCGCGCCAAAAAGAAGAGCGGTGCGTCCCGCCCCAAACGTTTCCGCTTGCATCCCCAAAACCCGCTCGTACCACGCGCCCGTCGCCGCCACATCGCGCACGGTCAGAACTAAATGGTCGAGGCGCAGATTATGCAAACTCAGCCCGCTACGCTCGCAACGCTGCCGCGCGCCAACAAATGCGCGGCAAGGTCGGCTTGCGCCACGGTTTCCTGTTCCGCCGTCGCCATGTCGCGCACCTTCACGGTTCCGCTCGCGACCTCGTCGCTCCCGATAACGATAGCGAAAGCCGCCCCGGCGCGGTCCGCGAACTCCAGTTGCGCTTTGAGTTTGCGCCCCGTGTAGTCCACATCCGAGGCGACGCCCGCGTTCCGTAGCCGCGCTAAAAGGCCAACCGCCGCCGCTCGCGCGCCCGCATCAAGCGGACACAAAAACGCGACCGGGCCATGCGCCGGGGGCGTCGCCACCTGCGCGGCTTGAAGCGCGATTAAGATGCGCTCCACGCCCAGTCCGAACCCGATACCCGGCGTCGGCGGCCCGCCCAACTCCTCCACCAACTTGTCGTAGCGCCCGCCGCCGCCCAAAGCGGATTGCGACCCGACATCCGGAGACTGCGCCTCGAAGGCGGTGCGGGTGTAGTAATCGAAGCCGCGCACGAGCCTTCCGTCCACCTCGAATGAAACGCCTAAATCCGCGAGGTAGCCTTGCAACGTCTCGAAGTGCGCGCGGTCGGCGTCGTCCAGGAAATCGGTGAGCAGGGGGGCGTCCCGGAGCAATTCCTGGTCACGCGGCGATTTGGAGTCCAGCATCCGCAGGGCGTTTTCGCGGAACCGACGCTGGTTGTCCTCGCTCATCTCGCCGACAAGCGGAGTAGCCCATGACCGCAGGGCGTCCACAAACCGCGCCCGTGATTCGACGCTTCCGACCGAGTTGATTTTCAGCGTCAAGCGCGCAACCCCGATGCGCTGGTAAAACGCGGACGCGAGCGCGATCACCTCGGCGTCAATCTCCGGGCCAGGCGATCCGAGGGCCTCGACGCCAAATTGGTGGTGCTGTTTGTACCGCCCTTTTTGCTCGCGTTCGTACCGGAAGATCGAGGCGACATAGTATAGCTTGGCGACCGGACGCTCGATATACAGCCGGTTCTGCACATAGGCCCGAAGCGCGGGCGCGGTCCCTTCGGGGCGAAGCGTGAACTGTCGCGGCGGCGTGTGCCGGTCGTGGAAATCATACGTTTCTTTGGCGACAATGTCGGTTCCCTCGCCGACCGCGCGCTTGAACAACGCGGTTGACTCGAAAACCGGCGTCCGCACCTCCTCGTACCCGTACAACCGGCACAAATCGCGCCACTCGTTTTCGAGCCAGTGCCACTTGGTAACGTCGTCCGCCCAGTCGCGACCGGGCGCGGGCGGGAGAATATCGTGCGTGCCTTGCGGCGCGGAAAATTGCGGTTGTTTGCCAGCCATAGACGTTTATTGTACCGTGTGGGCATTGCGGACGACGCCACGAAGCGTGATCATACCGAATGTTTCAGCAACGTATTATAGGTTTCATTTACATAGGCGCAGGCGAGTACGTGTATCAGGAAACCATTCAGGTTGATAACGCTTACAATATCGAGCGGGTCAAGGTCTATGACGCAACTGGTACCCGGCTTTTAACGGAGGTAGTCAACCCAACCCCGTCCTCGGAGATTTCTTGGTCTTTCGCGCTCGCTTCCATTGCTGACGTAGGGTTGCGCCTGAGCCTGTCCGCACAAGGTCAGATTCAAAAAGGCGTCACAGTCACCCCGAAACCAGGAGGAGGACAGGTTGGCGGAACAATCACAATTCCGCAAGGAGGCAAAGATAAAGGTTTTCCTAACTTCTTGGGCAGTCAAGTTCGACGGCGACGAGGCCATCGCGCGCATCCGTCACGGCAAGGGCGGCAAGGAGCGTATCGCGCTCCTGGGAAGCGGCGCGGTCGCCGCCCTCCAAATGTATCTGGGCGCGCCGGGGCGCGGGGCGTTGGCGCAGGGCGCATCGAAACCCACGCCTGCCGTTTTCCTGAACCGTTGGGGCGGCAGACTTTCCGACCGGGGCGTGCGCCGCGTGTTCGACAAGTACTGCGAGTCGGTCGCCGCGTCGCACAAGATCACGCCGCACACGCTCCGGCACACGTTCGCGACCCACCTGTTGGACCACGGCGCGGACCTGCGCGTCGTCCAAGAGTTGCTGGGCCACGTCGACCTCGCCACCACGCAAATCTACACCCACGTTTCCACCACCCGAATGAAGGACGCCTACGACAAGGCGCACCCGCGCGCGGAGTAGTTGCGGCGAACATGGTTATGCCTTACTCAACCCGAGTCTTGAGTTTCATAATCATTATTCTTAGTAGGGCCGTCGTGCCGTTG